>DASUNM010000027.1:600000-959936 GCA_036277115.1 Pyrinomonadaceae bacterium
AGACTAGAAACAGAAACATTCAAGCGGAAGAGGTTAAGGGATGAGCACAGCAACAGAAGAACAAAACATCGGCAGCGAAGCGTTGGACGATCAGGGGACTAATCAAACTGAAGGTCGCGCAATTATCAAACGCCTGCGGGACAACGCGTTTGACGGAAGCAACGAACAGCTGGCGTTAGCATTGGGACGTCCCGTGGAAGAAGTCGAAGGATGGACTGGCGGCGCCGCTACCGTCGATGATGACGTGCTGATGAAGGCACGGGGCATCGCGCAGGAGCGCGGCGTTGCAGTAGAAGAACCGGAAGATTAATGGCAACTGCAGCCAAGTCATTGAAGAAAACTGAACGGCCGCCGCGTGGCGGTCAGGCCACTTTGATCGAAGCGATTCGCCAGGGTCTTTGGGAAGAGATGGAGCGCGACCCGACCGTGTTCCTGATCGGCGAAGACGTCGGCGCTTACGGCGGCGCGTTCAAACTCACCGATGGCCTGATCGATCACTTCGGCAAAGAGCGTGTGATCGATACGCCGATTTCTGAAGCGGCGATTGTCGGCGCGGCCTGTGGCGCGGCTTTGATGGGCTTGAAGCCGGTCGCGGAGTTCCAGTTCATCGACTTCATTTCGTGCGGCTTTGACCTGCTGACGAATTACGCAGCCAAGTCGCGTTATCGGTGGGGCGGCAGTGTTCCGGCGGTGTTTCGCGGGCCGTGTGGCACGGGCGTGCGCTCCGGGCCGTTTCATTCGCTCAACGCTGAATCGTTTTTCCTCAACACGGCGGGACTAAAGATTGTCGAACCGGCGACGGCATACGACGCGAAAGGGTTGATCAAGGCCGCGATTCGCGACCCGGATCCGGTGCTCTACTTCGAGCACAAGAAGCTCTACCGTCTGCCGCGTTTGCGTGAAGAGCTTCCGGAAGACGATTACATTGTCGAAATCGGAAAAGCGCGGGTGGCGCGCGAAGGCCGCGACGTCTCGATCATCACCTTCGGAGCGCAGGTGTTGACGGCGCTCGATGCGGCCGAAGAGTTGGAGAAGGAAGGCCTCGACGTCGAAGTGATCGATCTGCGCACACTCGCGCCGATGGACAAGGAAGCGATTCTGGCGAGCGTGAAGAAGACGAGTCGCGCGCTGATCCTGCACGAGGCGTCGTTGACCGGCGGCATTGGCGGCGAGATTTCCGCGATCATTTCGCAGGAAGCTTTTGAATGGCTCGATGCGCCGGTCGTGCGCGTCGCTTCGATCGACACGCCGGTGCCGTATTCACCGCCGATGGAAGACTATTACTTGCCGCAAGTGAACGATGTGCTGGATGCCGCGCGGAAACTGGCGGCTTATTAAGCGTGTGGAGCTTAAATAGACAGGATTTTACAGGATTAACAAGATAAAGCCCTGTGGACTTAAACGTTTTCATGTCTTTTGTCTTCATCTTGTTCATCTTGTAAATCCTGTCTGCAGAATTCTTAGGAGGAACGATCATGCCGAAATACGTTATCGAACGAGAGATTCCAGGCGCAGGCGATTTGTCGCCGGAAGAGTTACAGGCCATCTCGCAGAAATCCTGTAACGTGCTCCAGAACCTCGGCCCACAGATTAATTGGGTTGAAAGTTACGTCACGGCCGACAAGGTTTACTGCGTGTACATCGCGCCGAGCGAAGACATGATTCGCGCGCACGCTCAGCAGGGCGGCTTCCCGGCGAATCGGATTTCCGAAATCAAAACTACGATTGATCCGACGACGGCGGAAACAAAAGAGAACGCGGCTGCTGCGTAAGCACGTCAGTTGTCAGTTGTTAGTCGTCAGTTGCAATGCGGCACTGGCGAATCGGTCTTCGCACAACTGACTACTGACCACTGACAACGGACAAAAATAAAATGGCGACAGAAGTAGTAATGCCGCAGATGGGCGAGTCCATCGCGGAAGGTACAATCACAAAATGGCTGAAGAACGTCGGCGACCATGTCGAGCGTGATGAGCCTCTCTTCGAAATCTCGACCGACAAGGTTGATGCTGAGATTCCTTCGCCCGCGGCGGGCACGCTCACGGACATCAAGCACAAAGAGGGCGAGACAGTTGAAGTGAACACTGTCGTCGCGGTGTTGGACGGCGATGGCGCGAAGTCTGAGCCGGCTGCACCTGAGGCGAGTGCTGAACCAGCACCGGAAGCGAGTCCTGAACAACCCGAAGCTAGTCCTGAACAAGCTCAAGCCACCACCGAAACCGCTGATGCGGCAGGTCAAGAGACGCCGGAGGCGGCCGAACAACTTGCTCCTGAGGCTGCGGCGCCGCCCGCACAACCGCATATCGAACCGCCGAAACCAACGGCCCCGACCGCCGCGCCCAGCGCGCCGCCAGCTCCAAGCGGAAAGACCGCGGTTAAGCCCCTGCATCGTCGTGATGAAGCGGCCCCCAAAGCATCAGCTGCGGCTCCGCAAACAGGCGATCAGGGCGGCGCGACGTCCGCCGAAGATTTACGCCGAACGAAATCCAGTCCGCTCGTGCGCAAGATTGCCGAAGAGCACGGCATCGACATTGCGCAACTCGAAGGCACCGGCATGTCCGGCCGTGTCACCAAGAATGACATCCTCAGCTTTATCGAGTCAGGCGCGCCGGCGTCCGCGCCACGACCTGCCGCTCCGCAGGCTGCGGCGCAACCCTCAGCGCCCAGCTCTCAGCCAGTGTCGGTCTTGAAACCCGGCGAAGGCGATCGCGTCGAGCAGATGAGCGTGATGCGCAAGAAGATCGCCGAACACATGATTGCCTCGCGGCGCACGTCTGCGCACGTGACGACGGTTTACGAAATCGACATGACCAAGGTCGCCCGGTTGCGCGACGAACACCGGAAAGGGTTTGAGGAACGCACCGGCACGAAGTTGACGTACATGCCGTTCATCTTCAAGGCGATCACGGACGCGATTCGCAAGTTCCCGATCTTCAACACGCAAGTCAGCGGCGATCAGATTATCTATAAGCGCGACATCAATCTGGGAATGGCGGTGGCGCTTGATTGGGGTTTGATCGTGCCGGTGATCAAACGCGCTGACGATCTTTCGATTTCAGGTCTGGCACGCGCGGCCAACGATCTGGCCGATCGCGCGCGCACGAAGCAACTCAAGCCGGACGAAGTTGCCGGGGGCACTTTCACAATCACTAATCCCGGTGTTTTCGGCGGGTTGTTTGGCACGCCCATTATCAATCAGCCCCAGGTGGCAATTCTTGGCGTCGGCAAGATCGAAAAGCGCCCCCGGGTGCTGACCACACCCGAAGGCGAAGACTACATCGCGATTCGTCACATGGCTTTCTTCGCGTTGAGTTTCGATCATCGAATCATCGACGGCGCCGATGCGGAACGCTTCCTCGCTTACCTTAAAGAGCACCTCGAGAGCGCTCAGTTCGCGATCTAGTGTCAGAAGCCGACGTCCGTTCTCCCTCTCCCTCTGGGAGAGGGCTGGGGTGAGGGAGCGAAGCTTTAGCGGCACAACTTCCACTTTCCCACGCGAGGCTTCGCCTCGCAACATCTATCAATGAACAAGGCGAAGCACCGCGGTGGTTTGAGTGTTCCGGTTCGCTAACGCTGACGCGGGAATTGCGTCAGACTTCAACGACGGTCCACGAATAAAGAGGTGTTGAATGAGACTGAGCGGATCTTAAATGAGATCGCGATTATCTGGCGCGGCGCAGCTGCGCAGGACTTCAAAAAAATAAAGTCTCGCTCAAGCTTCGCTCCCTCACAACCCCCTCCCAGAGGGAGAGGGAGAAAAACCACGCTCAAAGACCCTCTTCCTTTTCACAACACTCGGCCTCTCTATTGCAATCGCGTAACGAACAAATGATTTCTGTTTTTTAACTGCGCCCAAAGTGCGCTTTATGGCCCAGGGGGTATTGACTTCAGTTGATTGTGACGTAGGATGCGACAGTTACTTTTGATCAAGCCATCAAGGTACGGTTCTTGACAACCCTGTCTGCATTTTCCGCGGACAACGCAAAGCGCGAACTGGAAATCACATTCGCGTAAACCCGACGCGCCTGTGCGACGTCCTAACTACAACTTAAGGAGTTTTGACTATGAATAGCTTCAGAACGTTTCGGTCAATCGCGCTTGCGTTCACGCTCGCGCTCACCCTTTCCCCATTGGCCATTGCCCAAACCGACAATCAATCAACCAGAGCCCGCTCAGTCGCCAGTGGCGAAAAGATGAAGATCAAGGGTGTGGTCGTCCGTCGCGATGTCGACACGTTCACGGTGCGTGACATCACGGGCAACGACACTACTGTGCGCATGACTGACCAGACTTCCGTGAAGACAAAAGGTGGAGTGTTCAGCAGCGGTACCCGTTATGCTTCCGCTCAGATTCTGCGTGGTCTGAATCTTGAAGTTGAAGGCCGCGGCGGATCGAACGGCGAACTGGTTGCCGAGAAAGTAAGATTCAGCAACACCGATCTGCGGACGGCAATGTCCGTGGAAGCACGAGCAAATCCGCTTGAAGAACGCGCGAGCGCGGCCGAAGGCCGTTTGAGCGAAGTTGAGCAGAACGCGCAGAAGCTCTCAGGACAGTTGGATGAGCTCGCTGCGATTTCGAATGCGGCTCGCGGTGGCGCCAAAGCAGCGCAGGACACAGCAGATGCAGCCATTTCCGGCGTGAATGCGACGAACGAACGTATCTCGGCGCTGGATGATTACGTGCCGCAGGAAACCGCCGCGGTCAATTTCCGCGTCGGCAGTGCAGTGCTTAACACTGACGCCAAGGGGAAGCTGGATGCGATTGCTACCAAGGCTTTGAATGCCAAAGCGTACGTGCTTGAAGTTACTGGTTTCGCAGATTCGACGGGCAGCACCGCGCGCAATCGTGCGTTGAGCCAACGTCGCGCCGATGCCGTAATCACTTACCTGGTTGAAAACCACAAGATTCCGCTTCGTCGGATCGTTACACCGTACGGCTTCGGCGAATTGGATCCGGTGGCGGACAATAAGACCCGCACCGGCCGCGCTGAGAACCGTCGCGTGGAAGTGAAGATCCTGGTCAACAAGGGTCTCACCCAGCCGGCGCCGACCATGAACCGGCCAAGTGACGGCGGTCAGTAGAGCCTACTTTGCCAACGATCGTGCCGCCAGCCGGCGTCTAAGGTTGGCCAGCAGCCCCAAGGCCCGAACTGGCGGCATGAGGTTGGTTGATGAATTCAAGCAGAAACACTCGAATATATTTGCCAGCGTTGATTTCAGCGCTGGCTCTATTTTTGTTCGGCGCGATCTTCACAGTCGCTCCCGTGATGGCGCAGAAGACAAAGCAACTGCCGCCGCCGCCACCGGTTCCCATCTACCGGCCCAAGCCGACCCCGACGCCCGCGCCTGAGGAACTCGATGTAGTCCGCGTTACCTCGAACTTGATCGCTGTGCCGGTTTCCGTGACGGATGCGAACGGTCAGCCCGTGCTGGGATTGACGGCGGACCAATTTCGCATTGATGAGGACGGGCGGTCACAGCAAATTGCGCAGCTGGGCGATCCGGAGCAAGTGCCACTGGACATCGCTTTGTTGATTGATGTGTCGGCAAGCGTCGAAGCGCGTTTCGCCTTTGAACAGAAAGCAGCGGCGGATTTTTTGCGGCAGGTTATGAAACCAGGCGATCGGGCGGCGGTGTTTGCCATCGGTGAAACACCTCGGTTCGTCCAACCACTTGCTGCTACCGACGTTGCCACTCGTCAACTATTGACGATCAAACCGACCAGGGGCTTCACGGCGTTTTTCGATACGATTTTGGCGGCGGAGAAATATCTCGATCAGAATTCATCCCAGGGCCGGCGGCGCGTCATGGTCGTACTTTCAGACGGCGATGACACGGCGCGCATCCTGACCGCCTCGACAGCCCCAAGTCGCAAAGGGGACATGAACCTGATCGGTGTTAATGCGCAGATCGCCTTGATGCAAAGGGCACAGCTGGAGGCACAACAAGAAGTGCAGCGCGCCGAGATCACGTTTTACTCGATCAATCCCAGCGGCAATACGATGCATCTGAACCCGCGCAGCGCGCGATCGCAACAAGGCATGGAGCGGATTGCCGGCGCGACCGGTGGCGCAGCCTTCTTGCCGTCAAACGACGGTCAGCTGCCCGCGATTTTTCAGCGCATCGCGTCAGAGATACGGAGTCAATATCTGCTTCAGTACTACTCTGACAACAAGGCAAGCGGCGCAGCGTTTCGGCGGATCAAGGTGACCGCACCGGCACGGCCTGAGCTGCGTTTGCGCGCGCGCGAAGGATATTTTCCGAAAGGGCAGTAAGCGTCCAACGTCCCGAGTCCAAGGTCCAACATCCACTGGGCTTAGCGGACATTGGACTTTGGACGTTGGACTTTGGACCTATTCTTGGACTTTGGACTTCGGACTTTGGACTTCGGAGCGCCGCACTTCTCACATTTACACCCTATCGGCTCGATGATTCCTTCGAAATACTCTTTGCCGTAATCGTAGGCAATTTCCTCGCCCGGCTTGATCTTCTTCCTTGACCAAATCCACACGCGCCGCCGTTGCGAGACATAGGCCTCAGCATTTGGCCGGCACGAGTGATTGATATAGCGCGCGAGGTTTTCGCGCCGGCTGCCATCAATCGACCACTTCGTATTAACGCCGAAGAAATATTTGCCGTTGCTCTTCTCAACTTCTTCGTTGGGCAGGAACGGTCCGAAGTATTCGATGATTCGCTTACCCTTGGGTATCGGACGGGTGGCGAATAACCCCAGTCCGGTCTTGGTTCGTTTCACTTCATAAGGAACATCACGAGGCATGTGGACAATGTAGCACTAACAGATTGGCGTACGCATCGCGCGTCTTTCACAGATTTCTTGCGGAGGGATTATAAGACTGGGGCGCAACCGTCTCGGTTGCTCCGGGACAGAGCGGGCAAGTGGGACGCTTGCGCTCCAGTCAGCTACAATTGTGCGAGCCGATGACTACACCTTCATACACTGAGCCGCACATACTTGCGTACCCGGTCGAGTATCTGGCGGGCATCGACCTGTACAACGCCGGCGAGTTCCACGCCGCACACGATGCGTGGGAAGAACGTTGGATGGGGCCGGTAGCGCCGGATGAAAAACTTTTCCTTCAGGCGATGATTCAATCGGCGGTTGCTTTTCACCATCTGCAAATCGGCCGGCCCGGCGCGGCACGACAGATGTACCTGGCGGCGAAAGAAAAGTTCGGGCGGCTCGGTTGTCAGGTTTTCATGTCGCTCGATCTTGAAGACTATCAAGCGCAGCTTGACCGCGCCTTGTCCTGGCTGACGAGCGTTCCTGACCCGCGCGAGATCGAACAACCTCCGATCGAACCCCCGGTGATCAGACTGATCGCGGCGGTGGATGCCGAATTTGTATGACCGTGAGAATTCTCCTGCGAACTGTCAGCCTGTTGTTGTTGGGCGTGTGGCTCGGGGCGGCAATTTTCTTCAGCGCCGCAGTAGCGCCGAATGTTTTCGCCGTGCTGCGCGGCGCAGAGCTGGCGAACGCCGCTACGCTCGCGGGTTCAATCGTCACGCGCCTGCTCGCGATCATCAATAAGGGCGGATTCGAAATCGCCCTGCTCCTGCTGGTAATCAGTTTCTTCACGACCCGCGGGCAAAAGCCGATGCGGCGAATTGCCGAGATGCTTTCGCTCGCGATTATGGCTATCATGACAGCCGTCGGACATTGGGTGGTCGCGGCGCGGCTGGCGACGTTGCGAGCTGCGATGCAGTTACCAATAGATCAGATTGCTACGGCCGATCCGCGACGGATTGAGTTTGATACCCTGCACCGTTATTCCGTCGCGATGCTGGGCGTTGCGATCGTCGCCGCTTTAATTGCGTTCGTGCTGATGGCGAGTCGCAAGTCAGTACCACCTGCGTCAGCAGGTGGGTTAAGAACGCAGGATTAAGGCTGAACTTTTGACCCCATCCGCTCACGCGGATGGTACTGACTTCATAGCAAAGTCGCGCTTTGTAGGTTTAATCGTGGAAATCATCGAACAAGTCGATCAGTGGGGCCGCAAATACGACGGCTGGAAATCGAAGCGCTCGGAAGATCTGAAGGGCTATCCGTTTGTCGAAAATACGCGCGCGCCGTTCACGCCTGCGCGTCGCGCGATTACCATGACAAACCTCGCGCTGATCGTTTCCGCGGGCGCGTACCTCGACGGCACGGATCCGTTTGACACGAGTGCGCCTGACGGGGATTTCAACGTGCGCGAAATTCCTACCAACATCCAATTAAGCGACTTGCGCTTCGCCGCGCGCGGCTACGATCCGGCCTTTGTTCAGCAGGACGCGAATGTGCAAGTGCCGCTCGAGCGCCTGAACGAATTCCAACTCAATCGCGTCATCGGCCAGATGGCCCCCGCGTTCTGGAGTTTCTCCGGGTTCATTCCCAACGCAGCGCAGTTCGCTGAGCAGACGATCCCGCAGTTGCTCGATCGGCTTAACCGTTACGACGTGCAGGCCGCGCTGCTGGTTCCCGCGTCGCGCCTCTGCCATCAATCGGTTGCGCTGGCCGCGCGCGCGATTGAACAGACTGGCGTACCGACAATGTGCCTGTCCGTTGATCGCGAAGCCCTCGACAGCGTTCGTCCGCCCCGCGCCGGTTATTACGAAGGTCGCTATGGCAGTGTCGCGGGGGAACCAAACTGGCCGGAACACCAGCGACGCGTACTCGACGAGGCCCTGCGTTGGTTCGAGCCGATGGGTCAACCCGGCATTCGCAAACTCGCGGTTGAGCTTGAAACGAAAGTGGAAGTCGCACGCGGCGAGAGATGAGTGGCACAGACTTCAGTCTGTGATTTCGACTTTGTTAAAGCTACTCAGCGTTTAAAGGCGGGCTTGCCCGCCTTTGTTTGGAAAAGAACCGGCGGGCAGTAACCCGCCTCTAAACAAACTAAAAACACCCCCCTAATGAAACGTGTCATTCTTCGTCTACTGATCACCGCCACAATCGGGATCATTGGTTATCTCATGTTGTGGCCGGTGCCGATCGACCCGGTGGCCTGGGTCCCGCCGCCCGCGCCGGAACTAACCGGCGTTTACGCGCAGAATAACGAACTCGCGAAAACAGTTCGGTTGCCGGTCAATCATCACGCGCCCGAAGACGTTGCTTTCGACAAGCAGGATCGCATCTATACCGGCGCCGACGACGGATACATCTACCGGCTGCAACCTGACGGCTCCGGGCCAGAGGTTTTCACCCGGACCTACGGCCGGCCGCTCGGCCTGGCATTCGATCAAAATGGGAATTTAATCGTGGCCGATTCCGTCAAAGGATTGTTATCGGTTGCGCCCGACGGAAAGATCACTCCGCTGAGCAACCAGTCCGACGGCGTGCCATTTCGTTGCACCAACGATCTGGACATCGCCGCTGACGGGACAATTTATTTCACCGACGCGTCTTACAAGTTCCCGCTGACAGAACTAAGAGCTGACTTGTTCGAGCATCGGCCGAACGGCCGCTTGCTCGCTTTCGATCCGAAAACGGGACAGACGCGCACGGTGCTCCGCGATTTGCACTTCGCCAACGGCGTAGCGATTAGTCCTGATCAATCATTCGTGTTGGTGAATGAAACCGGAGAGTACGCAATCAAACGAGTCTGGTTGAAGGGCGAGAAGCAGGGCCAGGCGGAAACCTTCATCGACAATCTGCCGGGCTTTCCTGATGGCATCATGTCGAATGGCCGCGACATGTTCTGGGTGGCGATCGTGAACCGGCGCGATCAGAAGTTGGACTCGCTGCTCGGGCGTCCGTTTATGCGCAAGGTCGTCATGCGTCTGCCCAATTTTCTGCAGCCTAACATCAAACGTTACGGATTCGTGCTCGGGCTCGACCTGAACGGCAAGGTTATTCGCAATCTTCAGGACCCTGCGCCCGAAGGTTTCGCGCAAATCGCGAACGTGCTCGAACACAAGGGCAATCTGTATTTCGGCAGCATTGGCGAGAGCGCGATCGGGCGTTTTCCCCTCAAATAGAACGGGGCAGTAGCCCGACCGTGAGGGAGGGCGCATCACCAAACGGCACACGCCTCGCTACTTCGCGGCGTCGAACACGATCGAATTGCCGGTTTTCACGGACTGGTAAACCCCATCCACTAACTCTACCGACTTAAATCCATCGCTTGCCGTCACCGCCGGCGGCTGGTCGTTCATGATCGAATCGATAAACGCCCGGTTCTCCTGCGCATAGCCCCATTTTTCCTCTTTCGAAAGCTGATGCGTTGAATACTCAGAGTGCTTTCCTTCCAATCCTTCGCTCCAAACCAAACTTTCCATTTCCCGCGTCACGAGGGTCGCGTGATGACAGAAAACTTCAACGCGCTCAAAGGGAAACAGCCAGCTCGCGTCGGCCGAAGAGGCCAGCGTCGCATGCATGCCGTTTGCAAAGGTAAGCAGCACAGAGAACTCGTCCGTCTCTTCGTACTTGTGTTTTGAGCCGACAGCCTGCAATGTCTTCACTTCGCCAAACAGGAACCGCATCATGTCGAACATGTGAATCGTCGTCTCGTAAAGAAAGCCGCCAGTGATTTTCGGATCGCCCACCCACTCGGGTGTTTGCAGTTCGCCGCGATTCATCTTGATGTGCGCCGAATGGGGCTGATGCGTTTCCGTCAGCATTCGTTTTAGTTCAGCGTACACCGGTGCGAAACGGCGATTGTGCCCGACCTGAAAAACTGTCTTGCCGTTTTGCGCGGCCTCCAGGACGCGTTGCGCATCCGCGATGCTCGTGGCCATCGGCTTTTCGCAAAAGACATGCTTGCGTTCTTCGACCGCGAGCACCGCAAGTTCGGTGTGCTGGGTGTTGGGAGTGGTGATGTAGATCGTGTCGCATAGCGCCAGCACTTCAGCGACGCTGTGCGCGACCTTCGCTCCGGCTCCCGACGCGAGTTGCTTGGCGCGACTCTTAACGACGTCGTGGACCGCGGCAATCTGCACGCGCTCATCGCGCGCGAGAATCGACGCGTGTACACCCGCGATGTAACCGGCGCCGAGAAAACCGATTTTAAGTTTCGACATGATTGGCCGACTCACGTCATGAAGTCAGAACCACCTGCGTGAGCGGGTGGGTCGTCCTCGTCACTTGGACCTTCAGAATCGCGACCCACCCGCTTACGCAGGTGGTTCTGACCTCATACTGCCAGCACTTTCTCAACCGCCGCTTTCGCCTCGCGCGCCAGCTCAAACGGATCGCGCTCCCAGTATTCCGGCCGAAAGATTTCGACACTCGCGTTTCGATCGTAGCCAATGCGTTTGAAGGCGGCGATGATTTCCTTCAAAGGCAAGATCCCCAGGCCCGGCAATAAACGATGCGCGTCGGTAAGCTGCTCCAGCGGCAGATCTTCAGCGTCGTCAATGTGAAAGATGAACAAGCGTTTTGCGTCCAGCGCATCGATCATGCGAATGGTCGAGCCGCCGGTGTAGAAATGAAAACTATCGATGACCAGACCGATGTTGCGCCGATTTGTTTTTTCGACTATTTCGTTAGCGATATCGAGCGTCTTAACGCTGCAATCTTCCTGCCCGAGAAACTCAAACGCGAGCGCCACACCGTGTCTTTCTCCGATCGAAGCCAGCTCTCTAAGGACCTGCACGGATCCTTCGATCACTTCATAGCTGCTCAATCCGGCCGCCGGAATTTTGCCTGGCACGACCACGACGTAGGGGCACTTGATCGCCTCGGCGATTGCGCACAGCTCTTCGCATTCGGCTCTGATGCGCGCATAAGCGGCGGCGTCGCGAAACGTGATGTGTTCGATTGAATTGATACTGAGCGGTTTTATCCCACTCTCGTCGAACAGCGCCTTCAAGTCTTTTGTTGATTTGTGCTCGAGAAACTTGCGCAGCTTCGCCGCCCAAATTTCGTGGAACTCGAATCCCGCCGCGGCCGCCGCGCGAATGTCGGTCGCCAGGTCGGCTTTCATCGTCGTCGCGCCGTTGAGTGATAGTTTCATTGCGTCATGCAGTCAGTACCACCTGCGTAAGCGGGTGGGTTAATGACAATCCTGGGTAACGCCTCGTCCCACCCGCTTACGCGGATGGGCACTACGAACACTGCGAATAGGAAGCTTTACTAATACAAGGATTCTATTCGCAACTCGTACGCTCACGCGTGAGTACAGACCTCATAGCCTCAGCCCCGTTTGAGAATTGAACCAGTGCGCCTTCCGAAAATCAAAATTGATCCAGACGTTGCTGCCCGTTTCCGCGCGAAAATCGCTGGCCGCGCGCGCGATAATTTTCTGCTTCCCAATTTCGACAATCACAAAAGTCTCGCTCCCCATTAACTCAGTAACGTAAACGGTCGCGGCCGACCAGCCGTCCCGCGGCGTGCTGCTGACTTCAATGTTTTCCGGCCGCATGCCGAAAGTTACCGGACCATTAGCGCCCACCACGGGAATGTTAACGAGATGCAGTGCGCCATCACTCGCCCGGAAGGTTCTTGATGCGCCATCAATCTCGCCGGCAACCAGATTCATGCTCGGACTGCCGACGAACTCGGCGACGAAACGATTTGCCGGACGATTATAAATCTCGAGCGGCGTGTCGAACTGTTGCAGCTTACCCTTGTTCATCACCGCGACGCGATGCCCGAGCGTCATTGCCTCCGCTTGATCGTGCGTTACGTAAACGGTCGTCGTCGCCAACTCGTGTTGCAGCCGCTTAAGTTCACCGCGCATTTGCAGCCGCAGCTTCGCGTCCAGATTCGAGAGCGGCTCGTCCATCAGAAAAGCTTTCGGATGCCGGACGATTGCGCGCGCCAGCGCGACACGTTGGCGTTCGCCGCCGGAGAGTTCACGCGGCCGGCGCGCCAGCAGTGATTCGATCTCCAGCAACGCCGCCGTTTGTTTTACTTGCGCCGCGATTTCCCCGGCCGGCAACTTGCGCACGCGCAACGGGTAGGCGATGTTCCCCGCGACAGTCATGTGCGGATAGAGGGCGTAGCTCTGAAAAACCATGGCCACGTCGCGTTTCTGCGGCGGCAGGTCGTTGACCCGGCGGCCAGCGATCAAAATGTCGCCCGAGGTCATTTGTTCCAGCCCGGCAATCATGCGCAGGGTGGTTGTCTTACCGCAACCCGACGGACCGAGCAGCACCACGAACTCGCCATCGGCGATCTTCAGAGTGAGCCCGTCTACGACGCTTAAATTGCCGTATTGCTTACTTATGTTTTCGAGGTCTATTCCCATGAGGCGACTTTGCGTTCCCTGGCGCCTTTGCGTCTTCGCGTAACCTCGACCTCACGCAAAGGCGCGAAGACGCAAAGATTCGCAAAGAACAATCACTAACCTTTCACGGCTCCCAGCGACAGGCCTCTGACCAGATATCTTTGCACGCTCAACGCGAACACGAGGATGGGGATCATGGCGACGACCGCCGCGGCGCTCATCGCGCCCCACTTAATTCCGTATTGCGTCACGCGTCCCGCGATGCCGACGGGTAAAGTCATCGCGTCGTCGGTCTGCGTCAGCACCAGCGCGAACAGAAACTCGTTCCACGAAACAATTAGACAAAACACCGCGGTTGCGGCCAGGCCCGGCGCGACCAGCGGCAGAACGACCCGCCAAAGCGCTCCCATGCGCGAGTCGCCATCGACCATCGCCGCTTCTTCCAAATCGCGCGGCACTTCAGCGAAAAATCCGCGCATCATCCACACAACGAACGGCAGGTTTAAGGAGGTGTAAACAATGATCAGTGACAAGCGTGTATTCACCAGCCAAAGCGCCCGCATGATCAGAAACAGCGGCACGGCCGTCACAATCGCGGGAAACATTCGCGTCGAGAGAATCCAGAGCGCCAGCTTGCGATCGAGGTTCCAGGGCAGTCGAAATCTGGCGAGTGCATAGGCCGCCAGAGTGCCGATCACGAGGGCGCAAATCGTGGACGCGACCGCGATGAACAAGCTGTTGAAGAGATATTGCCCGAATGATCGGTTAACAAATGCGTCGGCGTAATGCTCGAGTGTCGGCGGGAACACAAACCATTTCGGCGGCAGCGCAAACTGATCGACTTCACGCTTGAATGAAATGGTGGTCATCCAATACACGGGCGCGAGCGTCGCCAGGAGCGCCATGACTAACACAGCGTACTTAACCGTCCGTGAAATGCGTCGGTTCATTGTCCTAATCTCAAACGCTCCGTTAGGAGCGTGATGTTTATAGAAACCGTAACCTTCTTCTTCATAGCTCCGCAGGAGCGAGATGGCCAGGATCTCAATTTCGCTCCTCCGGAGCTGGGACTATCTCTGAAAGAACGTTCTCAATAAACATGCGGCTCCTAACGGAGCTGACTCCGGTTGATCGCCTCGTGGTTTCATGTTTCCCGCGTTTGCAGCAACCGAATGTATCCGGCGCTAATGATGTTTGTGATAATCAGCAGCACGAATGACATGGCGGCCGCATAACCGAAATTCGAAAAGCGAAATGCCGTGCGATAAATGTAGAGCCCTAGAGTTTCAGTCGCGAGCCCGGGCCCGCCTTCGGTCAGGATAAAGATGTGATCGAAGACGCGCAGCAGGTCCATCGTCCTCAATAACAACGCGATCAGAATCGCCGGCTTCAGCAGCGGCAGCGTTACGTGTTGAAATGTCTGCCAGGCACTCGAGCCGTCGGTCAGCGCAGCTTCGTACGGCTCCCGCGGAATGGCTTGCAATCCAGCCAACAGGATCAAAAACATGAACGGCGTCCATTGCCAGACGTCGGCAATAATCACCGAGGCCATCGCCAGCTTGGGTGAGGCCGTCCACGTCAGCGCATCAGTGTTTACTCCAAACGATTTCAACGTACCGTTGACGGCCCCGAAATTCGAATTGAGCATCAGGCGCCACACAACACCGACCACAACCGGCGGCAGCATCATCGGCACGAGCAGCAAGGTCCGCCAAACATTCCGCGCGCGAATCTGTGAATCGAGCAGCAGAGCGAGTCCCAGGCCCAGCAGAAATTCGACAGTCAGGGCAATCGCGGCGTAGACGAACGTGTGTGATAAAGCGCTCAGGAAGAACTGATCCGTGAGCAGCCGCGTGAAATTTTGGAGGGTCGCCGTGCCGGAGTTGGATTGGAAACTGACTTTGATTGAGTAGATGAGCGGATAAATCGTGAGCGCGAGGAGCACCGCAATCGTCGGCGCAATCAGCAGGTAGGCAAGCAGCCGATCTGGCGTGACGTGCCCTTGAAGTCGTTCAGAACCCAGTCTCGCCATGTGAGCGGTTTCCTGCGAGCCCCGTAGGGGTGAGATGTTTATAGAAACAGCCGCAAAAAAGATTTCGCTTTAGCTCCGTTAGGAGCGACCTGTGATCCAATCACCTCAGCGCCCGTTCGGCTTTGCCGCTCCTACGGAGCTTAGGTCATTTTTTGGTGAACTTATCTATAAATATTTCGCCGGTGCGACTTGGGAACTGCGCCCCTCAACCCCGATTCTCCCCAAACGGAGAAGGAGAAAAGCTCTCACTTGCTGCGATCAATGATTCTCTTGATCTCCGCATTCGCCTGGTTCATGGCATCTTCGGCGGTCAGCTCGCCGCTGTTTGCTTTCGACAGGTAAATGCCAAACGCATTCTCGACCTCATTCCAGAGCGGCGTGCGCGGACGTGGGCGCGAGCTCTCGAGCGAACGGAGTTGCGCCGGGTAGGAGGGAAACTTTGCAACCAGCTCAGGATCAGTAAAAAGAGACTTGCGCGTCGGCGGATTACCGCGCTGCGCCGACAGCTTCATCTGTGCGCCGTCGGTCGCCCACAACAGAAAATCCATCGCGGCTTCGATGTTCTTCGCATCCCGCGGAATCGCAATCAACCAGTTGCCGATTTCAGCGCGACCCGGACTTTTCGCGGCCGGCAACTGACCGAACTCCATCCGGCCCGTAACTTTCGACTTCGACGGATCGCTGAACGAGCTAATCCACGCCGGCCAGTTGATCGACATCGCGGCAGTACCTTGCAGCAGGTGCGCGCCCACTTCGTCAGCATTGAAACTTGCGTAGCCCGGCGGCGAGTACTTGCCGAGCTCAATCATGAACTTAAGCGCGGCGATTCCTTCCGGAGTGTTCACGGTGGGTTGGCCGGACGCGTCGAACATTTCGCCGCCGAAGGCCCAGAAAATCGGCATGAAATCCGCGACTGCCGCGTTGCCCTGCGCGGCCCGCATCACGTAGCCGTACACCTTGCCGCCGCCCGGCGCGCCACTCGCTTCGTTTTCGCTGATCGTTTTCGCCGCCGCCAGGACATCGTCCCACGTCAACGGCTCTTTCAAATTGTGTTTCTGAAACAGGTCTTTACGGTAGAAAAACAATTGCGAGTTACCGACGTACGGCAACGCATACAACGCGCCGGTTTGATAAGGCTCGCGACCGAGCGCAATCGAAGTCGCAACAAAGTCGTCGTCAGGTCCGCTCTTACCGCGCTTTTGCAACAGCGGCGTCAAATCAGTGAGAACGTTGAGTGAAGCAAACTTCGGAAACCACGGATCGTCGAGCATGATCAGATCATAGGCGCCCGTGCGCGCGTTCAGATCGATCAACTCCTTCTCGAAGAGGTTCGCGTACGGGAATTCAGCGATGTTTATGCGAATTCCAGTCTGCTGCTCATAGTCCTTCGCGGCTTGTTTGAGCGCATCGCCCTCGACGCCGGAATTGATCGCGAGCGTCAGCGTGCGCGTGTCCTGCGTTCCGCTGCGCTGACAACTGGAAACGGCGAGGCCAATTACTGCAATGATGACGAAGACGAGACGCATGCTTTTCATGTTGGGCCGGTACATTAACCGCAAAGCTGCGACGCTTCAAGTATCTAGGCAGGCAGGCTGATTCGCAGTAGAATCTCGCTCGCCCGAGACAACACCAGGACAAGTGACGTGGTGGCGTTAGCTAACTGACCGTTCATGCGAGTCGAACCCGGAGGTAAATGAATCGTGCGTAAGAATCTTCTTTTTGTCGTTCCGCTAATCATTGTTACGGCCCTGGCAGGCTTTGCCCAAAGCGCGCGCCGGCCGCTGAAGCTCGACGATCTCGCACGTTTCCGCAATGTGGGCGATCCACAGATTTCGCCTGACGGCCAGTCGATCGCTTACACGGTGTCAACCATCGACGCGAAAGAAGACAAGAGCAACACGCACATCTGGCTGGTCGCTTACGACGGTTCGAATGATCGGCAGATCACTTTCAGCAATGACAGCGAAAATGCGCCGCGCTGGAGTCCGGACGGAAAGTACCTCGCGTTCACTTCGTCCCGTCCCGGCAAGCAAGGCGTGAGAGGCAGTCAGGTTTGGCTGCTCGATCGGAACGGCGGCGAGGCTTTTCAACTAACGGAGTTGAAAGGTCGTTTGCAGGGTTACGAATGGTCGCCCGACTCGAAGCGCCTGGCACTGATTATCGGCGATCCTGATCCAGACGCACCTGATCCGAGCGCCACGCCGGCGCCCGGCACGCCTCCGAAACCGCCGAAGCCAATCGTCATCGATCGTTACCGTTACAAACAGGATGTGCAGGGGTATCTGCTGACCGGCCGCCACACCTACATCTACCTGTTTGAGATTGCGACAAAGAAACTCGAGCGTTTGACGAAGAGTAAGTGGGACGAGTCTTCACCTTCATGGTCGCCCGACGGAACGCGCATCGCTTTCATGAGCAATCATGCAGATGATCCGGATCGCGATCCCGCCGCCCAGTTGTATGTCGTCGACGCTAAGCCTGGTTCAATTGAGACATTGCTGACGACGGAGGCGAATCGCGCGAACCGCGCCCGGCCGGAGTGGAGTCGCGACGGCAAGTGGATTGTTTTTCTGGAAGCCGACGAGAGAAAGTACGGCGCGTACAACATGGAGCATCTCGCGTTTGTGCCGTCGGACGGCACCGCGGCGCCTACGCGCGTGAAAGCAGTTGAGGATCTGGATCGCGGTGTTTCGGGGATTCGAAATTCAAGCGATGGTCAGTCTGTGATCTCACTGGTCACTGACAACCGATCGGTTTATCCGATCAGTGTTACGCGCAATGCCGTGAAGCGCCTGCTCGATCCGCCGCTGGTGGTGTCCAATCTATCGCTGGGCGGCGGTCGCACGGTTTTACTTTGCGCTGACGACAAACGGCCAACGGAAATCTGCGCTTGGGAAGGTAAAACGCTGCGGCGGCTCACTCATCAGAACGACGCGCTGATGAACGAACTGCAAATCGGCGCAACCGAAGCCGTCAGTTTCAAGAGCAAGGACGGAACTGAAGTGCACGGGTTGCTGACTTATCCGGTCGGTTACACAAAAGGCAGTAAGGTGCCGCTGTTACTTCGGATTCACGGAGGACCAAACGCGCAGGATCAGCATTCGTTCGCGGTTGAACGTCAGGTGTTCGCCGCGAACGGCTATGCCGTGCTGGCGGTGAACTATCGCGGCAGCTCAGGCCGCGGACAGAAGTTTTCGCGCGCGATCTTTGCCGATTGGGGCAACTATGAAGTTCAGGATCTGCTCGCCGGCGTCGATCACGTTGTCGCAATGGGTGTCGCCGATCCAGATCGACTGGGCGTTGGTGGCTGGAGTTACGGCGGAATTCTGACCAACTATCTGATCGCGACTGACACGCGCTTTAAAGGCGCAACCAGCGGCGCAGGCGTCGCATTCACGGTCGCTTTCTATGGGACCGACCAGTACATCGTTCAATACGACAACGAGATCGGCCCGCCCTGGAATCCGAAAGCCTGGGAGACCTACGTCAGGATTTCTTATCCGTTCCTGCACGCTTATCGCATTAAGACGCCCACATTGTTTCTCGGTGGTGAACGTGACTTCAACGTCCCCATCGAAGGCAGTCAGCAGATGTATCAAGCGCTGCGCAGCTTAGGCGTCGAAACTCAACTCGTGATTTATCCGAACGAGTTTCACGGCATTCAGCGGCCGAGTTACGTCCGCGATCGTTATGAGAGATACTTGGGTTGGTACGAGAAGTATGTGAAGAATCCGAAAAGCCCGTTGAAGAATGTGGCGGACGGGACGCGATAGGTGACACCTGTTCAATATGAAAGGGAGCAATAATGGCAGCAGCAATAGGACAGCGTTTTTCGAACTTTAGTTTGCAGAATCAGGACGGTAACACCGTTACACTCGATGATTTCGCCGGCAAGTGGCTCGTGCTTTACGTCTATCCAAAAGACGATACGCCCGGTTGCACGATCCAGGGAAAATCATTTACCGCGACCAAACAGGAATTCGATGACGCGAACATTTCAGTCGTCGGTGTGAGTGCGGATGATGTTGAGTCGCACAAGAACTTCTGCAACAAGTTTTCGTTCACGATTGATTTGCTCGCTGATCCGAATCAGGAATTGCTGACGGCAGCGGGAGTCGGGCAGAGCGAGTACAAAGGTACGATGTACTGGAACCGCACCTCATTCGTGATCGATCCGAACGGGGTGTTGCGGAAGGTTTACGAGAAGGTAAATCCTGAAGGCCACGAGCGGGTCTTGCTCGACTATATCAAAGCGATGCAAGCCGACAGCTAAAAGACTGGCGCGCGGCACAGCTCCAAAGAGCGGGAGCAAGCCCGGGGTCCCCAGCGGGGCAGTCACGCTGGGGTGGAAGCCCACCCTTTCCTAACCTTGAGGTTCTCCAAGTTGAGGTTTGAGCCTTGAGGGACTCCAGGTAGTTTTACCCGCCAATAAAACTCATCGACCTTGACGGCGTGACGAAGCTGGATTCGTTGATGAAGTGACGCGGTTCTTTCTTCATCACGACTGATTCGATGAAGTCGATCGTCTCCTGCCGCGACGCGCCGTCGCGAATTATATCGCGCAAAGAATGCTCAACGGTTGAGAACAGGCAGGTGCGGATTTGACCGTCGGCCGTCAGGCGAATACGCGAACAGGCCCCGCAGAACGGCTCAGTCACCGGCGCGATGATTCCAATCTCACCCGGCGCGCCATCAGCGAAGCGATAGCGCGTTGAGGTTTCCGAACCGCGAGCGACGTCGACAGCTTCGAGGGGAAATCTTTCTTCAATCCGTTTCCGAATCTCTCTTCCCGAGAAAACATCTTCACGCGCCCAGTCGTGACCGGAATCCAGGGGCATGAACTCAATGAAACGCATCTTCACGTCATGCTCGCGCGCGAACGCGGCGAAATCCGCCACTTCATCGTCATTGTGACCGCGCACGATGACGGCGTTGATCTTGATCGGGTCGAGGCCCGCATCTTTCGCAGCTTGAATTCCTTCCAGCACTCTTTCCAAAACATCGACCCCAGTCATCTGTTTGAAAGTGTCTGGCTTCAGACTGTCGAGACTTATCGTGATGCGATCGAGACCGGCTTCTTTCAAACTCTGCGCGCGATGCGGCAGGAAGTAGCCGTTGGTTGTGAGCGCTAAATCCAGCAGGCCGCGATCCTTCAGTTGCGCGAGCTTGAAGATGATCTGCTCAATATCGCGCCGCATCATCGGCTCGCCGCCAGTCAAACGGATCTTCTCAATTCCCAACTCCACAAAGATGTCGCAGACGTATTCGATCTCTTCGTACGAGAGCATCTGCTCTTTCGGCGCAATGGGCGGTTCGCCGTGCGGCAAACAGTAGAAGCAACGGAAATTACAGCGGTCGGTGAGCGACACGCGCAGGTCGCGAATAGCGCGGTTGTATGAATCCTTGAGGATGGAGGCCATGCGCAGCAATCATAAGCCAGTCGTGATCGTGAACCAAACACGACGCCATCGGGCGCACGCTTTGGCTAGGGAAAACCGAGTTCGCCCGGCGCGCCGCCTTCCCAGGCCAGTCGGCCGCCGACCTCATCGTTTAGGTGATGCAACTGGGCGCCGAGGAGTGTCAGCGCGGAATTCAGGGCCTGGATCGAATCGTGGCCATGACCCGCGTGCGCATTCTGGTTGCCAAGCCCGATGATTTGAAACGGACACTCATAGCCGGGGTCGCTGTGGCTGGGTTGAGGTTTGCCAACAAAGACACTTACAGGACGTTTATGTCCCTGCTCGTCGATGAGGTAGAGCATGCGGGAGGCAATGATCTCCCCGACACTATCAAACTCCATGAGGACCTCTGGTTCTCGCGAAAACTAACTTCGGCCGGCTGCAGACCGGCACTACTGTGGGGAGAAAACTTTCTATCGGCGTCCCCGCACGCGCGTCGGTACTATCCACGCAGGTGCCGCCGCCGTGCTATCACCCATATTGATCCAGCCCGAGAGGCGGGTAATCACCATGGGCGACTGATCTGAAATCTTCGTCATACGCGCGATGCCTCGGGTCATGTTCCTGGTCGAAACTGTCGGTGCGTTTGTCATGGGTGTAGTCCTCGTAAGTGATATGGCACGCAAGTGCCTGGGTACCTAGTTGACGCTCATCAAACCTGCGCTCGCGGTGAAGCCGACGCCGAATCCGACGACCATCGCCGGGCCGGCCCATTCCTTCTTGCTCGCCAACATAAAGCCGGTCGAAGCGCTGGAAAGATTTCCATAGTTCTCAAGCACGTCATAAGACTTGTTCACTCTCGTCGATTCCGTATCAATGCGAAGTTGAGAGCAAACGCCATCGAGAATCTTTTTGCTGCCGGTGTGAATCAGGCAGTCGTCGACTTCGTTGATGTTGTTCACCACTGACAGCGGATTGTCCAACACGTCGTTGACGGTGGCGACCGCGTAATGCGCACCGCGCTGCGGCACCGCCGGACGCATGAAGTACTGCGGCCTGCCGTTCAGGGCCGGGTGCAAGCTGTGCGCCGTCATCGACAGCAGATTCACGTCGTCCGGATTGTCGTTTGTCAGGTGAGCGATGGGACCGAAAGTCGGCTTGCCGGCTTGATCCGTACCGAGCAGCAGCGCTACAGCACCATCACCGAAGAGCATCGATTGAATCGCCAAGGTTGTTTCAGTGCGTTCATTCTCAAACTGAGCGTCCGTCAGAGTGCCGTTCTTGCGCATGCGCGCCACGTCGCGGAAACCGAAATATTCGTCGCGCAGCAGCGGGGCGACATACGGCGTGTGCGCTTCGGACATCAGCACGATGGCCATCTTGCCGGGGTTCGCGGCGAGGTACCATTGCGCGACTTCCACCGACTTCAACATCACTGAGCAACCTTGTGACTGCATGCTAACCGTCGCCAGCGAGCGCGGCAGCAAACCGTGGGTGCGCCCCATCACTTCAGAAGCCAAACACGGCAGCATCTGGTCGGGGGTATTGGTCGCGGCAATCAGCAAACCGATCTGCGAAGGATCTCCGCCCCATTCCTCGATGCAACGGCGCGTCGCGTTCACGCCGAGTTGGGTCGTCGAACTTGTCTGGTTCATCGGAGCGCCGTTCAGAAAATCAGCGTAGTTATCCATCGTCGAATAACGGTTGTCGACGCCCAACGAGCAGATTGAGTTAATCAGCTCAGGCGACAATTTGTGCATCATCGACGCGACCAATTCGGTCGTGGAGAACTTGTGTTCGGGGGTGGCGGTGCTTGCTTGAACCAGGCTAATCATTGTGTTTGCTCCTCGGTGAACCCTGCTCGAGAGTGCTTTGAATGGCCTATTACTTAACAAGCCGTGTGCCAACCCCGCAACGGATCACCCCATGACGGCCTAAGCTCAATGATAAGTCGATTTAGCGAGTAACCGATGTGCGATTAGGTGTGTGATGAGAACCAAGGCGAAGTGGATACCGCCTATGCAATTAAATGGTCACCGCGCACGTTCCTTTGCCCTTGGGTCGTGACGTCGAAATTTTTGCTCAAATGTCTTAGAGAAAAGAGTGTTTTGCGCGGCTGATGGTTGGGCCTGAAGAACTGAGCGAAAGTGGTAACGAAGTAACCAGTGATTACCTAGGTGCCACTCATTTTTAGCGTTCCCTGGGCGTTGAACGCGTTTTACTAAGGCCGGAGCAGGACTTTCATCACGTCGCGTTCGGCGGCTCGACGCATCGCGGACAAGCCATCGGATAAAGCGAACTCGTCGCTGACGAGGCTGTCCACATCGATGGCATTTTGCTTGAGGAGGTCGAGCGCCGGCGCGAAACGGCCACAGCGAGATCCGACGACAGTGATTTCGTTGACGACTAATGGAGCCGCCTCAATCTCCGTCGCACCGTGAAATGTAGACTTCAGCACGACCACGCCGCGCGGATGCAAAAGCTCAACAGCCAGTGCGAAGCCGGTGGGCGATCCGGAGGCTTCGACGGTGACTCCGAATTCTCCTTTCCGCTGATGTGCTTCCGCGATCGTATTCGTTTCGATTCCGCGACGCGCGGCAATGGCGAGTTTCGCTCTGTGCTTTCCGATTAGTGTGACTTTGGCTCCGGTTGTCGCGACTACCTGTGCGCAAAGCAATCCAAGTTTCCCGTCGCCAATCACAGCGACGCGTATGTCTTCAGTAATCGAAACACGTTCGAGAATGCCGCAAGCGGCCGCAAGCGGTTCGGTAAAGACCGCGCGCTCGTCCGGGATCTCATCAGGCACCGGCAACAAATTAACCAGCGGCAGTTTCAAGAACTCAGCGTGCGCGCCATCGCGACCGACAATCCCGAGGACCGTTCGCCTCGGACAATGACGGGGATCGCCTGCGCGGCAGAGATCGCACACGCCACAGCCGGCGTTGATCTCGCCGACGACGCGGTCTCCAACGCGCAGGATGACCTCGCTTTGAGCGCTCCCTATCGATCCCACGCGGGCTGCCCGCGCGGGGGACCCGGTTCGTAGGGCTACTGCCCCGTCGTCTGACACTTCTTCAATCACGCCGACGAACTCGTGGCCGAGCGTTCCTTCAAAGCCCGCATAGCCGCGTGCGATCTCCAAATCGGTGTTGCAGATTCCTGATAGGGTCACGCGCACCAGGGCTTCGCCGTCCGCGACCGGCTCGGCGATGTCGCTGATGGCTAGCGTTCCTTCCTTGAATCTCAGAGCCTTCATAGTCAGAAGTCAGACATCAGAGGTCAGACGTCAGAATTTTCCACTGATGTCTGATTGCTGACGTCTGATGTCTGGCTTCAGAATTTCTTTGTTCGCTCGTACGCGTTCTCGAACAACAAATCTACGGACTGATCGCGATCCTTGAGGGCGACTGGTAAACGCCACTCAATCTCTTCGCCGCTACTCAAAGTCGCGTGCGCGCGCAGCCACCAATCGCCTGACCAAAGCTGCGCCACCACGTAGCCGTCACCGCTCACATCCGCCTTCACCGGCGTTACATCGTGCATGCGGCGCATGAGAAAGTCATCGAACTGTCTCGCCAGGCGGGGCGACGCTTCGTATTCACGGCGCGCGGCGGCCAGATTGAAATGAAAGAACTCGAGCGGCGAACGTAGAGTGGCCCCCGCGATCTTGTTGCGCACAACCAGCCGCAAAGCCTGGCGCGCGCGGCCGTCCGCGAAAACTGTCTGGTTCGGGCTTTCCGCCGGCAGGCGACGGTAAATTCTCCAGCCGGCGAACAGCAGCGCGCCAATCAGCGCGACGGCCAGCGACACACGCAAGACCAACATCAGAAAGCCTGACCCCGGTTCGGTGGTCTTAATCATCACCTTCTCATGCGTCGGATGTAAGCGACCAGCGCGTCGATGTCATTCTCAGAGATTTTTTTGCTAAACGCCGGCATCTTGCCGCGGCCGTTGTTGATGGAATTGAACAGCCTCTCGTCGCTGACGTCGTCCTGCCATGACGCTTCGGTCATGTCACGCGCGCGGGTTTGGCGCCCCTTGGGTGTGCGGCCGCGGCCATCGCGCCCGTGGCACGACACGCATTGCCGGTTGTAGATCGTTGCGGCCTCAGCAGCCGCAGCTCCATTTGTCTTTCCGGCGCCTAAGACGGTGAAAAGTGAAAGACCGGCAGCGGCGGCAACGGTAAAAATGATAAGCAGAAAGCGTCGAGGTGCTCTGTTCATTCGGCCTCCGGAAGAATCAATCGGATCACGCTTTGAGCGCGAATAGTTATAACTCCAATTCATTTCGTTTGTCGCGTGCTGCGCTCCGGCAGGTCTGGGTTGAAAGCCACGCGCAGGCGCGATAATCTTCATCCTTCGTGAAAAATCTTTTCGACGACAAGCTGCGCGAAGAGTGCGGCGTCTTTGGCATCTACGGGCATGCGGACGCGGCGCGCCTGACGTATCTTGGTTTGTACGCGCTTCAGCATCGCGGTCAGGAATCGTGCGGCATCGTCACGTCTGACGGCGCGCAACTCATTACCGAGCGTGCTATGGGTCACGTGCGCGACAGTTTTGATGAACAGCGGCTCGATCGACTGAGGGGGCACAACGCGATCGGTCACGTGCGATATTCGACGGCCGGAGAAGTTTCGATTCGCGAGTGCCAGCCGTTTTCGGTTGTTTGCCAGCACGGGCCAATCGCCATCTGCCACAACGGCAACCTGCCGTTTGCCGGAGAAGACAGAAAGAAACTGGAAAAAGAAGGCGCGATTTTTTCCTCGACCTCGGACACTGAGGTTGTTCTGCATCAGGTAGCGCGCTCGCGCGCCGCGAACTTCGGTGAAGCGATCCCGGAAGTGCTGCGCGAAACCGAAGGCGCTTTCTCGATGTTGTTTCTAACGCCGAAAGAGCTGATCGCGATTCGCGATCCGCGCGGCTTTCGGCCACTGGCGCTCGGGCGTCTTGACGATGCCTGGGTAGTCGCGTCTGAAACCTGCGCTTTTGATCTAATCGATGCGAAGTACGTGCGCGATGTCGAACCAGGCGAGATGATCGTCATCAACGAAGAAGGTTTGCGCTCATCGCACCCGCTCAAGCCGGAACAACATTCGATGTGCGTCTTTGAGCACGTTTATTTTGCGCGTCCGGATTCGATCATCTTCGGCCAATCGGTAAATCGCTCGCGTCACAAGATGGGCCAGCGACTGGCGATCGAACAGCCCGCGGATGCCGATATCGTTGTCCCGGTACCCGACTCAGGCGTGGCCGCCGCGATTGGATACTCGGCCGAGAGTGGTTTGCCGTTTCGTCTGGGTTTGGTCCGTAATCACTACGTCGGCCGCACGTTCATCGAACCGAAGCAATCGATTCGCAGCTTTGGCGTGCGCATCAAGCTGAATCCGGTCCGTCATTTGATCGAGAACAAACGCATTGTGCTGATTGACGACTCGATCGTCAGGGGTACGACTTCGAAAAAGATCGTGCGCATGGTGCGCGAAGCAGGCGCGAAGGAAATTCACGTGCGCATTTCCTGTCCGCCGACAATCAGCCCGTGTTACTACGGCGTCGATACACCCAACAAATCGGAACTGATTGCGGCCAACTATTCCATCGAGGGCATTCGCGACTTTATCGAAGCTGATTCGCTCGGCTACCTGTCGTTGGAAGGAATGTTGAGTTCGACCGGGCTCAATCCGGATGAATCCTGCGTCGCTTGCTGGAACGAAAAATACCCAACCCGCATCACGCGCGAAGCCGAGACGATGCATTCGCGTGACGAATTGGCCGCCCGCATCGCGGTGGAACTCTAGCTCGCGACTACCGGGCGGAATTCAGCATCGACGGACAATCATGAGGAGACGGCTGAATTCACAAGCGCGACTGCTGAAATCGTTTCTGGCTCTGCTGCTCATGGCGTTTGCCGTGGTCGCGTGTAGCAGTCTCGTAAAGGATTACACGCCCCGGGAATTTGATTCGGCTACGTGGAGAAGCGGGAACAAGACAGTTCGCGGAACGATGTACGCCGATTTATTTGAGAAGGGCACGCTGACGAACAAAACTAAAGAGGAAGTTGAACAGTTACTGCGCGAGCCCGATAAGAAGATGCTGGTCGAAGGCGGTGAGGTCTGGCTATATCGTTTGGATGTGCGAGGTGAATGGACCAGTCCATGTTTCCCGGTGTCTTTCGAACCGACCGGCCGTAGTTTTGCCGGCCGAGTGAAAAACGGCACGATGTCGATGATCGTAGAAGAGAAATCATGACTGAAAGAATCTTTAACTTTAGCGCCGGGCCGGCCATTATTCCGGTCCCGGTTTTGGAAGAAGCGCAACGGGACATGTTATCGCTGCCGGGTGTCGGCATGTCGGTGATGGAGATTAGCCATCGCTCGAAGACATTCGACGAGATCATCGACGGGGCCGAGAACGGCCTGCGCGAGCTGCTGAACATTCCGAAAGATTACGCGGTGCTCTTCCTGCAGGGCGGCGCGAGTTTGCAGTTCACGATGGTGCCGATGAATTTTCTTTCGCTCGACGGCGGCGCGGATTACATCGTCACCGGGAGTTGGGGCCAGAAAGCGGTTAAGGAAGCGCAGCTTTTCGGCAGCGTCGACACCGCCGCGAACATGGCCGACGGGGGCTTTACGCGCGTGCCGACCCAGGATGAGTTGGAGCTAAATCCGAGCGCCGCCTACGTCCACTTCACTTCCAACGAAACGATCGAAGGCGTGGAATTCAGGACCGAACCTGAAGTCGGCGAAGTGCCCCTGGTCGCCGACATGTCTTCGAACATTCTTTCTAAACCGATTCCAGTCGAGAAATACGGCCTCATTTACGCCGGCGCGCAGAAGAACATGGGGCCCAGCGGCGTCACGCTCGTCGTCATTCGCGAGGATCTTCTGCCCCGCGTGCGCGAAGGCCTGGCGACGATGCTCGACTACAACACGCACGTGAAGAACAAGTCGCTCTACAACACGCCGAACACCTGGGGCATTTACATTCTGAATCTCGTCTGCAAGTGGCTGAAGGGCAAAGGCGGGCTGGAGGGCATGCAGCAGGAGAATGAAGCGAAGGCCGGGCTAATTTACGACGCGATCGATGCGACCGAGTTTTATCGTGGCCACGCCGATCCGGATTCACGTTCGGCGATGAACGTGACTTTCCGTCTGCCTTCGGAAGATTTGGAAAAGAAGTTCGCGAACGAAGCAACGGCGCGGGGTCTCGACGGCTTGAAAGGCCATCGCAGCGTCGGCGGCATTCGCGCGTCCATCTACAACGCGTTTCCGCGAGAAGGATGCGAAGCGCTGGTTGAATTTATGAAGGAGTTTGAGAAAACGAATGGGTAACCTTAAGTACGGAGAGCTGCTAAGAGCTAAGCGGAAAGAGCCAGGAGCTAACAGCGAGGGAATGCCAAAATACAATATCCGCTTAGCTCTTCGCGCTTGGCCCTTAGCCGTTGCGTTTCTCTGTGTGCTCTGTGGTTCAAATACCGGAGCGCAAAACAAAACGCCGCTCTCGCACAGCATTAATCCGGAGCCGGGCGAGAAACATCTGCGCAATATCCGGCAACTCACCTTCGGTGGCGAGAACGCTGAAGCCTATTTTTCCAAGGACGGCAAGCGGTTGATCTTCCAGGCGACGCGCGAAGGCCACGGCTGCGATTTGATCTACACGATGAACATTGACGGGTCGGACGTGCGGCTGATTTCAAATGAACGAGGCCGGACCACGTGCGCGTATTTCT
Organism: Pyrinomonadaceae bacterium; assembly: GCA_036277115.1. Classification (NCBI taxonomy): domain Bacteria; kingdom Pseudomonadati; phylum Acidobacteriota; class Blastocatellia; order Blastocatellales; family Pyrinomonadaceae; species Pyrinomonadaceae bacterium. The sequence continues at coordinate 628,325 of DASUNM010000027.1, forward strand.
TCCCAAACGGAAAACGCGTTCTCTATTCGTCAACGCATCTTGAATCGAAAGCCTGTCCGCCGCGGCCTGACTTCTCGAAAGGATACGTTTGGGCTTTGTATCCGTCGTACGACATCTTCACGGCTAAGCCTGACGGATCTGATTTGAAGCAGCTGACCGACACCCGCGGTTACGATGCCGAGACCACAGTTAGCCGTCAGGGCAAACTGGTTTTCACTTCAACGCGCAGTGGCGATTTGGACATTTACACTATGGATGCGGACGGCCGGAATGTGCGGCGACTGACAAATGAACTCGGTTATGACGGCGGCCCGTTCTGGTCACGCGACGGCAAACAGATCGTCTATCGCGCTTATCATCCGCAGACTGAAAAAGAGAAAGCCGACTACCGCGCGCTGCTCGCCCAAAACCTCATTCGGCCGACCGTGCTGGATATTTGGGTGATGAACGCCGACGGATCGAACAAGCGCCGCGTGACGAATCTTAATAAAGCCAGCTTTGCGCCGTACTTCTTTCCCGATGGGAAGCGCATCATATTCTCGTCGAACGCGCACGATCAGCGCGGCCGCGATTTCGATCTCTACATGATCAAGACGGACGGCTCCGGGATTGAGCGCGTCACCTTCAACAACACGTTCGACGGTTTTCCAATGTTCTCGCCTGATGGTAAGAAGCTGGTGTTTGCTTCGAATCGCAACGCGGCGAAGCAGGGCGACACGAATATTTTTATTGCGGATTGGGTTGAGTGAGTTATGCATCGGATCGCTAACGCTGCGCTAGTTCTTATTTTGATTTCGCCCGGGATGTTGGGTTCGGTGGTGCAGGATCCTCGGAAGTTCGATGAGTTTGGCGACATCAATTGTGAGGATGAGTATGCGCGGTTGGATAACTTCGCGGTCGCACTTCAAGAAATGCCGAACGCCAGGGGAATAATTGTTTTTTACGGCGGCAAGGTATTCAGAGGGAAATTACCTCGGCGCGGTGATGCCGTTGCGCGTGCAGCTCGGATGAAACCCTATCTAGTTGAAAGACGCGGCCTCTCCGCGTCCCGAGTCGTTGTTATTAACGGCGGCTATGCTGAAAACTGGAGAGTGGACCTCTGGGTGCTGCCGCAAGGATCTTCCACGGAATATATGGCTCATCCAACCATTCCCGCGAACAAGATTAAATTCCGCAAAGGCACGGCACGCGCGCGTGACTTTCGCTGTGAAATTTAGGAAGTAGTCATGATTACCAAAGTAAGACCCCTGCAAAGTTGTCTGCTCGTGTTCGCGCTGATCGCGAGCGCATTCGCTCAACAACCCAGCACCGCCCCCAGCGTAGATCGGCTACGTAAAGACGTGACGTATCTCGCTTCCGACGCGCTGGACGGCCGGCGCACGGGAACGCAGGGTGCGACCGACGCCGCGCAGTACATCACGAGTGAATTCAGTTCGTTGGGTTTGCGACCGGGAATGCCGATGACGCGCGTCGCACATTCGCGCCGCGCAGTGCTCACGCGTTACCTGCAACCGTTTCCGTATGTTTCGAAAGTTGAACTAGGGAAGGGGAACCTCCTGGCGCTGAACGGACATCCGGTTGATGGCATCGCTACACGTTTAGGCGAAGACTGGCTGCCGCTGGGATTTTCGTCAAATGCCGACATCAAGACCGCTGAAGTAGTCTTCGCCGGCTACGGCATCTCGTCAGCAGGATTGAAGTACGACGATTACGCCGTCTCGAACGTGAAGGCTCGCGTAGCAGTAGTTTTTGCCGGGACGCCGGATGGTGACAATCCGCATGGTCAATTTTTGCAGCCTGGACAGATTCGTTTTAAGGCGGCCGCTGCACGTGCCGCCGGCGCGCGCGCCCTCCTGATAATCGCGAACGAAGAAAACCTGAAAGACGATCGGCTGGCGCGGCTTTCTTATGACAACGCCGGTGAAGCCGGAATTCCGATCACCGTGATTTCGCGCGCGTTAGCCAAACAAATCATAAATGCTGAACTGCCGGAGCTTCAGAAAGCTGCCGATGCTCGAACTGCGGCTGAAAGCCCACTTCGTCAGCCACTCAAGGGGCTTTCACTCAACCTGACGGTGAATGTAAATCGAGTCGAAGCGCCTTCCCACAACGTCATCGGCATTCTGCCGGGAAGCGATCCCAAGTTGAAAGATGAAGCGATCGTGATCGGCGCGCACTACGATCATCTCGGGCGCGGCGGACAGGGCAGTCTGGCTCAAAGCGAAGGCGAGATTCATCACGGCGCTGACGACAACGCGTCGGGCACTTCCGGGCTGCTGGAGCTGGCGAGAGTATTGTCAACGCAGAAGCCCAAGCCGCGGCGCACAATTGTGTTCATCGCTTTCAGCGGCGAAGAGGAAGGCCTGATCGGCTCAAACTATTACGTCAATCATCCGGTTGTGCCGCTCCAGAACACCGTGGCGATGATCAATCTCGACATGGTTGGGCGGCTGAGCAACCAAAGGTTGGTAATCGGAGGCGTAGGCACTGCCGCGGAGTGGCGGTCGATGATCGACATGCACAATCTGGTTCAAAGCGCTACTGTTTCGCTCAACGCTCCGCCGATTAGTCCTGGCAAGGTAGCTTCGAACCAGCCGTTCATTGTCGGCGCGAATGGCCGGCCAGTCATTACGCTCGACCCGAGTAAGCGTTTTTCTCTCACCCTCAATGAAGACGGCTTCGGTCCCAGTGATCATTCCTCGTTCTACGCGAAACAGATTCCCGTGTTGTTCTTTTGGACGGGCACGCATACCGATTATCACAAACCTTCGGATACGGCTGAGAAGATCAACTACGACGGCCTGGCGCTCATTACTTCATTCGTCGCGAACATCGTGCGTGATATCGACAAGAGCGACCAACGACCGACTTACAAAGCCGCGCAAGTGCAATCGACCGCACGCTCGACCGGGTTCCGTGTCTATCTCGGAACCATTCCAAACTACGCTGACTCGAGTGATGGCATGTTGCTCGACGGCGTCCGCGATGGCTCGCCCGCGGCGAAAGCCGGTCTCAATGCCGGTGACAAGATCGTCAAGATGGCGGGTCGCGACGTTAAGAACGTTTACGATTACACCCAGGCGCTCAGTGAGATGAAAGGCGGAGAGGAATACGAAGTCGAGATTGTGCGGGCGGGGCAGCGGATGACGCTGAAGCTAACGCCGGAGAAAAGATAGCAGTCAGAATCCCGACTCATCGGGGTAGCGGGCGGTTGATCTCGCAAACAGAAAGGCACTAGTCGAAGCGACTATTCGCTACCAGACTAGTGCCTTTGCTTTTGACGACACCAACTATCGCAGGAGGTTCTGACTTTCTCAGGCCCGCCTGCTATCGCAGGCCGTTCCGACCTTTACCACCTCGGTTCGCGGTCATTGCGGCTGGGCCGGCGATCGCGATCACCTTTGTCCCGACGGCCACCGCCTCCGCCGCCGTAACCACCGCCGCTACCTCCGCCGCCGTAGCCACCACCGCCGCCGCCACCACCGTAGCCGCCGCGGTTTCCGCCACCGCCACCGCCGTAGCCACCGCCGCCGCCTTCAGTTCGAGGACGAGCTTCGTTAACCGTCAAATTGCGGCCGTTGAAGTCCTTGCCGTTGAACTGCTCGATGGCCGCAGCCGCTTCTTCCGCAGTCGTCATCTCGACAAAGCCGAAACCCCGCGAGCGACCCGTCATGCGATCTTCCACGACTTGAGCTGACTCAACGTTACCAGCCTGGGCGAAGTACTCACGCAACTCCTCGCTGGTCGTGTTGAATGGGAGATTTCCCACGTAAAGTTTTGTAGCCATTTCTATCTCTGTCCTTAAATGTTAAAGGAAGCGCGGAACCAATCACTGAACAAAGGCAGGAATCTCTGACTTTCTTTCGGCGAAGCGCGATGTCCCGATGCTCTAACTAAAAAGCGAGAGCCGCTCCTAACAGTTGTCAACTAACCTAACTCTCTTGCGGCCGAATACGTCGCTTCGCAGACCGGGCAGGCACCTCGCCGTCGAGGCGCGAGAGCAGGATCTAAACGCGGAAAGTATGGGCACAATCCCTGGTGAGCGCAAGGCTAACCAGGGATTGTGGGCAAAACCAAGTCGCAATGATACCGGCCTAAATTACTGGGACGGGGAAACGCCTTCGCGATTTCTGTCTTTCCGCAGACCGATTACGGCAATGGTCAAGACTGCCGCAATAACTCCAACAGCGATCCAGGTGCCCTTGCTACCGCCACCACCGCTGTCGGTGTCGGGATCGTCCTGAGGAGCGGTGCCAGTCCGGGCCGGCGCTTTGAATGTATTGCGGCCGCTGACGTTCGCTTTGAAAAACGTCTGGGTGGCAGAAGCGCGTGCCTTGATTTCGCTCTTGGCAAAGATGCGGTTGAAATCAATCTTCGCGTTCGGCGCCAACGGGAGCTTCTCCGCGGCCACCGCGACCGGAGCTGCCGTCGTCGCAATCTCGGCGCTCGGGACTTCCGCGGTTGCGGTCGTCTCTGGCGCGTCAGCTTTCTTCGGATCCGTGGATCTCACCGGCGCGCCCAGAACATAGACGTTGGCGATGGCGATCACGAGGACCACAGTTAAAAGTTGGAAGACCTTTGAAAATCTGGTCATGTTCTTTCGTTTCCCTCCTCAGTGTTGCTGCGTACTAAATAGCCTAAGTCGTAGTCTGTATTGCTTTTGAGATGGTCAGGAGTCTAACGCCGGAGGGGGCCACGGTCAACCATTTTCGCTAAAAGCCACAGAAAAACAGCACTTTCAGAAGCGCCGCCGCCGGCGCTCTTTGCGCTGGACGGCGCGTTCAAACAATCGCTTTGCGTCCAGAATAAGGATTTCTTCGCCCGCGTACCGCACCACTCCGAGGGCCGCGTCTTCCGAATTCACGTTGGGCGGTTCGATATCGTCTGTGGAGATGGTGATCGTGTCGCGGCAGCTCTCAGCCGCCAGGCCCAGCTGATCGTCACCCCGCAGGACGAGAACGTAAGGCAGCGTTTGCTCCCAATCCTTCGTCGGTTCGTGCAAAGCAGCGGCAGGATCGAGCACGGTCAGCATGCGGCCGCGAACGCAGACGACGCCCACAACGGCGCCGGGCGATCGGGGCAGCCGCGCAAAGGGTTTGCCCTCGGCGGTGGCGTCAACCTGGTCAGTGAAAACGGCGAACAGCCGATCCGCGATCGCGAACGGAAGCAGGTCGTGCAGCTGGGCCGCAGCCGCTTTATCGCTGTCGGAAATGTTCTCAGGTTCAGCCATGGGTGAGCGGGTAAATGGCGAGCCGATGAAAGCACGGGCATCGAGTGACCGTCAACAGTTTTGCGCGAGCGATTCGGCTGCCATTTCTCCATGTGATAAATTCACGCCGCAAAGGAAAGGATCCTGCCATGGACGACTTTGATCAGTATCGCGCTGAAATGAACGAGAAATTGCTCGGTAGCGGTCATCTGGGAATCAAGCGGTTCTTCGCGCTGGACACACAGGCTTATGAAGATGGCGCGCTCGACAAGAAGACGAAAGAGCTGATGGGATTGACGGCTTCCATTGTTTTGCGCTGCGACGATTGCGTTACTTATCACATCAAACAGTGTGCTGGGTGCGGAGTGACACGCGCAGAATTCCTGGACGCGTTCAATGTGGCGCTGGTCGTTGGTGGTTCAATCACGATCCCGCATCTAAGAAGGGCCGTTGATAGATTGGATCAGGTTCTGGAGAATGGAAATTAACCACCGAGGGGACAGAGGAACGCAGAGGAAGAGTCTAAGAACCTTAATCGGTTTATGTCTTTCTCTGGCTCCCTTGTGGTTAATACTTGGCTTCGGTGTCCAAACCGTAAACACGAAAGGGCTCGACATGCCGATACAGGAACGCCCACGAATTCGCGCGCCGGAACTTAGCGGCCATCGCGGATGGCTGAATACCGACAAGCCACTTTCGCTCGCGGGCTTGAAAGGCAAAGTTGTCCTGCTCGACTTCTGGACCTACGGCTGCATCAACTGCATCCACATCATTCCTGATCTGAAGCGGCTGGAAAAGAAATATCCCAACGAGTTGGTTGTCATCGGCGTTCATTCCGCCAAATTCGATAACGAAAAAGATACCGAGAATATTCGCCGCATCGTTTTGCGGTATGAGATCGAGCACCCGATCGTCAACGACGCGGATTTCAACATTTGGCGATCGTACGCCGTCAACGCATGGCCCACGCGGTATCTGATCGACCCGGCGGGCTACATCATCGGCCGGCTGTCCGGCGAGGGCAGTTACGACGTTCTGGACCAGACGATCGGCGACACGATTGCTGAATTCAGAAAACGTGGCGAACTAAACGAAACCCCTCTGAAGCTGGCCCTGGAAAAAGCGAAAATCGGAGACCTGCCCCTCGCGTTTCCCGGCAAGGTTCTGGCCGATGCAAAAAACGATCGGCTGTTCATCGCTGATTCAAATCACAATCGAATCGTCGTGGCGAAGTCCGATGGAACGTTGCTTGAGGTGATTGGCAGTGGTGTTGCCGGCTCCGGCGATGGCGCGTTTCATCAAGCAACTCTCTTTCGGCCGCAGGGCATGGCGCTTGACGGTGATCGTCTGTACGTGGCCGACACTGAGAACCATTTGATTCGTGAAGTTGATCTTAAGGCTAAGACCGTGAAGACAATTGCCGGCACCGGACAGCAGTCACAGGAGTACGGCGCGCGCGGTCCCGCGCGGCAAATCGCCTTGAATTCACCCTGGGATTTGTACCTTGTCGGCCGCACCCTCTACATCGCCATGGCCGGGCCACATCAGATCTGGCAAGTCGACCTGGACAAGCAGGAAGTGTCGACGTTCGCCGGTTCAGGACGCGAAGCCCGTCTCGATGGGCCGCGCGATGAAGCTGGTTTCGCCCAGCCATCGGCGCTGGAATCCGACGGTAAGACGCTGTTTGTTTCCGACGCCGAGTCGAACATCATTCGCGCCATCGATCTTGGGACAAACGGCGTAGTGAAAACCCTGGTAGGCGGCGACCTGTTCGATTTCGGTGACAAGGACGGGCGCGGCAACGATGTGCGACTGCAGCATCCGCTCGGGCTTGCGCGCTGGAACGGCAAGCTGCTGATCGCCGACACGTACAATCACAAGATCAAAATCCTCGATCCAATCGCGCGCACTGTTAGTTCATTCGCGGGCACGGGCAAGCCGGGACAAGCTGACGGCGCTGCCTCTTCGTTCTACGAACCAGGCGGATTGGCGGTCGCCGGTGACAAGCTTTTCGTCGCGGACACGAACAACCACGCGATCCGCGTCGTGGATCTGAAAACGAAGCAGACGAAAACTCTCAGCATGAAAGGTCTCCAGCCGCCACAAAGTGCGGGGACGGAAACAGCTGAAGCGACGCCGAACCAGGAAGAGATCAAGCTAGCGGTGCAGAAGCTCCGCACGGGCGACGTCTCGATTTTGGTGAACGTTCAACTTCCTGCCGGCTATCACCTGAATCCGATGGCGCCGCATCGCTACAAGATTTCAATCGATGGCGGTAACTCGCTGCTCAACATCGATTCTCAGAATGCTGTCCGCACTCTAAAGAATCCGACGTTACCAATTCGCATTCCCGCGCGCGCGGCTGTAAACGGCAAGACCGGAGTCGTCGCTTCCTTTACTTTCGTTTACTGCCGCGAAGACAACACCGGGGTCTGTCGCATCAAGACGCTGGAATGGAAAGTGCCCGTGGAGATCACTTCAGAAGCGAATGCGCCCGCGGAAATAAGCCTCACTGCCAGGGTTGCGGCCGACTAACAAGCCAACAACTCACGTTTTTGTCTCAAACGTGAGTTGGATCACTTCAGGCAACCCCGTCGCTTGCTCAGGCTTTCCGCTAGTTAGTAATATCCTGCTTTCCTTTTGTACAACTGAAGATAAGGAGTCGCTACCGTGGCTGATAAACCATTTCTGACCGACATCAAAACTCTGCGCGAGCGGGCGCGAAAACATATCGAACAAGGCGCGGTGACCGAGGGCTATTCCGCGGATCGCGAAACGGTAAATAAGATTTTGAACGAAGCGCTGGCGACGGAGATCGTCTGCGTGCTGCGTTACAAGCGGCACTACTTCATGGCGACCGGCATTCACGCCGAGGGTGTCGCGGCTGAATTTCTCGAGCACGCCACCGACGAGCAGGGCCACGCCGATTTAATTGCGGCGCGCATCGTGCAACTGGGCGGCGAGCCGAACTTCAATCCCGAAGGTTTGCTGATGCGCAGTCACGCCGAATACGTCGAAGGTGGCAGTCTGACCGAAATGATCAAGGAAGATCTCGTCGCTGAACGAATCGCTATCGATAGCTATCGCGACATGATCCAGTACCTCGGCAACGACGATCCGACGACGCGACGAATGCTGGAAGGCATTCTCGCGGTTGAAGAAGAACACGCCGACGATTTGGTGAGCCTCCTCGGAGAACTGGGCTAGTTAGTTGGAGTGCGCCGGCTTGAGGGCGCTTTTCTGCTCCGTCTGAATCTTCGTAACGAATATCCAAAGCGGCGTCAAGCCGCCGCACTCCAAATCTTTGGCTGACAATCCATTAACCCAAACAGGACGTCCCAGTGTCTGCCGCAGTTGCGGCGCGCTGATCGGAGCAGGCGAAAACGTTTGTCACATGTGCGGAGCGCCGCTGCAACCGGCGGCTGCGCCCCAGCTCCCGCTGCGCGAGCGCTATGCGATCAACTACGCGCGCGCGATTCTGGAACGGCCTTACCTCTTCACCATCGTTTTTCTCGTCGTCAACTTCTTCATCTTTATGCTGATGTGGCGCGAGGACGAGATGTCATCGACCGCGCTGTGGGGCGCTTTCAATCCCGGTGTGTTGCTGCAATTCGGGGCGAAGACGAATTACAACATCAAACTCGAGCACGAATACTGGCGGTTCGTGACGCCCGTTTTCATTCACGGAAATCTGCCGCACCTGCTGATGAACATGTATGGGCTCTGGGTACTGGGGCCGTGGGTCGAGAAACTTTACGGCTCCGCGAGGTTCGTCGTGTTTTGGGTGGTGACGGGAATCGCCGGTGTCGTCGCAAGTTACGTGACCGTGATTCCCGGAGCGCGACCCGGTTTGTTGGGCAGTTTTTTGATCAAGTCTGCGGACGAACCTTCAGTGGGAGCATCGGGCGCGCTCTTTGGCCTAATTGGCGTCCTCTTTGTGTTTGGGATCAAGTACCGGCGAGAACTACCGGAAGGTTTCAAACGCGCGTTCGGCACCGGCTTGTTGCCGGTGATCCTACTCAACGTGGCGATTGGTTTTGTTCTGCGAGGCATCATCGATAATGCCGCGCACATGGGTGGGCTCGTCGCGGGCATGGCGCTGGCGGCCGTGGTGGACTATAAACGTCCGGGCCAATCAACGCGGGTCACAATCGCCTGGCGCGTCGCGCAAATCGCGGCGCTGCTGTTGGTCTTAGCCTCGTTTGTTTTTGTAATAAAGAGTTTCAGATAAGGAAGTCAGAACCACCTGCGTCGGCGGGTGGGTTAACTGCTCAACTCAGCGGTGAACAATGACCCATCCACTCACGCGGATGGTTCTGACCTCATAGGAGATAAATAATGGAATTCAAAAAAGTTGGAGTACTCGGTTGCGGTTTAATGGGCGCCGGCATTGCGCAGACTGCGGCGATGGCCGGCTATGAAACGATCGTGCGTGAAGTGTCGGACGATTTTTTGGCGAAGGGGTTCGCCGGTATCGACAAGTCTCTATCAAAGTTTGCTGAGAAAGGCACCATCACCGCCGATCAGCAAAAGGAGATGCGCGATCGCTTGAAAGGCACGACGTCGTTCGAAGACCTGGCGGACTGCGACATCATCATCGAAGCCATCATCGAGAACCTCGAAACCAAACGCGAAACTTATCTGCGTCTTGATGAGCTCTGCAAACCCGAAACGATTTTTGCGTCGAACACTTCCTCACTTTCGATCACGCAAATGATGACCGTGACTTCGGCAGAGCGGCAGCAGCGTTTTATCGGCATGCACTTTTTCAATCCCGTGCCGCTTATGAAGTTGGTCGAAGTCATCCGCACGATCCTGACCGACCAGGCGGTGTACGAAGATGCCGTGACCTTCGCATCCAGCCTCGGCAAAGTGCCGGTGCGCACCGACGATCGCACGGGATTCATCGTGAACCGTCTGCTGGTGCCTTACATGCTGGATGCGATTCGCGCGCTGGAAGAAGGCGTCGCTTCGATTGTGGACATCGACAACGCGATGAAGCTGGGCTGCGGTTATCCGATGGGGCCTTTGACGCTGGGCGATTTCGTCGGGCTCGACACGACCTACTACATCTCGGAAATCATGTTCAACGAATTTCGCGAAAAACGTTTCGCCTCGCCGCCGCTTTTGAAACGAATGGTGATGGCGGGACTCTACGGGAGAAAATCGGGCCGGGGATTTTATGACTACACGAAAGATCCAAAGAACCCGACGCCGATGAATTTGGTTTAGAACGGATGCAGCTGTGCTAATCAGCGCGCTGGTTACTTTGCCTCAAAAGTCTGAGAGTCTTACTCTCATTCACACCGGGCTTCAGCCCGGTGATGAAAGACCGTGAGAATCATAGGAACCGTTTCCAACGGTTTCTCCGTGTCGTTTGCAGGGCAAGTCCTTCGCAGCCAATCGCCTGAGTGTCTTGAGAAGACCACCGTTAAAACGGTTCACTAGTCTCGTACTCCGCTTATCACCGGGCTAAAGCCCGGTGTGAATGAGAGCTGCTTTTTCGGACTTTTGAGGCAATGCCCCGCGCCCACCCTACTTCTTCGGTAAAGTGGTGGGGGCCGTCTTTCCCTTAATCAAAGCCGAGATGGTGTCGTTCAGTTCCTTGTTCTCAACCACATAGAACAAGCCACCGCGCCCATTCTGACTGCTCTTGCAGTTAGGACCGGACAGGGAACCTTGTTGGTTCATGTCACCAAAGATCGCGTAGTTCTTGTCACCACCGGAAATCGACACTCCGATCTTTGCGTGGTTGTGATCCGGACTGGCGCCTCCCGTTAATCCAATGGCCGTCCCGTCCCAATTCCCAGTCGTGGCGATCTGAACTGCCCCAGGTTTAGAAAGTGACTTGTCCCAGCATTTTATCCTGGTGGACGCGGTGGTTGTAGGAATAAACGGACTGGCCCACCAGGTTGCGGCGCGCAGGTCAGCTCCGCCTAAGATTGCCGAGACCATTTGCCACGGCGGTACATTCAGGTTGGACGGCTTCGAGATTAGCTGAACGCCACTGGAAAGTGTGGTGGTGATGAAGGTGGTGTTGCTGGATCTGGTTCCCAATGCGCTTACCAGCGCCTGCACGTCCGACGGCCCACCGTTGTTAACAATCTGCGGGTTCGTCGGATCTGTGACGACACTCGCATTCTGCAGAGCCTTGAGCACGTTAACCAGATCGTCCTTATTTAGTTTGAGGGCGAAAAAATGTTGACTGACCATAACGTCGTCGTCATCGACACAGCCCAACGTGTTCCCGTCGGTCTTGCGCGGATGAGTCTTGTTTCCCGCGGCCGGCCAGGATGGCGTTGTCACCTGCATAACAAATCCTTCGCCTGCGTCATTCCAGGCGACCATCCCCTTTGAGTGGCCCCAGGGCGCGCCGCATGACGTGGTGCATCCCTTAATCTTAGGATCGTTGTAAAACTGATCATTCCAAATCAAATAGTTAAACGACCCGTTATAGACTTGCTCAAATGTCGCGCCGAGTGGATCAGCGCCGGTAGTGCCCACGCACCCACTTCCTTGTTTGAGCGTGGCCGACGCGCTGCTGGCGAAAACATACTGCTGGCCGTCTTTATAATTTTGTACGGTGCCGCCAAAAGGGCACCCCTTCCTCGCGCTGGTTCCGCATTCGGGGAACCCGGCGGAATTGAGTTTGAATACGAACCACCAATCGACGGGTTGACCCTTAGCCAGCAGCGGCACCGGCGCGCTCTGCTGCGGTGTTGGTTCGGCAACTGGTGAGTACCCAGGAAAAACGACAAGGAAAAAACTGACGGCCAGAGCAGCAGACAGCGCTCTGAAAATTCTGTTGGTTTGCATAGTTGGGCGGCTCCGTAGCGTTGGATAAACGCGGCGCTTATATCATCGCGTCAGGAGTTAAGCAATATTTTTAACAGCGAGAACTTAGTCCTGTGCTGTTCTGGACTCCAGCGGCGCGTTACCACCGACCACCGACAGCAGTCTAATGTTGGCGCGCGCACATGCTTCAAAAAACAATCCGCGCATTACAATCAGCCCGGCCTGTGCTTCCGCATCAAACCGGCGTCGTGATCACGGCGAGTTTCGGCATGCTCCCAAGGCCGCCGCATCATCACTCCACAGGTTCGGGATTCTTCAGCCATCAAAGTGCTTCAGTCGACAAAACGTTCGGTAGGACCTCTCTATGCTTTTATCGCGATTTGTCTGGAATATGCACCCGATTTGCTTCTGGAATGAAGCTTATCTTCTGCCTTTCTCTAGACTTGAGGTTGCCCGCCTTATAGGTACAAACAAGGCGACCCAAGTGACTGTTGAGGAGGGATGAAAGACGTGAATAGATTCTTAACAAAGGGTATTTTGATCCTGGGAGTGCTAATGACAGTGTCCTTAGCCAGCACAACTGCGCGGGCTGACGCTTTCACTTACATGGGAATAAACACGGGCGTCACAGGTACCGTAAGTATCGATCAATTGAGCGATGGCCTGCTGACCGTTACGATCACGAACACCTCCGTAGGCAGCACGCTCGGCAAAATCACGAGCATAGGATTTGATCTGCCCGGAAGCGGCGCAAGCGGTTTTACTCTCGTCAATGCCACCAATACCAACTACAAGTTGGTGGAGCAAGTGGCTGGGAGTGCGACCGGGATTGGCCGAACTTTTGAACTGGCGCTCCTGACCGGACCAAACTTCAACGGCGGCGGAAACCCCAATCGGGGAATTGTCGAAGGCGCCAGCGCGACTTTTACCATCTCAGGTGATTTCACAGGATTCAGTCAACAGCAGATCGCGCAAGGGATGTTCCTGCGCTTTCAGGATGTAAACGCAGGCGGTGGCAGTGATGTGGCGAGAGTTTGCGGTGAGCCAACCCCGACGCCGGAACCGGCAACAATGGCGCTGCTGGGCACCGGGCTGGCGGGAATTGCGGGAGCGGTTCGACGCAAACGGAAAGCTATCGCGGCGGCAAAGGCTGAAGCCGACGCCATATAGTCTGAAGTTAGCTAAACGAAAGTAATCGCGAGCCGGACGCTTGAATGCGCTCCGGCTCGTTGTATTGGGGGAGTAAGTCTTTGACATCCCGCTTTGCGCGGCTTACAAATAGCGCTAATCGACAGTCCGAACTCATGCGGAAAACAACCCTGCTCACGTTGCTCATTTTCCTGATGCCGCTGGTCGCAGAAGCTGCGCCGCTGAGAATCGTGAACGTGGCTGCGCCGGCTATCAATTGCGTATTCAGTACGTCGTGCTCGGTGCGGGTTAAAGATTCGAAAGATGATTTTGATTTGAGCAACGGCGGCGAAGGTGTTCTCCGGACGCGTACGTTCAAAGGCGCGAGCGGATCGCCGGCTGAGGGGCTGTTCGCTTACCAGTATCGTTTGGATTTGACTGACGCGGTCGGCGCCAAGCCGTCGTGTATCGATTGGATTTCCGTGAGCTTTGGCCCCGTAGTGAGCACTTTGGATTTTGGCGGACCGGCGCGACGAGACCAGGTGTTCGTCATCACGAGCGGCGGCACGGGTAGCATCGGACTTGAGTCTGCGTTGCAAACACGCGACACGATCAGATTCAGGTTTAAGTCGCCCGTGTGCAGCGGCACGACGGCCGCGAAAGGCGCCAGCACTTACTTCTGGGGCCTGCTTTCAACCTCAGATCCCGAAAACACCACCGCGACGATCCACGAAACCGGCGGCGCGACGCATGTCGTCAAAACCCGGTCGCCAATGTAGGACCCCTGGGTACGAAAACTAATCCTAAGAGGCGACCAAGGTTTCGATTAGTTTTCCCAGCGACTTTAACGGCAAAACTGAATCAACTTCCACGCGCTTGGGCGAACGCAAAATGCAGAATCCCTGATCGTTGTGTTGGCTTAAGTGCCGTTCACCATCGCGGGGATATTCACGATCGTGTCCGCTAATTCTCAATGGCGATGCAAAAGCGCAGTCGTGCCAATGAACGACTATATCCGGCAGCCGGCGCTTCAGGGCTTCGGTCCCGTGCGTTGCCGTTCGGATTACTTTTTTTGCCAGCGGCAAACCGGTTGCGGAACGCAAACTCCATAACCAGTCTTCAACTTCCCGGCAGACCCTTTCGTAATCATCAACGTCTACACAGCCCTGCGCTTCGCGGTCTTTCAAATTAATCCGAATCGAACTGAGATGCTCTTCAACGATCACAAAGGCCCTGGTGCGCGCCCAGTCATATTGCGGCAGCAACGTGGGCGCGGCCAGCCGGCGCACGGTGGCTGGCGGCAGGGCGCGATAGTAGAGTTTTTTTAGTGACGCGGGCGTGCGTTTCTTTAGGTCCCGCATCGCATGAACGACACGATCAGCCCACGTTTGGCGTCGCGCCTCAGCGAGTACGGAAAAGCCGGCTTCACACATAAGTGGCGTCAGAAAAGTCGGCGCGCCACGGCCCGGCTCCATGCCGTGCAGCGAGAAAACCAAAACTGTTGGGTGAACTGCGAATGCGGCGATGATGCTTCCGATTTGCCGATCGACCTCGCCGAAAATCTCTTCGAGGCTCGGTTGAATTTCGGCCAGACGATTCAAGTAAGGCTCCTGAAGGAGCGGATGCTCAGGTTGAACGGTTTGCCAGAGACAATGACTTATTTCGTGAGCTTCGGTAAAAGCGATGATCGAGATTTCTGGCTGCGTTTCGCGCAGCAGACGTGTCGCCAGTTCGCCCCGAGCCTTAATGCCAATCAACGAATCTACTGCCAGCCGTCGCAAATTCTTAAGGTCATTGGGCCCAGCGACATTGATCTGCCCGTATCCGTGAAGCAAGGCGGCTTTTGCCAGCTTTCGTGATGCGGCCGCCGGGCGGTTCGAACTGCCGGAACCCTTGGATAAAACAAAGGGCGGGCGCTCGCTGATCTCGAATCCTCTCTCCAGTCGGCTTAGCGGCATGAATGGTATGCCCAATACTCCGATCGTAAAACCCTTCGCTTCCAGCTTTTGCCAGAAGGGATTCAGTTGATGGCCCGTCAAAGGACGCAAGCTCATGATCTCCGGTTCCCAACACCACTCGCTGTAAATTCCATGAGTTTCGGGATCCTCACCGGTCATAAACGACGGCCAAACGGAACTACTGCCGATGGGCGTGGTTGATTCAAGGGGAATCCATCTTCCGTGCCCGAGCAGAGACTGCAGAACAGGCATCTTGCCCTCGTCGATCAGGCGGCGAATCAACTTACTGTCTGCGGCGTCCAGTCCAATTGCGAGTACACGATGTTTCATTTGTTACGACGGCGATGAGGGGTTGCGGTGCAAGAGTCGCGAAAAGAGCAAGGGCATTTCCTCGGCGCGAATTTCATGCGCGTCGCCGGAAGCGAACGCAGGCGCGATGCAAAAACCTTCTATTGCGTGCTGGCCGACGTATTTCCGGCCGTCAAATTCAGGTTCGATGTTGCTTCCGGCCAATCGCAAGTCCGAAGTAAACACGCTGTCAGACCAGTGGACAACGAGGTCGGGCAATCGCTGATGCATGGCACTGGTAACGTCGTTACTCGTGCGAATCACGTCGCTGACCACCAATTCTCCGTTCTCTGACCGCAGGTTTCGCAGCAAGTCTTCCAACTGATCGCAAGTCTTTTGATACTCCTCCTGGGGAACTATGCCGCCTGCTTCCCGCCCGCTGAGGTTGATTCGAATCCAGCCGTGCTGATCGGTTGGCAACGAGAACGCCCGCGTTCGCGACCAGTCGTAGAGCGGAAGCATCGTTGGTCGCGCGAGCTGATGGGTGACGGTCGATGGTAGCGTCTTGTAGTAGATCTTTTTCAGCCACTGCGGCATGGCACGCTTTGTAGCGCCGAAGACCGCGGTGGCTCGTTCCCGCCATTTCTGCTCACGCCATTCCGGCATCGTCGCGAACCCTTTTTCGCACAGCCACTCAGTGAGAAACGCGGGCACCCCGCGCGCGGACCGCATTCCGTGCAGCGAGAAGATAACAACCCTCGCATTCGGACCTGCGGCGGTGATCAATTGGTTGATTTGGCAATCGAGCTCGCGAAAGATTTCGCGGACAGAAGGCCGGGTGGCCTTAAGTTGTGCGACACCGTTGTTTGCATAGACGGGGTTCTCGGGTTGTGCTTTGTGCCAAAGGTAATGTGATGAATGGTGAACTTCGGTGAACGTGATTATCGCGAACTGCGGCTGCTCATTCGTTAAGAGATCCCGGGCAAGATTTCCGCGCTTCTGAATTCCTTGCAGACACACGTTACCGAGCGCTTCCAGGTTGCGGTAGTCTTCGGGCCCGGACAATTGAATCCGGCTCTGCAACGGATGAGGCGAGTGTTGCGCTACCGTGGGAGCCACTGACTCGGGCGCCCACCGCACTCGTCCTTCCAGAATGTCGTGAGGTCCCCATTCTGAGATCTCGAATCCTTTGGTCAATCCAATCAGCGGCATGAACGGAACGTCGAGAATCCCCACAGAAATATTCTCATCCGAAAATGCCTTCCAGAATGGCGTGACGTCATTACCCTGATACCGGCTGAGACTCATGGTGCCGGTGTCCCACAACCATTCGCCGTAAACGCCATGCACTCGCGGGCCCAGCGCCGAGATAAACGTGGGCCAGACGGCGCCGCTACCGACGTAGGCCGGAGACTTAACCCGCAGCCATGTCCCCTCGCGCAACAGCGATGCCAGCGTGGGCATTTCGCCTTGATCGATCAAATGTCGAACGTAAGACGGTTCTGCCGCGTCAATCGCGATTGCTAGCAACCGCGTATTTGCACTTTGCGTCATTCAATAAATCCTGTGGATTGATCCATTTTCGTTCATCGCTTGATTGCATGCATGCTTCAAGCAGGGCCATCGTCTGGAGATTGTCACGTCCGCTTACTTCGGCCGATTCACCGTGGAGCATCGCCCGTTCCAGTTGTTGCAGGAGTATCTGCTCCTCAGTTGTGTGGCGCTTGCCGCGCGACACCATGCGTGGAAATTTTCCGCGTTCGCAAAAGAAGAGCCAGCGCTGGAACACGTGCAGCGTTCCCCGTTCGCCGACGAACCTGGCATAGAACTGCTGGCCCCGCTCGAAGAATTCAAACCCGCTGGATTCGTAAGTCGCGAAATAGGATGCGCGCGGACCATCGGCGAAAGCCAGCATCGCGCGGAACGATGCCCCGGCCGGAGACTCGTCAGAAGCCGCAAAACTCTCAGCCATTACACCGTGGATTTCTTTCCCGAGTACTGCGCGCAACGCATCGAGATGGTGCACGCTCATGCCATACAGAATGCTGTGTTCCAGCCGAAGCAGTGACGCCGCCATCTGATGAGGCGGCCGAAAGTATTGGCAGGTAATGGAATTGATCCGCCCGAGCTTGCCTTCCTCGATAATGCGGCGAACGGTGCGAAACGACCGCAGGTAGCGATAATTTTGAGCGACCAGGAGTGGCCTCTGTTTTTGTTCGGCGAGTTCCACGAGCCGGACCGCCTCGGGCAAGCGAAGGGTGAAAGGTTTCTCAACCAGCACCGCGAGGTCGTTCGCGATTGCCGTTTCGCAGGATCGTTCGTGATCTTTGGGAGACGTGGCCACGATCACTGCCTGACATTGCGTCCTGCTAATCGCCTCGGCTAAATCGTCAAAGCATGAGTCGCGGGCTATCCCCAGGCTATCGGCTGCGCTGAACCTGACTTGTTCGTCAATCTCGACGCATCCGGCAAATTCAAAGCCGTGAGAGGATCGAACCTCGCGCACCCAATCGCGGCCACGCGGACCCAGCCCGGCGATAATTACTTTAAACGCCATTCGTAAGGTCTCCCTTCCCGAACGGTTATCGTGGCGATCAAATCGCGCGCGCGAATGAACGACCGCAAGGCAAAGCGTAATGCGCGTGGACTCACGCTGCCGACCGACGCTGAAGCAAGAGCAAGCAGGGATTTCCAGTTCGATCGCAGGACACGGCTACTGATCAGTTGCGGCAGGATAGCCGGCTCCTCACCAGCCCAAAGCCGCATAGAGCCCCACATGTAGAGTGCCGCCAGCCCATCGCTATTTGGATTGTGACCATTCCTGGCCGCGCTCACGCCTTTCGCGCCCGTAAGCAAAGTCGCATTTGAAGCATGATAGCGGTAGTGGTACAGCACATCGGGCAGCGTGACGACACGACCCTGCGACCGCATGCGATAGAAGAAATCCTGATCCTCGCCCGCGTAAAATCGTTCGTCGTAACCCTGCAGCAGTTCAAACGCTGCGCGGCGAAACATTGCGGATCCGTGAGGAAACGGAATGTAACGCGACGCACGAACAATCCGCCAACGGTCGCGCGGTCGCACGACGCGACCGGTGGCGTCGATGCCGTCGCAAAGTGTGCCTACCGCAACCACGTCGCTATGAGTTTGCAGGACGTCCCATTGTCGTCGCAGACGATCGCGGTGAGAAACGTCGTCGGCGTCCATGCGCGCAATCACCGCCCCACATGCTTTCGCCACCACCACATTCGAGCTGCCCACCAGCCCCAGTTTCCGATCGCTTTGGTGCAGGCGGATGCGATCGTCACGCGCTTGCCATGCCCGTAAAACCTCGTCTGAGCCATCCGTGGAAGCGTCATTCAAAATTACCAGCTCGAAGTCCGTGAATGTTTGTTCAAGGATGCTGGTGATGCTCTGGTCAAGAAATGGGAGGCCGTTATGCACCGGCATTACCACACTGATGCGAGGATGCTTCATGTCTAATCGTCCAGGTGAATAAATGCTAGGAGGAAGACTAACGCCACCTGAATTGTCATATGATGAGCCGGAGAAAAAGATCGATTGTACATTGAGATCGGCGAGCGTCAACCAGTGCCGATAAATGCGACATCGTGCTCATGTCGCCCGGAACTTATGGCGTCTCTGGGCGCTGAAGCAATCCTTCCCTGCTTCTCAACAAACAACTAAGCGGCTTCTTCCACGGCAAGCCTGGGTTCGAAGAAAGAGGCAATGTTGCCGTTGCGATTTTTGTCTCTTTCGCGTTCGCTGTGGGGAGCGTTGTTGAAGACCTTTCGTACTACTACCACCTTCGCTCAAACTCCCTGAACTGCTCCTCCAGCCGCCACTGCAACTTCGCCTTCTCGCTGCTCTCGAGAAACTGCCTGCATCCGCTTGAAGTAAGTTTCATCAGGATGAGGTCCCGACGGCATTCGCCGACGGAAGTGAACTTTCGGCCGTCGCTCCACAGGCTGTCACCTGAAACAAACGAGTATTGAAGGCTGTTGCGGGCCATGGTTTTCAATTGCAGATAGCCCAAACCCTGTTCCTCAGCGGCTTTCAAATACTCATTCGAAATCTCCGAACGCGCGACGCCTGCATCATCGGTTGCCAGGGCCACCGGTACTTCATATTTCAGGTAAGTCGACAGGGGATGAGCTTTGCCTTTGACGCCAAGTATCAGATCGTTGCTCGACAGGCAGATCTCAACCAACACACCGCGGGTCGCCATTTCTTTTAGCAACCCGTCCCAATCATTCTCGTGCATGATGTCCACGCCATGGCCGATGCGCTCAGCGCCGGCAATCTTCACCGAATCGCGAATGTGAAAAGTGAGATTTTTCTGGTCCGTTACCAATCCCGGCACCAACTCGCCGGCGTGCAAAGTCAGGTGCCCGCGTGACCCTTCCTGAAGGAATTTCAACATCCGCATGTGTTCGGAAAAGTTGTTCAAAGCGTTCGGCGCATCTTCAGGTTGGACCAGATTCAATCCGACGACTTTCGAGTTTGGATCGTTACCCAGCATGAATCCCGTCACCATTTGCGCATACACAGGTCCCAATTCTGCTGTCCGGCCGACTTGCGCGATGTAACGAACCGTCACCGAGCACCCGGGATCGGCGCGCCTCGTTCCGCACTTCAACAACTGATTCTTCTCTTTTTCCGCATCGCCCAAGTTCTTCATTGCGGCGGCGACGGCGTTATCAATATCGTTGGCCTTCAGTTTGTTAAGGGTGCTTTTGAGATCTCCGTCCCAGCCGACTTTGTCCCCGATCTGACTGGAGACACCGCCGTCAGGAGTTAACATCAACTCCAGATAAAGCACTTTCCCGCGGGCCGCGCGTGAGACCGCCTCAGCTAACATCTTTCCGGTTTGGCCCCATGTCGCCGGGCCAAACTTACTGAACGTGTTGAAGAAATGATCGTGACCGCTTTCAGTAGCTGAGGGGCTCCAGTTCCGCATCGACCACGCGTCAATCATTTGTTCGTAGAGCGCTCTGTTAGTTAAGGCTGAGCGCGCCTGCGCTTGGCCTGCGGTTGGATCGCATTGGTTAGGTTGCGTTGGCTGCGACAATGTCATTGTTTGTGTATTGACGCATAAACCCTTTTCTGCCGCCCACTGAATATACGACTCGGCATAAACCGCGCCGGAAAGATGATTGTGCAGGTCACCGCCCTTTGGCATCTGACGGAGAAACTTCCATTGTCGCCGTGGCGATTTACGAATCGATTCGAAGTGACGCGCTGTTCGTTGTTCGGCCCCAGCGCGAGGTTGCGACGCCGAGCCTGTTTGCGCGGACGCGACGGAAACACACGACAGAACAAGTCCGAGCAGTAAGCTTCTTGTCCGGATCAGAGACCTTTGGTGATGCATGGAGAACTCCTTGGGTGCGCGCTCGTGAGTTGAGAGACGCATCCTCCATCATCGAGTCTGATTTGACAAGCCTTTCAGCGAAGTAACGCGGTCTGTGTGCCTCTGTCTTCTCTGTGGTAAAAGTTATGAACCACTTCGACAACAGAGGGATCATTGCTCAACTTTGCCATTCAAACCGCGCGTGACGCGGGCCGCGTGCTGGCCGAACGGTTCGGAAGGAGCCTGCGCATCAGCAACAAGAGCGAGCTCGATCTGGTTACTGAATCAGATCTGGCCTCGGAACGCCTGATCATCGATCGCATCAAGACTCACTACCCTCGCCATACGATTCTCGCGGAAGAATCCGGCGTAAATCCACCGGCGGCGGCGGACGCGCAAAGCGATTGGCGCTGGATCATCGATCCGCTCGACGGCACGACAAACTACGCGCACGGTTATCCTTGTTTCTGTGTTTCGATGGGCCTGGAACGCAACGGCACTTTGGAACTCGGGGTCATCTACGATCCGCTGCGTGATGAAGTATTTGCCGCCGAACGCGGCCAGGGTGCGGCGCTCAACGGAAAGCGCATTAACGTTTCGGCGACGCCAAACCTGGCGAGCGCACTTTTGTGCACGGGCTTTCCGTACGATGTGCGCGAGCGTGGCCAGTTCGCGCGTCACTTCTCCAACTTCATCATGAACGCGCAGGGCGTACGACGCGATGGCGCAGCCGCGCTCGACCTCGCTTACGTTGCCGCGGGACGATTTGATGGATTCTGGGAAGAAGGTTTAAAGCCCTGGGATGTTGCGGCCGGCATTTTGTTGATCGAGGAAGCGGGGGGACGAGTTTCGGACTATCACAACCGGCCCCTGGACATTTTCACGCCGCCGATTCTTGCCACCAACGGTTTGATCCACGAACAGATGATGCGTGTGCTGGCGATGTAACTAATCCGCCGTCATCTGCTTTTCATTAAGCGCTGATCCAATGATCTCCTGCAGCATCTCGGTGGCGCGCCGGGCGTGGCCCCGCTGACCTTCACTTTCATTCTGATCGACGACAAACAACGGATGGTAAATGACCTCGACGCGACCGAGTCGGGGGAAGCGGCGGCTTGAGGGCCACACTCGCTCGCCGCCGCGAATCGTCACCGGCAGAATTGGCACGCCGGCTTCCATCGCCATGCGCACGGCCCCGGGTTTGAACTTGCGCATTGTGCCGTCCTCCTTTCCGCGACCGCCTTCGGGAAAGATAACGACGGCGCCGCCTTCGCTCAGCCACTGAATCGATCGGCGAATAGGCGCGGGATCGCTGCCCTCCAGTTGTAAGGGCCAGGCGCCGACGAGTCGCAGAAAATATCCCACCACCGGCCAGTTGAAAGCGGCATCCCATGCGAGAAAACGCACCGGCCTTTTGATTGGCGACGCAATCCAAAAAGGGTCGAGGTAGGTCTGGTGATTGGCAGCGATGATCACTCCGCCACTCGCCGGAATGTATTCCCTGTGTTGCCAGCGGACGCGCCAAAATGCCCGGCTAAGGAGTAGGGTAATTGGTCGGATGATTTCGAGCGCCCATTGCGGGAGCATGGGCGGATACGGACGCACTCCGTTCGCTGTCCGCGAACGTCCAAGCGTGGTTGTTTCGTTCAAGTTAGTTTGCGCGCTCGCTGTCTTTCAGCGGGATCGCGTCAGTCCAGGAGTCGGGGACAGCATCGATGCCGATTGTGTCATCATTCCAGCGATGGCATTTGCTGCAGTCGAAGCCACGGTACTCAATCGCTTCCGCCTTCGTCAAACCAATCAGATTTCGCGCCGCACAGTCGCGGAAAGAACAATACCGCTCGATTTCAACGAGCAGGACTTCGCGAGGAAAATTAAGTGGCATAGGCTGTTACGCTTCTGTCTCTTTCCCTCAACGTTTAGAGGCGGGTACCGCCCGCCGGTCGGCCGGTAGGCCGACTCTGAACGAGGAAAAGTTAATCACAGCGGCCATTCGCTGCCGATAAATTCGAGGTGAAGGCGCGTGATGCCATCGGCCCCTGCATGCCGCCCGCGCACGACTCCCAACACGACGGCGTTGTATCGTTCGTTGCTCATCCTTACGAAAGCCCCGGGTTGGAGATCGAGCTCTGTGAAAACAGTCGCACCTCCGCGACTAATATTCTCAGTAACGGACTGTTCGGTATTGACGATTTTGTCGGCGTCATAAGCTTCGATCAGCACGTCGACCGGAATCAGTTGCCGGCTCTCCCTGCGGTTGTCGTCGATCACGATTTCGGTGAGTTGCTCAACCGAATCCTCCTGAGCGGCCCACAACCGGCTCTCCAGCTTGGTCTGGGCAATCTCGTACCGCCGCCCCGGATTCTCCTCGTAACTTTTCGGCGGACGTTTCCCGAGGAAGGCCACCCCGACCTCCAGCAAACTGTCTTTTGGTGTCTTCTGCTCAAGCAGGCGCGCGTTTCGTACAATTGCCCAGACGCGATACTGATCTTCGGCGTGATCGAACACGCGCAACGTGCGCGGCATGGCTAATGTCAGTTGCAGCAGCCTGCCAATATCAAACGGCCGCATCAGTCTGAACCGCGCGCCGAATGGAGTGACGTCGACAAGGTGCGTCATCTCGGTCCACTCGCGATTTCCACTTTCGCGTCCATAGATACGAGCCGGCAACCCGAGCCGAACTCGCTCGCGCAGGCGCCGCGATTCTTGGTCGAATTTGGTGACTTCTTTCGCCAAAATGCTGAGCGCGTTTCGCGCCCCTTAACCAGCCGACAGGAAAGTCGAATTCTTCAATAATTACCGGCCTTTCAGTGCTTTGAAAAGCCCTCGGCTTAGGGTAAAATAACGCTCGCAATTAACCGCATGAATTGCTGCTTCCGCGAAACCCTGACGTCTTCAAAAACTCACACGTTAGTGCCGGAAAAAAAGAGAGCTACTGCGGTGGCGACGGCTGGGTCACGCGCCGCGCCCGCGGATTCTAACGGAAAGGTCTGATGAATGGAAACGCTTGAACGCCACCACATAACGATCGAAGACGAGATGCGCCGGTCCTATCTGGACTATGCGATGTCGGTGATCATTGGCCGCGCCCTGCCGGATGTGCGGGACGGAATGAAGCCCGTCCATCGTCGCGTGCTGTGGGCCATGCACGAGCTCGGCAACGTTTACAACAAGCCATACAAGAAAAGCGCTCGTGTGGTTGGTGACGTCATTGGTAAATATCATCCGCACGGCGACACCGCGGTTTACGACACGATCGTGCGCATGGCGCAGGATTTTTCGATGCGCTATCCGCTCATCGACGGCCAGGGAAACTTTGGCTCAGTCGATGGCGACGCGCCGGCGGCGATGCGTTACACGGAAGTACGCATGGCCAAGTTGACCAACGAAGTGTTGGCCGATATCGAAAAAGAGACAGTTAATTTTCAGCCGAACTATGACGAGAGTTTAAGCGAGCCCACCGTGCTGCCGACGCGGCTTCCCAATCTGTTGCTCAACGGATCAGAAGGGATCGCCGTCGGCATGGCCACCAAGATTCCGCCTCATAATCTCAACGAAGTTGTGGACGCCACGATCGCGGTCCTGAAAGATCCGGAGATCGACATTGAAGACCTGCTCAAGATCGTGAAAGGCCCGGACTTTCCCACAAGCGGCTTTATCTGTGGGCGCGAAGAAATCAAAGAATCATATCGCACCGGTCGCGGCATCCTGCAGATGCGCGCCCGGGCGGCAATCGATCGCATCGGTCGCGGCTCGCAGGAGCGAGACGCTGTGATCATCACTGAGCTTCCATTTCAGGTTAATAAAGCCAAATTGATCGAGCGTATCGCGGAACTGGCAAATGAAAAGAAGCTGGAAGGCATTGCCGAAGTCCGCGACGAATCCGATCGCCACGGCATGCGCATCGTTGTCGAGCTGAAACGCGACGCGGTGCCACAAGTCGTACAAAACAAACTGTTCAAGCTCACGCCGATGCAATCATCGTTCGGCGTCATCTATCTGGCCATCGTTAACGGCCAGCCGCGGGTGCTCAATCTAAAAGCGATTCTGGAGCACTTCATCGACTTTCGTCGCGAAGTGGTGCGCCGTCGCACTGAATACGAGCTGCGCAAAGCCCGCGCACGCGCCCACGTGCTGGAAGGTTTGACCAAAGCGATTGACGCACTCGATTACATCGTGACGTTGATTCGCAACTCGCGGTCGGTTGATGAAGCCAAGCAGTGGCTGACCGGAAACCTGAAAACGACCGGGGAAGTGAAGACGTGGAAAGGCATCCCGTCAAATGAGCCGCCGGCGAAATACCTGCCGAAGCTTAAGAAGGCAATGGAGCGCCTCTCGTTTTCAGAGATTCAGGCGCAGGCGATTTTGGATTTGCAGCTGCGGCGGCTGTCGGGGCTCGAACGTCACAAGATCGTTGAAGAGTACGAATCGATCATCAAGCTGATCGCCGAACTTGAAGAGATTCTGGGCAACGAAAAGTCCCTGCGCCGGGTCATCGTTAACGAGCTGGAAGACGTTAAGAAAGAATTTGGCGATGCGCGCCGCACGGAGATCACTGAAGCCGGCACCGACTACTCGATCGAGGATCTGATTGCCGACGAAGAAGTCGCGATCACAGTCACGAAGAACGGCTACGTTAAGCGCACTCCGATCACGACGTATCAACGTCAGGGCCGTGGCGGCAAAGGCCGCTTCGGAGCGATGGCCAAGAACGAAGACTACGTCGAGCATCTATTCACCGCATCGACGCATGCTTACCTGATGGTCTTCACCGACGACGGTCTGGTTTACAAAATGAAAGTGCACGAAGTTCCGGATGCGGCGGCCGCCTCACGCGGCAAGGCGATCGTGAACCTGATTCAGATTCCGTCGGATCGGAAACTCGCGGGCGTCGTGCCCGTCCGGGAATTCTCAGAAGGCCGCTATGTCCTGATGGTTACGCGCAAGGGCGTGATCAAGAAGACGGCCCTGTCGGATTTTCAGAACATCCGCTCGAACGGCATCATCGCCATCAACATTGACGATAACGATGAGCTGCTCGACGTGGTGCTGACTGACGGCACTAAGCGCATCTTTATCGCGACGAACAACGGCTTCGCGATTCGCTTCGACGAAAAGAACGCGCGGCCCATGGGACGCGCCACTCGCGGCACCCGCGGCATCGATTTGCGGAAAGATGATTTCGTGGTTTCGCTGTGCGCCGTCTCGTCGGATGATTCGGAAAAAATGCTTTCCGTTTCTGAGCAGGGCTATGGCAAGCAAACTCCGATTTCGACCTATCGTTTGCAGTCGCGTGGCGGTAAAGGCGTCATCAACATGAAAACGACCGACAAGACCGGCAAGGTGGTTGCCGTGTTTCCGGTCGACGCTGATTCAGAAATCATGATCATCACGCAGCAGGCGAAACTCATTCGCCTGGAAGCGGGCGCGATTCGCAAGACCGGCCGCAGCGCGCAAGGCGTGCGCCTGATTAAGACCGACGAAGGCGATAAGGTGACCAGCGCTTCACTGGTTGAGGCGGCCGCTGAAGAAGAAGAGGAATAAGCTAAGGCATCAGGAGTTCGCCAAGCCTTCCTGAAAGCGCAGCAGCTCGCACTCAGGGGCAACGCCGTGCGCGCCGCCCTTTGGATCATGAGAGAGAGCCTGAGAACACGCGATGCGCTTACCTAAAGCAGGCCGTCGATATCACGCTCACTGCGCCGGCGGACGCCCCGGGCGAAAGGCGCGTGAGGCCCTGCGTTGAGCTTCTCCACGGGATGATCTTGAGGTCGCCGCTGCCGTCGCGCACCGACGTTTGGAAATTGGCGATAAAAGGTGCGCCAACCAGGGTACTCGTCGTGCAGCCGGAGATCGCGCTAACCGCACCCGCGACTGCTTCACCGGTTCGGGTGAACTGAGTCGGTGTCCGGTTCCAAGTTATTACTTTGAGATTGCCGCCGCCATCGCGCACTGCCGTAGCCAGGCGGGCGTCCACCAAATGGAATGCGGAAATGCGGGTCGCGTCGCCGGCCTGCGTCTCTCCTGTGCGAGTGATGGCGCCGTTTGCGGCAACAGTCCAGCCGATTAGTTTGAGGTTGCCGCCGCCATCGCGCACCGCAGTGACCAGGACATTAAAGCCTTGCGCGATCGCCGAGATTTCACTAACGGCTCCAGCCGACGCCTCTTGCAGCCGAGCTATGACACCGGTTACACCGAGTCTCCAGGTAATGATTTTGAGGTTGCCGCTGCCGTCGCGCACCGCCGTCGCCAGGATCGTCCCCGAGGTTCCAATGAAGGCGCTGGAGATGACGCTCACGGCGCCCGCTTGGCCTTCACCCGGCATTCGGTTAACTACACCCGCTGGCGACACGTTCCAAACGATCACCTTGAGATCGCCGCCGCCATCCCGTACGGCTGTAACGATCCGGTCGCCGGTGGGCACAGAGACTGCTGAGATGCTACTGACTGCGCCAGCCTGGCCGTCCTGAAGACGGGCGATCTGGCCGTTGAAGGGAACGCGCCACGCGATCACCTTGAGATTACCGCCGCCATCGCGCACCGCCGTGACCATCCGGTTGGAAAGGCCAACGCGAACGGCCGAGACCTGGCTTACAGAGCCGGCTGAAGCGCCCGGGCCGTTGAGGCGGACGCCCGCTTCGGTCCAACTGATAAGTTTTAAGTCGCCGCTGCCGTCGCGCACTGCCGTGACCAGTTTGGTCTGCGCGGGAGCTATCCCTGCGAAAAAGCCTAAAACGGTGAAAGCTGCGAAACTGCGTACAAGGTTGAGAACAATAGAAGTGGGTCTTGTGTTCATGTGTGCCTCCTATCAGGTATGTCCACGGGCGCGGAAGCATTTCAAGGAGCACACTGCCAGGAAGCTTTAGGGAAAGGTAGAAATTGAACTGAGTTCAAGATGCGGAGTTGCTCTGCTGAATCACCAAATTTATCCACAAGGGGCGCCTTCGCCTTCCACCCAAACTTCACCATCTGCAAAAACTTCCTTCTTCCAGATGGGGACGGTGCGTTTGAGTTCGCGAATCGCCCAATCGCAGGCTTCGAACGCGGCGCGGCGATGAGGCGCGCTGACGCTGATGACGACACTGGTCTCGCCGATTTCCAGCCGGCCGGTGCGATGCACGATGCCGATGTGCGCGATGTCGAATTTCTCGTGCACTTGCTTGCCCAGACGTTCCATCTCGCTTAAAGCCATCGGTTCATAAGCTTCGTACACGAGGTGAAGCGTGCGGCGGCCTTTCGTCCACTCGCGTGCATAGCCGTCGAGTGTGACCGTGGCGCCGCACTGCGGAAGCACAACTCGACGCGCGACCGCGCCCACATCGATCGGATCCGTGGTTAATTCGAAGAAGTCCGGGGGCGCGGAAGAAGAGGCGGGCAGGATGCTCTCGCTCCCAGAGCTCCCGCCGCTGACTGGCGGAAAGACGGCGAGTTCATCTCCCTCAGAAATCTCACGATCGCTTTGTGCGTATTGCTGATTTACCGCCAACAAGAGCGACTGTCCAAAACGTTGCAGCGAGGGATGCAGGGAAAGCAGTTGCGCGCGCGCTTCGCCGGCGTTGCTCGGCGATTCAAGCTCGACCTCGATCTGCTCCTTTCCGACGGCATCGCGAGCAGCGCCAAAGAAAAGTACCCGAACCTTAATCATTTTTCAGGTGGCACAGACTTCAGTCTGTGAATCCAATTCGAGCAGAAAAATCACAGACTGAAGTCTGTGCCACTAATCACAGACTGAAGTCTGTGCCACGGCTACTCTTCAAGATCGACATGCTTGCCGCCGTGCCCGTTTCCTTTGGCGACCGAATGCAGCCGCGCGCGTTCTTCGTAATTCTTCACGACGCGCGCCAGAAAATCCCGCAGCCGATCGAGCCGCTCAGAGGTTGAGCGCAGCTCAAGCAACTCCTGCTTCGTCTCGGCTTCAAGTTCCATCGCCGCCGCCACGAGAAAAGAGAGTCGCTGCGGTTCTGTGTCTGTGATGTCCGGCAGGTTGCCCCGTTCATCGTTGATGACGCGGATGGAATTCGCCACCCGCATGAACATGGCCGCCACGTCACGCGAACTGGCGAGCACCTTCTGACTGGCTTCTTCTTCATCTTCAAAAAAATTCACGCGCACGACGAGATACGGATCGTCGCGTTCAACGTAATCCTCAACCTGATAACGGATCACTCCGACGGTCAGTACATTCGATCGGCCGTCAGGCAGGTTTTGCGTTTCGGTCACTTCGGCCACGCAACCGATGTGGCCGGCCGGCGGAATGTCCCGGCTGGAAGATGATGCGGCGTCGAAATACGAAAGACCGAACAGATTGTCGCCGGCACGAATGTCCGTGAGCATCCTGCGATAGCGCGGCTCGAAAATGTGGAGCGGCATCGGCATGCCGGGAAACAGCACGACCGGCAGCGGAAACAGCGGCAGCTCGCGCACACCGCGCACTTTGTCCAGGGCCTCACTCATATGAGCTTTCGACAGGTTAGATTAATGACAACAGGAAATCATTATCGCAGACGGAATGACGGAAGTCAGCACGGATTGCAGGCCTTCGAAAGCGATGCGCCAACTGTGATACTGTGAACCTACTTTGAGGAGAAAACGGCAGGCATGAGTGGACTATCAGCGCGCGACTGTGTGCCGTGCCGCGGCGGCGTTCCGCCAATGCAAGGCGAGGAGATTCGCAAGCTGCTTGGGGAGCTGTCAGGGTGGGATGTCGTTGGCGAGCATCACCTGCGCAAAGAATACAGGTTCAAGAACTTTCGCGAGACGCTCGACTTTGTGAATCGGGTGGGCGAACTGGCGGAAGAGCAGGGACATCATCCGGACATCTGCTTTGGCTGGGGCAAGGCTGAGATCACGATCTGGACGCACAAAATCGATGGCCTGACTGAAAGCGACTTCATTCTGGCCGCGAAGATTGATAACTTAAGTAGCGCAGACTCTAGTCTGTGATTTTCTTAGCTCAGTCCTGCGATTTGTAGTGGAAAACACAGACTGAAGTCTGTGGCACTTGCGCGGAGGGCAACTGGCGAACGTCGCACGGGCATCGAAATCCCGGTTGCGATCACCCCAAACCTGGTTCTGAAATAATCATGCACAGATTGTTTGCGAGTCTTTCGATAGTTTTGTTGGGCCTGTCCCTGGCTTTTGTCTCGTCAGCCCAGAACCCCCAAACCCCGCAAAACCGCCCCGCGCCCACGCCGACGCCTGACGACCGGCCCGAGGTCGTAAATGTCCGGCGCGTACGGCTGCCCATTACTGTCCAGGACAAGAAGAAACAGTTTGTTTCCGGCCTGACGCAGAGCGACTTTGTGATTTTGGAAGACAAGATTCCCCAGACAATCGATTCGTTCACCAGTGAAGAGAACAATAATTTGCCGCTTTACGTCGCGGTGCTGATGGATACGTCCCCTTCGACCGCCGCGAAGATGAAGTTTCAACAGGAAGCGGCGATGAACTTTATCCAAACCGTCGTCAGGCCGCGTCGTGATCGCGTGCTGTTTGCGACTTTCGATCATGAAGTGACGCTGCGACAGGATTTCACCGACCGGTTGGAATTGCTGGACAAAGCCGTTTACGCGGTAAAGAAGACCGGCGAGAAGACCTCACTGTGGGACGCCATTTGGCAGTTCTCTGATCAGAAAATGCGCTCAGTGCCGGGCCGGCGCGTGATTGTCGTCATCACCGACGGCACAGATACTTACAGCCGCGCGGATCTCAATGATGCGATCGATATCGCGCAACGCACCGAGACGACGATCTTCGCCATCTCAACCAAGGCCGGCATGCTCAGTACGGTCGTGGGCGTCGAAGCAGGAACCGTAAAGGGCAAGTCTGATAAGGATCTGGATCGGTTGGCTGAAGAGACGGGCGGCACCGCGTTTTTCACCGGGGACATGCTCTCGCTCGAGCGATCACTGACCGCGGTCGCCAAAGAGCTCCGCGCCCAGTACCTAATCACTTACCGTTCGACGAACGACAAGTACGACGGCACCTATCGCCGCGTCGAGGTAAAGCTGACGAACCGCGACGGACTAAAGCTGCGTACGAAGAAGGGCTACAAAGCAGTTGCTGATGCAGTCAGAACAGGTGGCTAAATGAAGTTGTATCGTCTTAACCGCTTATTATTTCTGATCGCAGCGGCGATTTTCGCGATCGCCTTGTGCACGAGCGGGTTGACCGCAGAAAGCGCGAACGACGTTCCTCGCCAACCACCGCCGGCTATTCCATCTGCTCTGCCAAGTCCGACGCCACCTAAGGAAGAGGAAACGATTACTTCAGACGACGTGCTGCGCGTCGAAACCAATTTGACGAACGTCTTCTTCACCGCCGCCGACAAGCACAAACGTTTTATCTCAAATCTCAAACGCGAGGACGTGCGCGTGCTGGAAGACGGCGTCGCGCAGGAGATCTTCACCTTCCAGCAGAGTCTTGAGTTGCCTTTGTCGCTGGCGATCCTGATCGACACCAGCCGCTCGGAAGAGCGCGTGTTGCCGGAATTGAAGTCGGCAGCACAGTTGTTTCTCGAAGCCGTGATGCGCGCCAATAAGGACGAAGCCGCGGTGGTGTCCTTTACCGGCGAACCGACCCTCGAACAAGGGTTGACCGGCAACGTCTCCCGGTTGAGACGCGCCATTGATCGTGTCGAATATGTGCCACCATCAGGTTTGATTGGCGGCGGAGTCGTCGTTGGAGGCACGCCGCCGATTTCCGATACACAGCAAATGCTGGCGGGCTCAACGGCTATTTGGGACGCGGTGTGGACCACTTCGAATGAAATTCTCCGCGATTCAGCCGAACATACCCGGCGTGCGATCATTTTGCTGACCGACGGCCAGGACACTACCAGTCAGGTGCATTTGCGCGACGCGATCGACAGCGCCGTCAAAGTTGACGCGTTGGTCTATGCGATTGGAATCGGCGACCGTTATTCTTACGGGATCGACGAAGGCTCGTTAAAGAAGATCACTGAGGCCACTGGGGGGCGCGCGTATTTTCCGCGTAACGAACGCGAACTTCGCGATGCTTTCGCCCAGATTCAGCGGGATCTGCGCGAACAGTATTTGATTGCATACTCTTCTTCGAACAAGGGTCGCGACGGGGCTTATCGCCGTGTAACCATCGAAATTACCAACCCGGAACTGCAAAGACAGGCACTGAAACTCACCTACCGCCCGGGATATTTCGCCAAATCACCCACGACTGCTTCGCCAAAAAGCTCACAAAGGCCTTAAAGTCCCCCAAATGTCGCTAGTGACAAACTTGTTTTAGCCTTGCTATACTAGTTTGGCCTTGGCCTTTCCGTCCTGGCCTCGCCTCACAGTCCCGATTCATTTCGCGCAATCTCGTCAGTCAACCTGGCCTCGCAGTCATGCCAACACCCCTGGAAAATTGCCCGACCATTCTTGTCGTCAAAGACGATCAGCCGGTGCTTGATCTGCTCGTGGAGCTGCTCGAGGCGGAGGGCTATCAAGTTCTTTCCGCGACCACGGCGAAACGTGCGCTCGAGGTGACGGCCAGTGTGCGCGCGGACCTGATTCTGTGCGATGTGGTCATGCCTGAGATGAATGGCCTGGAACTGTGCCACCGGCTGAAGTCCGATCCGCAGACGTCATCGATACCGGTGATGATGGTTAGCGCTGTCCGCAAGGAGGAAGCAGCACGCCTGGAGGGTTACACGGCGGGCGCGGACGACTACGTCGAGATTCCATTTCGCAATGAAGAGCTGTTAATCAAAGTGGCGCGGCTGATCGAACGACAGCGCGCGCAACAGGCGCTAAAGAAATCGGAAGAAGAATATCGTCTTTTGTTCAAGGGCAATCCTTGTCCGATGTGGTTGTGCGATCAGAAGACGCTGCAGTTCCTGGCCGTCAACGATGCGGCCATTGCGCACTATGGCTACAGCCGCGCAGAGTTTCTGTCGATGACGGCTAAAGACATTCGCCCGTCTGCGGACGTGCCGGCTTTGATTGAGCACGTAACGACCAGCCAGGCACTGCACCAAAGCGCCGGAGTTTGGCAGCACCGCAAGAAAGACGGCACGCTCATCGATGTCGATGTCACCTGGCACCGGGTCGAATTCAGCGGCCATCCTTCGTTTCTCGTGCTCGTAAACGACATCACGGAAAAGAAAAAGTCCGAGACAGCTCTGCGCGAAAGCGAGGAGCGCTATCGCGAAATTTTCGACAACGCGAACGACCTGATTTACACGCACGATCTGCAAGGTAACTTCACTTCACTTAACGAGACGGGCGAACAACTCACCGGTTACTCGACAGCCGAAGCCTTGAGCATGAACTTCGCGCAGGTCGTGGTGGCTGAACAGGTTGATCTTGCGCGCCAGATGTTGGGACAGAAGCTGCGCAGCCATGACGCGGCGACCGTTTATGAACTCGACATCACCTCCAAAGACGGCCGGCGCATGACCCTCGAATTAAGCACGCGGTTGATATATCGCGACGGTAAGGCCGTGGGCGTGCAGGGAATCGGACGTGACGTCACTGAGCGAAAACGCGCCCAGGCGGAACTGATGCGGCGCAACCAGGAACTGGCAACACTCAACGAGATCTCGCACGAACTCAGCAAGCTGGGCGAGCCCACTGAAATTGCGCAGAAGATTCACGCGCTGATCGGCAAGGTGCTCGACAATCGCAATCTGTACGTCGCGTTGTACGACTCACAAAAAGGCGAAGTCTCGTTCCCGGCTTATACGATCGACGGTCAGCCTTATCACGCGCCCACGCGCAAGCTCGGCCTGGGCCTGACTGAGTACGTGATTAACACGAAAGAGCCATTGCACATTTCGCGGGACCTTGAAGGGACGCTGCGGAAACTTGGTTTGCAGTTGAGTGGTCGCAGCGCCCAATGCTGGCTGGCTGTGCCGATGCTTGTGGGTGAGAAAGTCGTCGGCGTAATCACCATCCAGGATTACGAACGGCCCGAGGCCTACGACCAGGAGCACCTCGATCTGCTGCGTACGATCGCTTCGCACGGGGCCATCGTGGTGGAAAATGCGCGACTGTATGCGGAGATGAAGCACCACGCCGATCGCGTCGCGCTGACAAACAGGATTTCACAAGCGGTGCGTTGCACGCTCGACGTTTCGGAAGTTTTTGCCACGGCGGTGCGCGAGTTGGGCAGCCACTTGAGTGTGGATCGCTGCTCGTTGTTCATGAAGGACGCCCGCGCCGGCCGCGGGACAAATGTCGCCGAATTTCATCTCCCGGAGGTCGGCCCGGCAGCGCACGATTTCGATCTGTCGCAGGTGAATGGATTGACTGCAGCCATGGAGAAGTTCGGCGTGTTGGCTTTTGACAACGTCGCCGAAGACGAGCGCATTCGGGATTTGTACGAGCGCATGCTGAAGCAGTTCAACGTCAAATCGATCATGTATGTGGGCGTGACGATCGGCAACGACTTACTCGGCGCCTTTGCGCTCTCAACCACCCGCCAGACGCGGCCGTGGAGTGAAACCGACATTGAAATCGCCAGGTCCGTGGCCGACCAGACCGGCATCGCGATTCGACAGGCGTGGCTGTATGAGAAAGCGGAAGCCACTTCCGCACGGGAAGCGCTGGTCAACAAACTGGGTGGGGCGATTCGTTCATCGCTGAGTCTGCCGGACGTGCGTGAGACAACCGCGCGCGAACTGGGCAAAGCCTTGTCGGCTTCGCGTGTTCAAGTGCGGCTGTGTGACGGAGCGAATCACGAACTATTCGTAAAGACGGAATACACGGCGGATGGCCGCCAAAGCGAAGGCAAGTTCGACGGCTACTACGACGAGTTGCTGCGGGATTACTTCCGCGACTCGACCCAATCCCTCGTCATCCCGAATCTCCAGGAATTTAGCAGTGACAACGCCAAGCTTGCCGATGGCATTGCTTTTCACGCGCGCGAGCAAGGCCTGCAATCAATGCTGGTCTCGCCGCTGACGGTGAACAACAAGTTTCGCGGCGTCATCTGCATCGAACAAACAGACAAGGTCCGTTATTGGAGCGAAGACGAAGTG
This sequence comes from Pyrinomonadaceae bacterium, assembly GCA_036277115.1. Lineage (NCBI taxonomy): Bacteria > Pseudomonadati > Acidobacteriota > Blastocatellia > Blastocatellales > Pyrinomonadaceae > Pyrinomonadaceae bacterium. The sequence continues at coordinate 663,049 of DASUNM010000027.1, forward strand.
CTGCTCGTTCAATCTGTGGGCGATGAACTTGCGACCGTCATCGCGCAGGGCGAGCTGTTCCAGGCCATTGCGCGTGCTAAGAACGAATGGGAAACCACATTCGACGCGATGTCTGACGGCGTGTTCATTTTTGATCCCGCCGGTAGATTGATTCGCGTTAACAAGGCGGGCGCTGCGATGGACGCGGAAGCGCCCCAGGCAATCCTGGGACGAAAGTGTTGTGAGATTCTGCGCGCAGATTCCGACGAGCTGGAATGCATCGTCGAACGTTCATTACGTGAGGCGCAAAGCGTCAACCTGGAGATTGTGCCCCACAAATTAAAGCGTCCCGTGCTGGTCACCGTCGAACCCGTTTTCGATTCCGACCAGGAAGTCCTGGCCGCTGTTTGTACCGCGCGCGACCTTTCGGAACTGCGAAATGTCGAGGCCGTCGCCCGCGAACGCCAGTCGCTGTTGAAGAACATTCTGGAGAGCGCGCGCGAAGCCATCTACGCGCTCGACCGCAACGGGAATTACCAGTGGTGTAATACGGCCATGCTCGATCTGACCGGGTGCGAGATGCGTGAGCTGATTGGCTCTTATTTCCTCGAAAACATTCACGAAGCAGATCGCGACATGCGGCGCGCCCGATTCGCAGCCGTGTGGAATGGCGAGCCGCAGAGTTTCGAATCGCGCTACGTTACCAAAGACGGCACGGTTCGACATGCGCTGGTTAACACCGCGCCGATCGTCGTTGACGGAGAGACCACCGGAGTGTTGGGCATCGCGCACGACATTACTGAGCAGAAGCAGGAACGCGAGCGGGCCGGCCGCGCGGACAAATTGCGGGCCCTGGGCCAGCTTGCCTCAGGGGTCGCGCACGACTTCAACAATTCGCTCGCCGCGATCCTGGGACGCGCGCAATTGATTCTGCGGCGCGCGCACGACGAGGAATTGATTCGCAGTCTCGGCGTGATCATGACGGCCGCCGAAGATGCCGCCGCCACGGTCCGCCGTATTCAGACTTTTGCGCGAAAGTCCTCGGACGCTGAAATGGCACTGCTGGATATCAGCAGCCTGCTGCGTGATGCGGTTGAAATCACGCGCACGCGTTGGCAGAACGAAGCACGAGCCGCGGGCCGCATTATCGAGGTCGTAATGAATGCCGACGAACGGTTTTTCACGCGGGGTAACGCGTCTGAGCTGCGTGAAGTGTTCGTAAATCTAATTGTGAATGCAGTCGATGCCATGCCGAACGGCGGCACCCTGACGCTCTGCTGCAAGCGAGATGGCGAGCGCTTAAAACTTCGATTCGCGGACACCGGCCTCGGCATGGAAGAAGAAGTGCGCGAGCGAGTCTTTGAACCCTTTTACACGACGAAGGGTGTGCACGGAACGGGTCTCGGGCTGGCGGTGAGCTACGGAATTATCGAACGTCACTACGGCACGATCAGCGTGTCTTCAAAATTAGGCGAGGGAACGACGTTCCACATCGATCTGCCCTTTGATGAAACTTCCGAACCGAAGGCGCTTTCCGAAAAAGTAAACGCCGTCACCCAGACTTCGTTGTCCGTGCTGGTCATTGACGACGAACAAGTCGTGCGCGAGACACTGGCTGAGATGCTGACGGAGCTTGATCACAAGGTTGTCACCGCCGATTGCGGCCGCGATGCTTTGGAAAAGATGACTCACGACGATTTCGATTTAGTGTTTACGGATCTGGCGATGCCGGAAATGGATGGCTGGGAGACCGCGCGCGCGATTCACAAACACAAGCCTGAACTGCCCGTCGTCTTGGTCACCGGCTATGGAGCGACGGCGCAACCGCCGGGCGGCGAATTGGATCTCGTCGCCGGCATCATCGGCAAGCCTTTCGATTTCGATCAGGTAACCGGCACCATCGCGCGGGTCACGGCGCCTTAATTCATCATCCTTGCTTTTTCAACCCGGCAAAGTTCCCACGAACCCTGAGCGGTTGGTAGGGCCACGCGGCAGTTTTTCCTGAGACAGCGTTCTTGCAGGTGGCGACTTCCAGTTGGAAGCTACCTTCGAGTTGCTCCGAGCCCGGACGTGTGGTGATGTGAAGATAGCCAACGGTCGGGTCTGCCGGTCGACAGTCGAATTTCAACGGTCTGCCCCCGAGTTTTACCGGGAATGCTACGTGTGTTGTTTCCGCGAGCCGTCCAGCGCTGTCGGTCTCGATCAAGAGGTCCCAGCCGCCTTCGGCGCTAAGTTCGATATGATCCGGTGCGATCTTGCCGACTTGCGCGCCAGGACTTGCCTGATCGAACCGAGGTCCACGATCGTAACCCAGGATGACGCCGGGGATCTCCCAGGGTGCGCGGCCGGAATTCAATGCAGGCATCTCGACCTGAACCTCGAAGGCCGGGGCTCCAGTTAATCGCGATGTTTCTGACACGTGCGGGCCGACGGGCTTGTCCCTTTGCAGTCTCAGCGCGACGATACAGGCAAGCAGCAACATCAGCGCGATGATGATCACCGATATTTTCTTGCCACGCATTATCACCCCTGGCTGAGAGCTATCAGCTGCCAGCTGTCAGCTCTGATCCGCCGCTCCGGTCCAAGGATTTGTTAGTCGAAGCTACTTGTTCTCTTGCGATAGCTTTGGTTTGATGCAGTCTTCAGCTAGTGCTGGCTAGTCTCGCGCCATGAACATCCATCGATGTCCTTCTAGATCCTCAACTCGATATCGTCGCGCGGGCGGCCCATCCTCGGGTTCAGACAAAATAACGGCTCCCGCGGCCTTAGCCCGAGCATAGTGCTCATCGACGTCCTCAACATGGACGAGAACACCATCAATGATCCATGGCAGAGCCGACCAAGAGGCGGCAATCTCGCAGTTGCCGCGATGTCGCTTGGGGCCTTCATAGTCCGCCGACGGACTGGCCAACAAGATTAGTCCATCCCCGATCGACATTTCTCCGTGAGAAAGCCTTCCATCGGAAGACGTGAAGCGAGCTGTCTCCGTGAATCCAAACACTTCCGCCAGCCATTCCAGGGCTCTAATGCCGTCCTCGTAGGTCAAAAACGGAACCACGTCTGGCATCTTGTTCTCCTTTCGCCGTGCCACGAAGGTTTCGAACTCCAAACACGCGACATTATGGCGTCTTGGCGGATCTCCGAGGAACTGATGGCACACCAAGTTGCGAGAGACATTGCGCGCGCTCTTCAGCCGAAAGACCCTGCTTCAGCTTGTACTGCGGCAGGCGGATGGCTTCGATGGCCGCGGGATAGAATTGCACGACCTTCTGCGTGTCACCTTCGATCACGGTAAGCTTTGTTAGTCTGGTCGGATCGCCCCAGACAAAGCCACCGCTCACCCATTTCTGTCCATCACGCAACCCAGCTCGGTAAGCATTGCTGTTTGGTACAACCCCCGATATGACACGACTCTTAGCGAATGTCTCGACGTCGAATCCCATATCCCATGGATGATAATTAATGACTTCCGCAATGGCGCACGTGCCAAAGAAATTTTCTGCGGGCAGGAGTTCGCCGCGGTCTATATACTTTTCTATGTCACTGGCTCCTTTTTCGCCCAGGTAAGGGCGCAAGGCATCGGCAATCCTTTTATGAGAGAGGCTGACGTCTCTTGCTTTGGCCGACTTCAGCAGACTGCGCATCACGTCGTCCAATGAACGCTTGTTATTTGTTCTCGAGCGAATGGCGTTATCCCAGTAATGCGCCAGCAGTGCGCCCCGCTTGTAGAAGAGGCGGTCCACTTCATAGCTGGTCTGTCGCTTTCGAACCATTTCTGCCGCGGTGAGCAAACGGATGGGAGAGGTGTAATACTCTTTTGTCAGAGTGTTGTATCCGGCTAAATAATCCTCGAGCGAGATTAAACCGGCACGTAGCAAGATCACGGAAGCGTAGTAGTCAGTGAAGCCTTCGCTGAACCAATACAAACGCTCGTCTTCGACGCCGCCGATTACCTCGAAGTCGCCGAGTCGCTGAGGATTCCAGGCGTGGAATAGCTCGTGCGCAAGCGTGCGCCGGTGTTCGGACAGGGTAGTCAAATCCTTAGACAGATAGAGAGAGAAACTGTTGGTTCTGCCTTCCCCCGCGTGGATACGTACCGACTCATCTGTCGGCAACAAAACCACATAGTAATGAGGAAAATCATGGGAGCTCCACAAGTCTCGTGTGAATTGCATAAGCTGCTCGACGGTATCGTTGAACTCCTCGTCAGAAAAACCAAAGCTGCCGCGGGTGACTGCGTAGACAGGTTGCCTGTTCACCATAAACCGTTTGATCCGGTACTCGCCGGCCAGGAACGTACCACGGCGGAAGTCATTCAGAGTGACGTTAACCTTTTGTCGCGGCTGGCCTGCTCCGAAACTGTTGATGAGCGCCCAGCCTTCAGGGATATTCTTCCAGTGAAGGCTTAGTCGTAATGGAGTACTCTCAGGCATGTCCGGGTAGACCCACAACGCCTGGCCCATTACGTAGAAGTAGCGGGGACGCAAGACCGGATGATGGTATACAGCTCTCGTCAGCGGTGTGCCGGGCGGCTGGCTTACGACCTCATAAGTCAGCGAAACGCGCTGGTTGGGGCGGTGGTGCACAGTTTTGATGTGTGGTTCCTTAGTGTCCTCAACCCTGGTATCTGCGGACAACGGTTTTATGTCTCTGATTCCTTTGTAAAGCTCAACTCCTTTCGCCCACTCTAAAGGCAACAAGAGCCGGGTCGTCCCGGACGAATCGCCCCGAAAAGCCAAACTAATGCGGAGCCGCGAACTCTCCCCCTGGATGATCGGTTCGACGACGTAGCTGAGTTCACGGATCGGGAGTCGTTCCCTCACTGGTTGGGCCGTGAGCTGAGTCAGGCAAAGCAGAAAGATGCAAAGCAGCAAACCTGGTCTGCGTGCTGCCGGCGGAAGGACTGCATGGTTGGTTCGAGACATATGGCACCCCCGGGCGCCGATCTTAAAGGATGAAGGATGAAGCCGGAAGGATGAAAGCGAAACGTCTTCAAGACTCGTCTTACTTCGTTTCATCTCTCATCCTTCCGCCTTCATCCTTTCTTTCCGCCGCGCGCGTCCAACGAGTTGATCGGCGGCGTCGCACAGCGCCTGCGATTACGACTCGGGCGACGCTCCCGGGGGCGGCCACGCGCCGATCCGCTGCCGCAACGCAACGATTTTGCCAAGATGATATGCGTTATGTACCGCCACACTGTTCAACTCGTCGGCCAGTGTCACGCCCGGCTCGACCTCGATCGCCAACCGCTCAGGCGTCTGCCCCAGGGCTGCCGCAGCGCGAGCGCCCTCCAGGAACACTCGCACCAGGTCGTCCCATTCGTGCTCGTGTTCCGGCGCCGCGCTCGGGTAAAAGTCGCCGACCGGGTGGCCCGGCGCGATGACACTCTGCTGGTACCCTACAACGTGCCACAGCTCCTCGTAGATCGAGTGCGACGCGCCGTCTGGGCATAGCGTGACTTGCTCGAGCGTTAGCTCGGACAGCAGGTGGGCTCGCTCGGGGAACTCGCCGACCAGAAAGAGATGTTCCAGGTTATGCACCACCTCGCTCCTTTTCCCGTGATGTTCGTCATTGTGAAACGGTAGCGCCGCACAAGGTCAGAGTTGACCGGGCGGCGCGATCTTAAAGGATGAAGGATGAAGGCGGAAGGATGACAGCACTCATCCCTTAGAAGTTTGAAATTTCTTTGCTTCAGTCGGAAAATCGCCTTTCAAAAAAGTTTCGACTGCTTTGAAAAATATCTCCGGCTGTTCGAATTGGGGCATATGTCCCGATCTTTCGATCAGGAACAATCGTGCGTTGGGGAGCGCACGCGCCCACGCTTCCGATGACTTGACCGGAATCACGTCCGCCGTGCCGTGAATTACTAAAGCCGGAGCCTTCACCACACCAAGTGATGGTAACAAGTTGTAATTACCGAGCTCTTGCCAGATTTGAGCCGTGACAAATCGCTGCCTTCTGACAGACTCTATCGGGCCCGAACACACATCGCCTTTGATTACCTTTATACTTTCGAGGTTGAAACCATACACGGATAAAATCATTCGATACATTTCATTGCAGACGGCTCGCGGGTCCGATGCTTTCAGCCAATAGTCCCAACGGGCTATCACGGCGAGACGCTTCAACTGCTCGTCAGTGTAATGTCGTTTCAGTCGCCGCTGAACTTCAGCATCCATTTCAGACAATAAGGCTTTTGTCGGCGAACCCGGACTGTGAAAAACCAATCGCTCCACGCGATCGGGATGCGCGGCGGCGTAGTAACCGATCAGGATCCCGCCCCACGAATTTCCGAGAAGCGTCATTTTGTCCAGTTTGAAGTGCACTCTCACCGCTTCCAAATCTTGAACGTGTTTGGTAATTGAGAGCTTCTTGTCGTCTTCGTCCATTAAATCGGAACGTCCGTTGCCACGTTGGTCGTAATAGATCACGCGGCGATTTTTCGCCAGCGGCTCAAGGTCGGGCAGAATGGAAGTTAAAGAATTGCCGGGTCCGCCGTGGACGGCGACCAAAGTTTCAGCCCCGCTTCCGACGACTTTGTAAAACAAACGGACGCCGTCCGGTGTGGTGATGAAACCTTCGTCCGGCGACTTTTGCGCCAGACAGTTACTGGATGCTTGCCACAGAAAAACAAACAGAAAGAGTGTAGATACAAACCATTTTTTCAATGTCTAAACCTCCCAGGATAAAAACACCAAACGCGGCGATCTTAAAGGATGAAGGATGGAGGCGGAAAGCGAAACTGATCAAGGCTCGTCCTACTTCATTTCATCCGTCATCCTTCCGCCTTCATCCTTTCTTTCCGCCGTTCAGGTCCAACGAGTTGTTTGAGCGCCCCTGATTGTAACGCGCTACCGTTTGTCGTTAAGGGAGACGCGGGAACGCGGCGTGTCAGAACCCGGAGCGCTAGCGATGGGATCATCACGCAAGCTGAGTCTTGATCGGGTCGCTACCGCTCGCCGTTCTGACACAGCGATGCGCGCGAACCAAGTATTATGCCCAACGTTGGGCATAAGCATGTCGGAGCGGATTATACCTTGTCTATTGGACTGAGTACGCTTTTCCTCGACGATTCAGCAGTGCGCGAGGGAGCTTACTCGGCCGCTAGGGAGTCACGGGTGGTCGGGGCAGCTCGATAGTGAACTGGGTTCCTTCACCAATGTTTGAAGTGACGCTGACTTCGCCGCCGTGTGCTTTCGCTAAATGCTTCACGATTGCCAGGCCGAGTCCGGTGCCGCCTAAATCCCGTGAACGCGCACGGTCAACGCGATAGAAACGTTCGAATAACCGATCCAGGTGTTGCGGCGAGATTCCTTCGCCCGTATCCGTCACGGAAATTCGATCACTGCCATTTCGCTCATGCTCGATGGTGACAGTGCCGCCTTCGCGATTGAATTTGATCGCGTTATCGATGAGGTTCGTAAGCATCTGCACCAGACGATGAGGATCGGCAGTGACCTGTGCATTCGTCGGCACAAGATTACGCAGCGCGACAGATCGCTCGGCGGCAGCCATCGCGAGCGTGCTCATTACGTCATCGACCAGTGATTTGAGCTGCACGGTCTCCAGGTTGACGCTCACGCTGCCGCCCTCGATCGCGCCTAGTTCCAACAGATCGTGAATCAGGCGCTCCATTCGCGTGGCGTTCTTTTGAATGATCGAGAGAAAGCGCCGGCTGTTCTCGGCATTCTCGACCGCGCCGGCTTCCAGCGTTTCCGCCGAGGCCAAAATCGAAGTGAGGGGCGTGCGCAATTCGTGCGAGACATTGGTAAGAAACTCCTGCCGCACAATTTCCAGGCGATCCAGCCGTGTGACATCGAAAAGCACGCCGACAGCACCGGCGATGCTGCCGTTGCCGCTCGTGTGAAAAGGAACCACGCGCAGATCAAACACGCGGCGGCCGCTGTCATAGGTTTCGACTTTGACTCCTTCGCGATGCTGGCCTTTGAGCGCATCGAGGAAGGCATCGTAGATGGCCGGGTTGCGGGTCAGTTCCGTGAGCCGCCGGGCTTCGATTGGCTCCGTCTCAGAAAGCACGTCACGCGCGGCTTTGTTTGAAGCCACCACGCGCATGTCCGTGTCGATCACCAGCAGCCCTTCGCGCATTTCGTCGAGCGCGACATCAAGCAGTTTGGGCGCGAGCTCCGCGGCGCTTTCACTCGATTCACGTCTTAAGTTATGTGAGTGCGAATCGCCCCGCGTGGCGAGGCCGATCAAAGCGGCGATGACAAGCGTCAGGCCCGCAACCGTGACCCAGAGAGGCAAAGCAAAAACGACCGCGCCGAGTAACAACGCCGCGGCGATCGCCGCCAAAATCAGAACCGGCCATCGCGTCATCGAATTATCCTGGAGGCATTGGTGAACTCTGGGCACAACCGACAAACCGGTAGCCGACACCGACGACCGTCTCGATACAATCACCGCAGCCACCGAGTTTTTGTCTGAGGCGTCGGATGTGGACGTCCAGAGTGCGCGCATCGCCGTAGTAACTGTAACCCCAAACCTGATCAAGCAGTTGCTGGCGGGTAACTACGCGGCTGCGCTTCTTGGCGAGTGCGCATAGCAACGAGAACTCTTTGTTCGTAAGCTTGATCACGACCTGATCGCACGAGGCCCGCACGTCGTCAAAATCGATCATCAGCCTTCCGTCATCGTAAATCTCTGCCGGGCCCTCATCCGCGCGTCGCAGCACGGCCCGCACGCGCGCTAAAAGCTCCCGGACGGAAAATGGCTTGGCGATGTAGTCATCGGCGCCGAGATCGAGACCGGCGATGCGATCAGTCTCAGACGCCTTCGCCGTCAGCATGATAATCGGCGTACGGCGCGTCTGATCCTCGCGGCGCAGACGACGGCATAGATCCATGCCGTTCATTCCGGGCAGCATCAGATCGAGGATGATCACGGAAGGTGCGCTGTGCGGATCAAGCGCGAGTGAAAGGCCTTCTTCGCCCGTCACTGCTATTCGCGTGGCAAAACCTTCGGAGGCAAGGTTGTAACGAACAGTCTCGGCGATGTCCGGGTCGTCTTCAATAATTAGAGCCCGTTTTGACATTGGTTCAAGCGGTTTCCAGCTTGTCGCGTTGGTGTTTGATGATGGCGGCCTCGGCCATGTAAACCGTCAGCTCGCTGATGTCGGTTACATAATCGCCGATTCGTTCCAGGTGCTTTGCCACCAGCAACAGTCGCGCGCTGCGCGTGGCGGTATTGGGCGAGGTCACCATCATCCCGATGAGTTCGCTAAAGATCTCGTTGTAGAGATTGTTGATCTCGGCATCTCGCAGAATGATCTCGCGCGCAGCCGCGGCGTCGGATTTCGTGAACGCGTCGAGGGCCGCGGCCAACATTGATGAAGCAATCTCGCCCATCCGCGTGAGGCGCTCAGCGTTCTTAATTTCCGGCTCATCGGCTAAATCGATTGCCGTGCGGGCAATGTTACAGGCGTGGTCGGCGATACGCTCGAGCAACGGCGCGATCTTCGTCACCGACATCACGAACCTGAGGTCGCGCGCGGCGGGTTGGCGCAGCACGAAAATGTCGATGCACTGCCGATCGACTTCGACTTCCAGCTCATCGACGACATCGTCATGCGCCAACACTTCGCGGGCCGCGGCTGGATTACGTTCAGAAAGCGCGTGCATCGCGCGCCGTAGAGCGGCCTCAGATTCGCCGCCCAGCCGCAGCATCGTGTCGCGCAGTCTTTCCAGTTCCTCGTCGAGATGTCTGTGAACTTTCATTCTTTAACCAAAGCGTCCGGTGATGTAATCCTCGGTAGTTTTTTCATCGGGGTTGGTGAACATCTTTTCTGTCGTATTCAACTCAATCAGCTTGCCGAGCAGGAAGAAGGCGGTGAAATCCGATACGCGCGCCGCCTGCTGCATGTTGTGCGTGACGATGGCGATTGTGTATTGCTTCTTCAAAACGAAAATCAGCTCTTCGATCTTTGAAGTGGCGATCGGATCAAGGGCTGAGGCCGGCTCGTCCATCAGGATCACTTCCGGCCGAATCGCCAGCGCCCGCGCGATACAAAGCCGCTGCTGCTGGCCTCCGGAAAGACCGAGTGCCGACGACTTTAGACGATCCTTCACTTCCGACCAAAGCGCCGCGTCCGTCAATGCTTGTTCGACGCGTTCTTCCAATTGTCTGCGGCTCGGCGTCAAACGGTTAATGCGTAAGCCATAGGCGACATTGTCGAAAATCGACTTCGGAAACGGATTTGATTTCTGAAACACCATGCCGACCTTGCGGCGCAGGTCAACCACGTCGGCGCCGGGCGCATAGATATTCTCGCCATCGATCAGGACCTCACCGTCGACGCGCGTGCCCGGAATGACATCGTTCATGCGATTCAATGTGCGCAGGAAAGTTGTCTTGCCACAGCCTGAGGGACCGATGAACGCGGTTACCATTCGTTCCGGCAAATCCATCGAAATGTTATGGAGCGCCTGGTTGCGGCCGTAATGGAAATTCAGATCCTTGACGACGATTTTCGGCGCGGAAGGCGCAGAAGCGGCGGGGTTCCGAATGTCGAATTGAGGCGTGGTCATGAGTGTTGCTGCCAAAATGCCTGTCCTAAAACTTCTTGCGCGTGAAAAACCTCACGGTGATGTTGATGACCAGAATCAGGGTCATCAGAACGAGCGTCGCCGCCCATGCCTGCGCGTGCCATTCGTCGTATGGTGAAATGGCGTAGTTGTAAATCTGGACGGTCAAAGACGCGATTGGTTCATCAAGCCCGCTGGGGAAGAATCGGCTGCCAAACGCGGTGAACAAAAGCGGCGCTGTCTCTCCTGAGATGCGCGCGATCGCCAGCATTGCGCCGGTGGCGATTCCAGACGCCGCGGCTGGAATCACGATGCCCATGGTGACGCGCCATTGTGGCGCGCCCAGCGCCAGAGCGCCCTCGCGCAAACTGTGCGGGACTAATCTAATCATTTCTTCCGTGGTGCGCGCGACGATCGGAATCATGATCATGGCGAGCGCGATGCCGCCCGCATACGCTGAAAAGTGTTTGGCGCGCAGGACGATGACGGCATAGACGAAAACGCCGGTAACAATCGACGGAATACCAGTGAGCGTATCAACGAAAAATCGCACCACTGACGAAAACCAGCCGCGGCCAACTTCAGACAGGTAAACACCCGTCGCAATCCCGAGTGGGATACCGGCCAGGCACGCCAGCGATAACAAAACAGCCGAACCTACAATCGCGTTGCCGATGCCGCCGCCTTCGCCGACGGGTTTCGGTGATTCGACAAGAAACGCAAGCGTCAGAGAACTGACTCCGCGCCGCGCGATGTACCAAAGAATGATCGCGAGCACGCCCACAGCGAGAATCGTGCACAACGACGTCAGTCCGGTCATTATCGCGCTGGCCGTGCGACGTGTTCTATCGGATCGCGAAAGTCTCATCGTGTCACATCGGGCGGGCTACCGCCCGCCCGTTTCAAACCTATGCCGCCAACCCCGCTCCCGCGTTCGCTCTCGTTACGCGCCACACCAGCACACGTGCGACCGCGTTAACCACAAACGTTACGAGAAACAGAATTAATCCGAGCTCAATTAAAGAACTCAAGTAAATATCCGCTGTTGCTTCCGTGAACTCGTTGGCGATGACTGACGCCAACGTGTACGAAGGATGAAATAGCGAGAAACTTATCTCTGGCCGATTGCCGATGACCATCGTGACGGCCATCGTCTCGCCAATGGCGCGGCCCAGGCCGAGGATGATCGCGCCCGCGATTCCCGGCGCGCCGTTAACCAAAACCACCTGCGTCGTTTCCCATTTCGTCGCGCCCAGCGCCAGGGCCGCTTCGCGCTGCGTATTGGGAACTGCGGCAAGCACATCGCGCACCACCGCCGAAATGATTGGCGTGATCATGATCGCGAGAATGACTCCGCCGGTCAGCAATCCGATTCCGGTAATCGGCCCGCGAAACAGCGGCACCGATCCAAACCACCGCTCGAGTGGCGGCTCGACATATACGCGCAGAAACGGCGCGAGCACGAAGATCCCCCAAAGCCCGTAAACAACTGAAGGGATGGCCGCCAGCAGTTCAACCAGAAATGTCACCGGCCGGGCGAGTATCGGTGGGGCTTGCTCGACCAGAAAGATCGCCACGCCCAGTGACAAGGGCACGCTAATCACGAGCGCTATCAGCGAAGAGGCCAGCGTTCCGTAGATGAAAGGCAGCGCGCCGAATATTTGCTGCGGAGGATTCCAATCGCGGCCGGTTAAGAAGCCAAGCCCGAATTGCCGCATGGAAAGCGTGGAATGCGACGCGAGCGCCAGGATCATCCCAACGACGATTACCAACACCAACGCCGCCACCGCCAACATGAGCAGCCGAAAGATACTGTCGCCGACGTTGCCGGTCGGCGACAGCGCTTTGCGCACCAGCTTGCTTAAAGGCGGGCGTCGCCCGCTGACCTGTTCCATATCGTGTGACGGCGGGCGATGCCCGCCTCTAAATAGGACATATAGGTCCCATACGACCTATGAGATCCATACGCCCCATAAACGATTCAGAGTCTGATCTACCGCAGCGGCTTTCCGCCCGCGGTAATCGAATTAATCTTCACCTCGACACGTTTCACAATTTCGGCGGGCAAAGGTGCGTAGAGAAGTTCCTTCGCAAAGTTCTCGCCGTCGTGAACTCCCCACCACAGAAAATCGACCAGAACTTTTCCTTTGGTCGCGTCCTTCTGCTCCTGATACACGAGGATGTACGTGTAGCTGGAAATCGGATAGGCGGTCGCCCCTTCAGCGTCGGTGATCGAAACCCGTAAGTCGTCCGGCGTTTGCGCGACTGTGCCGGCGGCGGCCGACGTCACTGCGTCGATGCTGGGTTCGACAAAGTTGCCGGACTTGTTCTTGATTAGCGCCACCGGCAGCTTGTTCTGCACCGCATAGGCCAACTCCACGTAGCCGATTGTGTTCGGCGTTTGCTTAACCTGGCCCGTCACGCCTTCGTTGCCCTTCGCGCCGATGCCGCCGATCCATTTTGGAGATTTGTTAGCGCCGACTTTGCCTTTCCACTCGGCGCTGACTTTCGAAAGATAATCCGTGAAGACGAACGAAGTGCCGCTGCCGTCTGACCGGTGCACGGTGGAAATGTCAGCCGCCGGCAAATTTAGATCAGCGTTGTCGGCCTTGATCCGCGCGTCGTTCCATTTGGTGATCTTGCCAAGGAAGATGTCGGCGATGACGTCGGGCGAGAACCGCAGCGGCTTTGTCGCTTCCGCCAGGTTGTAGGTCAACACCACGGCGCCCAGCACGGTGGGAATGTGGACGACGGGCCCGGGCGCGCCCTTTATTTCTTCTTCGACCATCGGCGCGTCCGAGGCCCCAAAATCCACCGTCTGCGCCTGAAGCTGTTTGATGCCGCCGCCGGATCCGATCGATTGGTAATCGATCTTCACGTTCGTATGCAGCTTGCCGTATTCGCTAATCCATTTTTGGTAGAGCGGATTCGGAAAAGTTGCGCCCGCGCCTTGCAGCTTAAGGTCGCCCCCGCCGCCCCCGCCGTTGCAAGCGACACCAGTCAAAGCAATCGCCGCGACTAGTACGAACACCAGACCGCGCAGTAATTGGCCAGAGAGAAACATTGAGACCTCCTGCGAATCAGTTACGGAAGGCTCGATTTTGGAGAGTTGGTGTTACATCCGACTTAACTGGACGTGAATTCGAGGTGAACAATCAGGCTTGGACAATGCGGAAAGCCTCAGCTATAGTCCGAATTTCAATTCCACAGACGAGGGTCAAAACTGGATGGGACTCCTAAATCTCCTTCCGAGAGAAGAGCAGTATTTCGACCTTTTCAAGCAGATGACGCTGTACATCGTGGATGCGGCGCGCGAGCTCAAGCAGATGCTTGCGGACAAGCAGCCCAGCTTCAACGAATATTCACAGCGCATCAAGCGGCTCGAGCATGCCTGCGACGAGCTGACGCACACCATCTCAACCAAGCTGAACAAGTCTTTCATTACCCCATTCGATCGTGAAGACATTTATCTGATGTCCAGCGCGCTGGACGACATCGTTGACCTGATCGACGATGCCGCGCGCGCGATCATCATTTTCGATGTCACGGAAATTCGCGACTACGCACACGACTTTGCCGGCGTGCTGGAAAAAATGACCGAACAGCTTCGCGAGATCGTTGCGACGCTGGAAAAGCCCAAGAACATTACGCAACGTTTGGTAGAGGTCCACCGGCTTGAGAATGACGGCGACGATATTTATCACGCCGCCATCGCTGAGCTGTTTCACGAGGAAAAAGATCCGCTAACGGTTTTAAAGTGGAAAGAGATCTACGAAAAGATGGAAGCCGCCATCGATCGTTGTGAGAACGTCGCCAACATCATCGAAAGCGTAATTATCAAGCATACGTAAAGAAAACAGTGATGAGTAATGAGTGATGGGTGATGAGCGAACGCTCATATTCATTCAGCCAACTCATTACTCATCACTCATTACTCATCACTTAGCCTATGACAGCCACTCTTGCTTTCGTTGTAATCCTGGTCATCTTTGCGTTGATCTTTGATTACATCAACGGCTTCCACGATGCGGCGAACTCAATTGCGACGATTGTTTCGACGCGGGTGCTGTCGCCCGGCATGGCGGTCATGTGGGCGGCGTTCTTTAATTTCATTGCCTTTGCGGTGTTCGGAACGCGCGTCGCAAAAGCGATCGGCGACGGCGTACGTCTCGATTTGATTACCGCTGAGTGGCGGCTATATGTGCTGCTGGCGGCGCTGATCGGGGCAATCGCCTGGAACTTGATCACCTGGTACCTCGGGCTGCCCACCTCCAGTTCGCACGCGTTGCTTGGCGGCTACGCGGGCGCGGGGATTGCGGCTTATGGCGGTGTGATCGGCTTGTTGAAAACCGAAGTCTGGGTGCGCGTACTGACGTTCATTGTCTTGTCGCCGCTGATTGGAATGCTGCTCGGCTTTACGATGATGGTCATCGTTCATTGGATCTTCAGGCGCTTCAGTCCATCACGTGTCGATGGCATCTTCCGTAAGGGACAATTGTTTTCAGCGGCCGCGTTTTCGTTGGGCCACGGCGGCAACGATGCGCAGAAGACGATGGGCATCATCACGGCCGTTCTTACCGCGGGCGGAGTCGGCGGGCTGGCGTATGGCCCGACCGGAGCGTTGCCGGAGATTCCCTTGTGGGTGGTGCTCTCAGCGCATGCCGCCATCGGACTGGGCACGCTTTCCGGCGGCTGGCGCATCGTGCATACGATGGGTTCGAAGATAACTAAGCTGAAACCGGTCGGCGGCTTTTGCGCGGAAACGGGCGCCGCCATGACGCTCGCTTACGTGACCTTGACCGGCGTTCCCGTTTCGACGACGCACACCATCACCGGTGCCATCGTCGGAGTCGGCGCGACGCGACGCCTGTCTGCTGTGAAGTGGGGCGTCGCCGGCCGCATCGTGTGGGCCTGGATCCTGACGATTCCGGCCGCCGCCTTCATCGCCGCGTTATCTTTCTGGATAGTGCGCGCAATTCATAACTTGATTGGTTAATCCATATGATCTATATGACTTCGGAATAGCCTTCAAGAAATGCACAGACGAAACTTCTTAATCAGCGCAGCGGCCGGCGGGGTAGCGCTTGCATTCGGCGGATTTCTGCGCCGTGGCGAAGCGTTGCTGTCGGAAGGCAGCTTCGCTAAATGGAAAGCCGCAGGCTATGGCGACCTCGTCGAGGTAGCGGCAAAAAATACTGGGGAAAAACTTCTGCTCTTGCCTAAAGGTTTTGAGTACACGGTGCTCGGGCGGGCGGGAGAAATGATGAAAGACGGCCGCAAAACGCCCAGGCTGCACGACGGCATGGCAGCATTTCGCGTGGGCGACGAGCTTCGCCTGGTGCGCAATCACGAAGTCAACAACCGGACACCGCTCGACAATGCGGGGATCGGGAGCAGTAATCATTACGACCCTCAGGCGGCGGGCGGCACAACGACTTTGGTCATCGATCCGAAGACGAACGAACTCATCACCGATTTCGTTAGTTTGAGCGGGACCTTAACCAACTGTGCCGGTGGCGCGACGCCCTGGGGCAGTTGGATTTCGTGCGAGGAGACGACGCGCGGAAAGACTCTCCACATCGACAAAGTCGGGGCCCGAGCCGGCGGCTTCAGCCAACCGCATGGTTATTGTTTTGAAGTTTCCGCGGCGGCGAACACGAACTTGCCGCCCGTGCCTCTGAAAGCGATGGGCAGATTCTCGCATGAGGCCGTGGCCGTCGATCAGCGTAGCGGTATCGTCTATCAGGTCGAGGACTCCAGCCCGTTCAGCGGTTTCTATCGCTTCCTGCCGAACCGGCGCGCTCATCTGGCCGACGGCGGCAAACTCGAAATGCTGGCGATCAAAGACAAGCCAAACTACAACACGCGATTTGGACAAAGAACCGGTGCGACCTTCGCCGCCAATTGGGTGACGATCGACAACCCCGATACGGAATTGGCCGATACGGACGAACAAGCAGTGTTCAAACAAGGCGCGGCAAAAGGAGCAGCCCATTTTTCGAAACTGGAAGGCGTCTTTGCGGCGAATGGCCGAATCTATATTGTTTCGTCAAACGGCGGCGATGCCGAAGGCGGGCAGATTTGGGTTTACGAAGCAACGACGCGTGATGAAGGCCGTCTGACGCTGCTGTTTGAATCGCCCAGTCGGGAATTGCTCGACATGCCGGACAATATTTCCCTGCATCCCAAAAACAATCTGTTGTTTATCTGCGAGGACGGGAACTACGGGCAACTCGGCCCGGCGGATAACCATGTTCGCATCCTCACGCCCAGTGGCAAGATCGCCGACTTCGCCAAGAACATCGCGCCCGGCTTTGAAGCCGCCGAATTCGCGGGCGTGACTTTCAGTCCGGATGGACAGACTTTGTTCGTCAACATCCAACAAGCAGGCGTGACTCTGGCAATCCGGGGCGACTGGAAAAATTTCGCCGGCTAAGTAATCTTCGGCTAGTTCATAACCTGCCTCCCTCTCCATCTTCGAAAAATTCAGCCTGATTTAACCCGCCGTTTACGCCAGTGTAACCGCGACGGTCTAACGTCTCCCCTTACTTCAGGAGTTCGTTTACTTAGTGGCCGTTGCTTTACAAGGACTCGACCAGCTTCAGTCGTTCTACACCGGCCTGCTGAGCCAACTGCCCTCAGAATGAACAAGGAGATTTCAATGCCGCGCACTCAACGTGTATTTAGATCAATGAAGTCAGGTCTCGTCATCATCACGATACTTCTTCTAACCACAGTCTTTGCCTTTGCCCAGTCAGGTTCGAACGGCACGCTCACGGGCGTGGTACAGGATCCCAACGGCGCTCACATCAGCGGCGTGACTGTCACCGCAAAAAACATCGCGACCGGCGCAACGCGCACCACGACCACTTCGGATGACGGCCGATGGAGTTTGCCCGGACTCACAGTGGGCGCATACGAAGTAACTTACGAAATGACGGGTTTCAAAAAATTGGTGCGCGCCGGCGTCGAAGTAGAAGCCAGCGTGCCTAGAACTTTGGAAGACAAACTCGAGATTGGCGAAATCGGCGCGGTCATCAACGTGATGGAGGGTGCGTCGCTGATTTCCGCCGAAACTTCTACGGTGGCTCGACAGCTCTCTTCGGAGCAGTTGGTGCAGGTGCCAACATCCACGCGCAGCTTCACACAGTTGTTGTCGGCTGAAGCGGGCGTCAGCACCGACCTGTCGCCAGTGCTGACTAATGGCAACGGAAACCAATCACCCTCCGTGAACGGCACGCGCACTACCAGCACCAGTCTCTTCTTCAACGGCATTGACGCGACGAACATCACGACGAATGAAGGCTCGCTGAACGATAACATCGCGCCCGCGCCTGAGACTTTGCAGGAGGTAAAGCTGCAAACTTCGCTTTACGATGCATCGACGGGACGATCCGGCGGCGGCAACTTCCAGCTCATTACCAAGCAGGGCGGAAACACTTTCAACGGCAGCGCTTACTACTATCTCCAAAACGAAAAGTTCAATGCGAACGATTTTTTCTTCAACAAGGAAGGCATCGCGCGGCCCAAAGCGCGACGCAATGAAGCCGGGTTCACGCTCGGTGGACCCGTCGTCAAGGATCGGTTCTTCTTCTTTGGCAGCTATCAATACACAGACGCCGCTACCGGTTTCGTCCCTACCGCACGAAGCGTAACGGTGTTGCCGGCGGCGCTGAGACACATTACCGGAGCGCGTACGGCTGACAATCTCGCGGCCGCTTTCAATCTGGAAAATGGATGCACGGTAGGCGTGAACTGCCTCACCGCCGCGGACATTTCTCCGGTCGCGGTGACCTTGTTCAATTTGATCAACCCGGTGACTGGCGATTTTGTGATTCCGTCGCCGCGTGCCGGCGCACGCCTGATTGGCGTCGATCGCGCAGGAGCGCGAGCCTTTCAGTTTGGGTTGGCGCCCGGCATCGTGTCGCGCACGCGTCAGGAAAATAATCGCTTGGTGCAACAACTCAACGTGTTTCCTTCACAGTTCACGCAACATCAGTTCAGCACGAGGCTGGACGGCCGTCTAACCAGGGCGAACACTTTGAGCGGCACGTTTTTCTACAGCAAGTTTCCGGGCCTCGACTCATTCCCCGACCCGTCGAGCCTGGCTTCGCCTTTCACCCTTCAGCGGGCTGATCAGAATCGCACCCTCGCAATCTCAGACCAGCACGTATTCGGCCCAACGCTAATCAATGAAGCGCGCTTCGGCTATTTCTATCTCAACAACACTCGGAGTCTCGATGAACCGTTCCTGGCCCAGGGCTTTACCAGCGCGGCGCTGGGCATCGCAAATCCGGCGCTCTTATTCGATGACAGCCCCGGCACGCGACGCCTGGGCCACTTCATTGGCCGGCCCGGCACGAACATGTCGCAGTTTTCATTCGGCGGGCCAAACGATTCGTTCAACCGGCGCAAGCAGCAAACCTTCAGCTTCTCCGACACCATTACCTGGATTTCGGGCAAACACACGCTGCGGTTCGGCGGCGACTTCAAGAGTCATCGGTACGATTCGAATCTGCCGGAAGAGCAGGCGACTGAATTCGAAAAGTTCGACAGCTTCACGCAACTGCTGACCGGTAACGCGACGGAAGCTGACACGCAATTCGGTACTACCGAAAAGAGTTTCCGATTCCGGGACTACAGCGTATTCATCACTGACGATTGGCGGCTGTCGAGAAAGCTAACGCTCAACGCCGGCATGCGATACGAACTGTTTATGTGGCCCACTGAGAAACAAGGACGAATTGGTAACTTTGACTTTACTGCATTCGAACCGTGCTTCACGGCCGCGGGAGCGACCAACGCGCTTTGTGACAATCCATCGTCAGGGTTCCTGGTGCCGTCGAATGTGCAGACCACCGGTTTAGCCAACGTCGATGCCGCAATCAACGCCACTGCGAAAGCCGCCAACAATCACACGCTCAACGGGCAGGACACGAACAACTTCGCGCCGCGTGTCGGGTTTGCCTATTCGCCGCTTGATTCAAATCGCATGGTTATTCGCGGCGGTTTCGGAGTCTTCTATGACCGGCCGTCGGCAGCATTCATCAACACTGTCTTCAGCAACTATCCATTCCTGCGGGAAATTGAAATCACGGTGCCCTCGGGCAATGTGCCTATCGCCAATGCGTTCGCGGCGCAGCCGACTACGCTTGGTCTGAATAACTGGTTGCCGTTCCGTATTGTGCGCGGATCGGGAAGTGCCGGCACATATGTGATCCGCGACAACACTGGCGTCACTGCGGACGCGCGCGGCAACGCGACCGTGGGAGCAAATCTCGGCAACATCGCTGAGACGTTTGAGTTTCGTGCGGTCGATCGCAACTTGAAGACGCCTTTGGTCCAGCAATGGAATTTGGGTGCGCAATTCGAACTGACGAAGAACCTGGTTGTCGAAGCGCGTTACGTCGGCACGCGCGGCCGTAATTTGCTGCAAGCGGTCGCGTTCAATCAGGGCTTCGACCTGAATGATTCGACGACGCCCGATCATATTTATGAACGGTTCAATCAGGCCTACGTCGCCGCCGGAGCTCCGAACGGGCCGCTAAATGGAGGCGCGACTGCGCGGGCGAGAGGACTTGGCCGCGCGTTCGGGTTTGCGAATCCGTACCTGGGCGGTGGAACGGCGACCTGCGCAGGCGGTGTCCTTGGTGGCGTAGCCGGCGCTTCGATAGATCTGAATCTGGCTAATCCGATCACGTGCTCAGGCAGCACGCTCGGTGGCGGTCAAATCATTAACTTCGAAGCGCGCGTGCCGGTGCTAGGCTTCAACGTGCCGGAAGCGCTCCAACTGCGTTCGAACGGCGAGTCGGATTATCACGGCGCGCAATTCACCGTGACGCACCGGCTCTCGAAAGGTTTGCACTTCAACGCGGCCTACACGTTTTCGAGATCGGAAGACACCAGCTCAACCGATCCGGGCAGCACTGCCGGATCGGGCAAGCCCGACGTGCCGAACACCGGATTCGTCGTGCAGGGCGATCAGCGCAACCTGGAAGCGAACCGCGCGGTTTCAGATTTTGATCGCACGCATCGGTTCAGCCTGAACTTTGTTTATGATTTGCCGTTCGGCTCAAAGAGCAGGTTTCTCTCGGGCTGGCAGTTGTCAGGATTCTTCCAGGCACAGACCGGCACGCCGTACAGCATCTTCGCGCCCGAGCCGGAACTGCAAACGGCTCCACAGTACGCGGATCTTGTGCGCGGCTCAGGCGGCCTGTACCGGCTCGGCTTTGGGCGGCCCAATCTTTGTGGTGATGTGACCCAGCAGGGCGCCGACATTACTGAAGCTGCTTTCAACCGCGGCGCGTTGTGCACGGCCTTTGGGCAGAACGGGAACTTATCGCGAAACGCTTTGCGCGCGCCATCGCAATCGCGTCTGGATCTTGGGATCGTCAAGCGCACCAGGATAAGCGAGCGCGTGGTCGCCGAATTTGGCTGGGACATTTTCAACGTCTTCAACCGGGTGAACTTCGCCGCGCCGGATTCGGAATTGGGCAGTCCCGACTTCGGCCGCATCACCAACAGCGTGGGCGGTCC
The DNA here is from genome assembly GCA_036277115.1 of Pyrinomonadaceae bacterium. Lineage (NCBI taxonomy): Bacteria > Pseudomonadati > Acidobacteriota > Blastocatellia > Blastocatellales > Pyrinomonadaceae > Pyrinomonadaceae bacterium. Next base: position 684,105 of record DASUNM010000027.1, read on the forward strand.
GCGTGTGATGCAGTTTCGCGCGAAATTGAAGTTTTAAGGAGACTCCTTAATTGCCAGCGTCGTGACCGAACGTGGTCGCCGCGTACAACCCGTGACCGGGGAGTCCCAATGGTACGCACGCCTCCGGCGTGCAGCATGCAGAGGCATGCGTACCGATTAAAATGGGACTCCTCCGTCGCGCGTTTAGATTTCGAATGAACTCAGAATGAGTAAATCGAACTCAGGCCGAGTATTTCCGCTTCACGTCGTCGAACCCTCAGCTGAAGACGAGGTTTATGACGATGGCTATCTCCGCGTTGAGCACGAAAACTTTTACCTCGCCTGCGGCGGAGAGCCGCTGTATTTGCCGCGTGTGGAATTTCTGCTGATGTCGCGCCTGTCTCGTTCTATAAACCGCGTCGTGCGGTCTGAAGAACTCTGGCGCGCAGTATGGGAAAACAGCAAACCTTTGAATTCCGCCAGCCTGCACGTTTACATTCATCGTCTCCGCTCGAAGCTCGCTCCCTACCGACTCCAAATCGACACGGTTATTAACGTGGGATATCGATTGCTGAAGTCGCCCGCGGCTCCTACTCGATAACCAATTAAGTGAGTGAGGACCGTTGAGCAATCAATGTGCTGGTGTGCCCATTGGCTCCTCAAGAAGTACCGCGCTTGCCGCCTTCTTTCTTGGAAAACCCCTTCGGGCGTACCTGGTCGTGCTCAAGAGGCGAGTGGTCCTCCGATTCCTTCGGGAACAGCAACGATGCGGCCACGGCCACGCCTAAGACCAGCGCTACCACCCCCAGCGACGCCTCGACGGGAATTTTGTAAACGTCGCTCAGCAACATCTTCACTCCGACGAAGGCCAGCACCACCGACAGTCCCAGCTTTAGGAAGTGGAACTTGTGGATCACTCCCGCCAGCAGAAAGTAGAGCGCGCGCAGACCCAGGATCGCGAAGACGTTCGACGTGTAGACCAGGTATGCGTCCTGCGTGATGGCGAAGATGGCCGGAATCGAATCCAACGCGAAGATCAGGTCCGTTGTCTCCACCAGCACGAGCACGACGAAAAGCGGTGTGGCCATGCGCTGCATCGCTCCGCCCACGCTGGCCGGCTCGCGCACAAAGAAGCTCTGGCCGCGGTAAGTTTTCGTGACCGGAATGAAGCGGTGCAAGAGCCTTAGGACGGGGTTCGCGGCCGGCTCGATATCTTGCTCGTCATGCGTCGCCATCCTGATCCCGGTGACAACGAGGAACGCGCCGAAGACGTAAATGATCCAGTGGAACTGCTTGATGAGGTAGGCGCCCGCGCCGATCATCGCACCCCTCATCAGCAGGGCTCCGATCACGCCCCAGAAAAGGACCCGGTGCTGATGCTTTGATGGGACTTTGAAGTAGGCAAAGATCAGGACGAAGACGAAGATGTTGTCTACCGAGAGCGCCTTCTCAATGAGGTAGCCCGTCAGAAACTCCTTCCCAGCCTGCGCGCCGAGAAAGTGATAGACGCCGTAATTGAACAACAGCGCGAGCGTCACCCAGACGGCGCTCCAGCCGGCGGCCTCCCGGAGCGAAACCTCGTGCGCCTTGCGGTGAAAGATACCGAGGTCGACCGCCAGCATCACCAGCACGAAAACGTTGAACCCCACCCAAAGCCAAATTTGATCCATACAATCTCTATTCTTAAAGGTGCTTCGACGCGCGTCGTCGCCTTGGAGATCGGCGGCGCCGACCCCTGATCAAGCGGCGCGATGGGTCACTTGCCCGTCGCGCCCCCGCCGAATCGCACCACTTCAACCGAACAATGCGCCCGCGCCGCCACAGCGGCAGAGACACTGCCATGCAGGAGGTGCTGGAAGCCGTGCACGTGTCTGGCCCCGACAAAAATAGTGTCGGCGCGCCATTTTTCCGCCTCTTGCACAAGGACCGTTGCGGCGTCTCCGTCAAGGTTTACTTCACTGGCGACCAGGCCGGCGGCCCTTAACCTCTCTTCGGCAACCCCGATGCTTTGACCGGCCATTTTTCCGACGCTGATTGAACGCACCTCAGTGCCCGGCGGCCATGTGCGTAAAGTGACGGCGTTTAGTGCGGGCTCCGCGTGGGCCGAGCCGTCAAACCCAACCAGGATCCGAATTGGTCCGTCGCTGCGCCGCTCACCACATCGCGCTACCCGCACGGGGCACGAGGCGTCGTAAAGCACTGCTTGCGAAACGCTGCCAAGGATTAGTCTTCCGCCTACGGTTGAGTGGCCGTGTGATCCGATCGTGATCAGATCAACATCAAGGCGGTTGGCCATCTGGAGCAGTTCCCACGCCGGCGTGCCGCCCTCGGCCTCAGCTCTGACAGACCACCCGGGAAAATCCTGACTGATGCGAACCGCGGCCTCCTGCGCCATCGCCAATGCGCTTTTGACAGCTTCGGTCGCGCGCAACTGCGAAGGCCGGACCATCGCGGCAGCGGGGCCGGAAATTGTCTCGTTGACCTCATTATCGGGAATGAAGACATACGCGATCGTAGCGACGACTGCTTCCACGGCCGCCGGCAAGCCGGCGCGCCGCAAGTCCTGCAACATCGCGTCGGAACACTCCGACCCGTCGTATGCGATTAGCAGCCTGGAAATCTTTTTCAATCTCTCACCTCCTGGCGGCGGCTAGAGACCTGGCTTGGGTGGTTGGAATATATAGAAGCTCGCCCATCGCCCGTCCTTTCGCGCGCCAATCCAAACGATTCCCGGTGCGCCAAAAGAAAAAACCTTCTGCGCGCCGTAAAGCCGCAAAAGGTCTTGGTCGTTGAGCTGCGTTTGCTCTACCCGATGTGCCGGGCGCCTACTGTCGGGCGCCGTGTTGACGGCCTCATCGGACCATTAGGGCAGGTGACCTACTCCCCTTTTCGAATGCGAAGAGTTTACATCTGACTGATGGTGATTTCAACCATGGGGTGTTCACCGGTCTTGAGTTTTAGCGTTAGCCATTCCACCGAAAGTTCACATCACGCTAGCGAAGCCATAGAATGAGATTCGTGATTAGCGCTGTTTACATCATCGTCGTGTTCTTCCTGGTTTTCGCGAACGGCTTTTTTGTAGCCTCAGAATTTGCTCTGGTGGGCGTGCGGCGTTCGCGGATTGAGACGCTGGCCGCCGGCGGAAGTCTGAAAGCGCGCCGGTTGCTCGGGCTGCTTGATAACTTAAACGCCTACATTTCTGCTACCCAACTGGGAATTACGATGGCGTCGTTGGCTCTCGGTTGGATTGGAGAGCCGGTTTTCGCTCACTTACTCGAGGCTCCGCTCAAGGGCAGAGTTTCGGACCTGACGTTACACACCATTTCTTTCGCGATCGCCTTCGCCATTATCACCTTTCTGCACATCGTACTCGGTGAACTTGCGCCCAAGACCCTCGCGTTGGAAAGAGCGGAAAAAGTCGCCTTGGCTATTTCATGGCCCATGCGAGCGTTCTACAAAATCTTTCAATGGCCCATTCGGCTGCTTGACTGGGCCGGAACGCGTACGGTGCGGCTATTTGGTCTGCATCCGACCCAGGAGCACGCATCTGTTTACACTGAAGCAGAGTTGCGCCAACTGATAGACATCTCCCGCAAGAGCGGTCATCTCGAACTTCAGGAGCAGCAGCTGATTCAGGGAGTTTTTGAGTTCTCGGACGCCGAGGTGCGTGAAGCGATGGTCCCGCGCAATCAGCTTGAGGCGGTCCCGGTGAAGGCTACTCTGGAAGAAGTAAGAACAGCGTTCGTGTCCACCGGCTATTCGCGGCTTCCTGTTTATGGCGAGCAGCTTGATGACATCGTAGGCTTGTTGTTCCGAAAGGACGTGGACATGGGGAGAATTCCTCATGAGAGTTTCGACGTGAGATCACTGGTTCGGCATCCGGCTTACATACCGGTGACCGCTTCCCTCGGCGAAGCGCTTAAGCAGATGCAAACTGCGCGTGTTCATTTCATGTTTGTGGTCGACGAACACGGCGGCGTTGAGGGGATACTCACGCTCGAAGATCTGCTGGAGGAAATAGTCGGAGAAATTAACGACGAGTACGATGAAGAGGTACGTGAGCAGATCAGAAAAGATGGTGATGCGTACGTTCTGGATGGAATGTTAGCCGTACGCGACGCCAATCAGCACTTGAAACTGAATTTGCCTGAAGGCTCCGGTTACACGACGATCGCAGGTTTCCTGATGGAGCGCGCCGGGCGCGTTTTGCAGAGCGGCGATAGGGTGGAACATGAGGGCGCCATTTTTGAAATCGAACGAGTTGAGAAGCGGCGCATCGCCCGTATCAGGCTAACTCCCCCGCCTAAAACAGAAAAAGAGCAAGCGACATCAATGCATTCCTTATTTGGCGCGACAGTGTTGGCCGGAGAGACAGCTACGTCATTAGCTGCCGGCGCGGAGCCGCTGCTTCTTTGTATTTAATCTAGCCTCAAACCACGTACAGCTTGCTCTTACCGAAGACCTAGTTGCCGGCGTAGCCATGACGCGCGGTCACGCTTTGCTTCATCGTTCAAAGCGTGACCCGCTTCATAAAAGGTGATGAGTTTCGGTTTGCTTGCCTGCTCCGAATAGAGCCTGGCATTTTCTTCTGTCGGATAGTGGTCCGTCTTGCCGAACTGAAGGAATAGCGCCGCAGGTGCGACGTGACTAATGTAGTTTATCGGGTCAACAACCACCATAGTCTTGAAATAGTTTTCCTGTTGTTCCTTAGTCAACGATTTTCGTGTTTCAACAATTGCCGGAACAGTGCTGGTCCGTAAAAACTCAGTCAGACTCGGTGCGCCGGCCATAATCACGTAGGCTTTGATGCGGTTCTCAACCCCAGCCAGGATCGCGCCCGTGTGCGCGCCGTAACTGTGTCCGACAAAACCGATACGCTTCGGATCAACGTCCGGGCGTGACCGAAGCAAATCCACGCCGCGCCGCAAATCAATTACCGTCTGAATGTAAATGTCGCGGTCAACTTCAGGTTTAGTCACCGTAGAATCAAAATCTCGTTTCGAGTCTCCGCCGCGCGAGAACGGAGCGTCTATCAACAACGACACGGCGCCTGCTTTAGCTAGTGCCACCGCTTCGTCGAGAAAATTGTTCCGGCTTCCCGGACGTGCATGCATGAAAATAACCGCGGCGAATTTTCGTCGCGGGCCACCCGGCACGACCAGGTAAGCCGTTATTCGGCCGCCTTTGGGACTCTGATAAGAAATATCGTGAATGCGAACGCCGTCTTTCTCTTCCACGTGAATTTCTTTCACCTCAAGTGAAAGAGCTCGGTCGTAAGCGAACATCTGGCGTAATTCGCTAATGGACCTGGACTGAGCGACACCACCGCCGCCCGCGGCAAAGATTAACAGCATTGTGATGAACAGACGTCTCACCGGTTTTTCCCCTTACGGGTCAGGTTATGTAGTGCGTATGATGCGAGGAAAACGGAAAGCGTCTAACGAGAACTGACGAGTTGTTCGATTGCGGCCAACTGATTAATTGCGCTGCTCAGCAAATTTCTGTTGCCACATTTTTTCAACTCGACGTGACGCAATAGTGCCTACCGCTAGATGAGCAACGAGTAGAAGAATAATGGACATCCCAAACATCACTTTCGTCTCCCCGGCCTTTGCCCAAATGAATCCAAGAACGATCCCATAAAAGGGAAACTGTAGAGCTGCGAGGACGAGGGCGATGAAAGGTCGCTCAAAGAGCGAGGGATCGGCGATGAGTGCAAAGGGAAACACCTTTTCCGCAATACTGGAATCAGAACAAATCGAGAACGTCAGGAAGAAGGTTATGACTAAGGTCACCGCACCGACACCGACACCACTGCCTAGTCCAACAATTATGCCGGGAATTGGATCCTTTGCAGTCATAAGCAACCGAAGGTCAGAAGCGCCCGGCGGCTCTACAGCAAGGATGAACGATGAGGATGAGGCCGAAACTTCTTGTACTCATCACCCATCGGTGCCCAACCTATCACGCCTGCTCGAACGTGTTTTTTACTCGCCGGCTGTTCGATCCGCAGACGGTGCCTCAACAGCGACGCCGTGTTTGAAAACCATCTCACCGCCCAGCCATCCGGAGATGCTGATCAGGATTACGCCCAGAACTGAGAGCGCGAACGGAATTGTATGGCTGCCGCTGACCATGCTTGAGCCGCTCGACGTGCGCAGATAGAAGCTGCCCGCGAAGACAAGCAGCGCAATTACATTCAGCCGCGCGTGCCAGTTGGCGAGCTTCACCACTGTCTTATCTGTGAGCGACAGCCAGTCAATAAGTCCTGGTACTGCTGCCGCGGCGCCTCCAATGATGCCGGCCAACAAAGTGTAGAAGGCGATGTAGTCTTTCCACACCAGATTGCCGCGCCATAGATAGATCACGTCCGCAACCAATGAGAAGACCCAGAGAGCGATTGGAAATGGAATGATCATCGGATGAACAGGATGTCCACCAATGCTTGCAGGACTTGCCATGTTGACTCCTTTCTATTCCGACCCCGCCTTGATCCGGATAAGCCAACGTGGTTGTTGGCGTAAAAGAGTCGCGAAGCGACGATTGGAGTGTAGCCCCGAGCAGGGTCCCCAAGCGAGCATCTCGCGTGGGGTGCTTGTGAGAGCCCCCTAAAGCGTCGGGATAACCCGGGCTATCATCTGTAACCGCTACGCGTTAGCTGAGCAGCGTTCAGAAGTGACCGGGCGGCATAATTGTTTCGGGCATTATTTCTTGTAGCTCTTCCAATCCACGTCACATTTGGCCAGTCCGCGACTGTTTGTGAAGTAGATTTTCTTGTCGGCCAGTCCCTCGCTCTCTGTGAAATACACTTTCACGTCAGCCAACCCCGCACTATTCTCGAAGTACCACTTCGCGTTACCGTCGGCCAGGCCCCTGCTGCTTTCCACGTAGATGATGCAATCGGCCAGTCCTTCACTTTTGGTCACGTAGACCTTAACGTCCGCCAGCCCTTGGCTGGTTGTCTTGTACACTTTGATCGCGCCCGCGGGAGTTGCTGCCAGCAGGCTCAACGTTGCGCCCAGAATCCACAACTTCCTTCGCATCGTCTTGCTCCTTTCAACAGTCATTTATGCGACGCACCCGGCGCCTGGGTGTTGCTGATGTTTTCCGGTTTGCTTCCAGTAGCACCACTGCTTTCAAGGCGAAGGTATCACTTAGTCAGATCACTTCTCGGCTCTAAAATCATCCGGCGCCGCGAGTAGTCGAAGATCACCTTGAAGCGGCGGAACGCCGCCCCGCCAATAATCCCATCAGCATCAGTGTTGGGATCCGCCAAACGAAACTCTGTCACTGGAGCGTCAATCTTAAACTCACCAAGCTGCAACGCTTCTAACGTGCCAATCCAGGATCTCTCCTTCTCATGACCGCCAAGTCCGCATGCCGGAAATGACGTCATCCCTTCGGTCGAGGGTAAGAGTCGATGCTCATTCATAAACGGCTTCATTAGGCTTACGGCCTGCACGCTTCCCGTATCGAGCAGAAAACGCCCCGTCAGCAATGCCCGCCCTCGCGCTTTGATCTGAGCGCGCGCGAAAATGTGTTGCTCGCCTATCTCAAGGGGGATGTCTTTGCCGCTCCCTGCATACTTGTAGCTTGATCGGTCATACACGTTGAGCAGTCGCCGGGCATAATCTATTTCGACCACAAATTGATCAAAGAACTGTTTGCCGAGTATGCCATCTACGTCTCGTTTAGCTCCGCTTTGCTTGCTCTTGTCAGAAGCGATATCTCGACCCTCTTCATCGATGTTGAACTCATTGACGCAAGACTCCGCTGCGTCGAGCGACATGGCCAAAAGCAGGGGCGGGGAAAGCGCAACACCTGGCAAGCTGAAAGATACTTTGTCCGTCACCAGATAAACATCTGGCTGGTTAGCGCCGGCTCCTCCCGCCTTCCCAATCATCTTGAGTTTCAACCCTATTGTCCGCGCGTGTCTGGCATGGATGATTGAGTGAGCGCCCGTATCCAGGATAAGCGAGAGCGGACGAGAGCCGTTTACGCTCACCCGAACATAGATAAGGTTATCGTCGAGCTCAAAAGGAACGGCGACGGCGGTTTTTCCGGAACTGAAGTGAGCATCATTACAAAAAACCGGCGGGCAGAAAAAGCACACCAGGACGAAGCAGGTTGATAACGGGCTTAGAAGCCAAAAATTGATCGCTCGTTTATTCATCAATTCAATCCGGTCTTCATAAATTCATCCGGGCGCCGCGACTCGGCTTGATGCTTCGCCCTCTCTCACTCCGCGAGAGTATAATGCCCGCCCACCAGCGCTTTCAAAAAATTTTCGGCTGACGCCTCAGGGTATGGCGAACCTGAAACTTCTCGATCACTTTGGCACCGTCGGCGGTCTCCTGGGCGTCCTTCTGCCGGGACTCGTCTTGGTGGCTACCCTTTCTGCGTCGTGCACGCGACAACCGCAGACGGGTGCAGCCGCGAACCAGACCCCGCAGGCCGCCGCATCACCCATTCCGTGGGCGACGATACAGCCGCCCACACAGGCGCCGACCGGCACGTCAAACGCGCAGGCGAAGCGTTTGCCAATCAGAACCTTCCACGGCACCGGAGTCATCCGCCTCATCAATCTCAAAGAGGCTTGGTTCGAGATTGACCATGAGGAGATCGCGGGCTACATGGCGGCGATGCGTATGCAGTGGCGGGTCAAGCGCGGCTCGATGCTGAAGTCTGTGAGCGTCGGTGACAAGGTTGACTTCAAGCTCCAGGACGACAACGGCAGCGAAGTGATCATCGAACTGAAGAGGGCTGAGAGAATGCGATGAGAAGCCCCTTCGTCCTTGCTTTTCATCCATTGTTGCGCGCGTTGCCGACTCTCGCAAATGGAAAAACTAGCCCTTGTTCGCGGCCGCTTCCGCATCCTTCAGCATTTTATCGAGAGAGACTCTGGGGAGAAGCCGGCCGTTTACGATGACCGCATTAATTCTCTTGGTGTGGCTGATGTTTTCCAAAGGGTTTGCTTCCAGTAGCACCAGATCGGCCTTCTTCCCTTGCTCTACTGTGCCAACCGTGTCGATCAAACCAAGGTATGTTGCCGGATTGCGGGTGGCAGTTTGCAGCGCCTCCATCGGGCTGAGACCGGCCTGCACAAAAAGCTCCAACTCATCATGAAGGCTGAAGCCGGGAACCACATACATGACCAATGCATCTGACGCGGCCAACATCTTCACCCCGGCTCGGTGCATCGCCCCTATTAACTCCAGCCGCTTTTGAAACAGCATCTTGCCGAGCGCCGCAGCGTTAGCTGGTCTATTCTTCAACCGAAAATCATCGTTGTTCTTCCAGGAGTCTCTTAGTTCGCGACGCACATACTTGAGGCGGGGGTCATTAGTGAAGTTGCTGTCATCTAAAAATGCTCCCACCCGAGCCACAACCAGAGTTGGCGCTTGCCATGTGCCATTCTTAGCAAAGCGCGCAAACAGCGCCGCGGCCTTTTCCTGGCTGTAGGTTTCCAGGGCCCTCGAGTATGTTTCGGTAAGTGCACGCACCAGAGAAGCTCTCATCTGGTCGGTGTCTTTTGCATCTTTTATCGATGCTTCAATGATCTTCTTCAGCTCTAATTCCTCCGCTGAACAGCCGAGCAAGATCCCTTCCATGTGTTCAATGCTTTTCTGGCCCGCATCCGAAGCCTCTGATGCGGTTACTGAGATGGGTACGTGTCCGGCAAATGGAATCCCACGTTTCTTTGCTTCATCCGCGAGGGCAAAATAGGCGGGGCGTGGAACTAATGAGTAGACCTTAATAAAATCCGCGCCTGCATCTTTGACGGACGCCACTGTTTGTCTGGCACCAGCCTCATCAGAAATCGACATGGAACGCTCGGGCCAAACTGGCATCGGTCCATCTACGATTGGACCTCCAATAACCCGCGGGCCGATCAGCTTGCCATCGTTAATATCTTTTTGCAGCTGCTTTAAAAACCCAAGGTCCGCAGCCATGTCACGAACACCAGTGACGCCATTGGCAATGAACATTGGGAAGAATCTTTCAGGCAGGCTTTTCACTGCCGTGTGGACGTGCATGTCCCATAAGCCGGGAATCACAAACTTGCCCTTGCCATCGATGACCCGCGCCTTCCTCGGTATGGCAACTTCTCCGGTTTTGGCAATGTTCGTGATGCGATCCCCGGTGATGATCACGGTCATGTCGGGCCGCGCTGGCGCACCGGTAGCATCAATCACTGTCACCTCTGATAGCGCGAGGACACTTTGCTGGGGCTTCTGTTGTGACGACGCGGTAGGCAAAGCTAACGAGATCAAAAGCAGAGCCAAGGTTAAGATTCTTTTCATACTAAATCCCATTGTCGGTTGGAGAGTTGAACGGGATAAGTAACGACTGCGTATACTAATAGCATCGTGAAGAGATTACTCACTGAATTAGAAATTGTTCGTTGTTCTTCTATTCTCCGACTGCAACTTTGCGGATGAATTCTTCCAGGTCGCTAACGAATTCACTCGGGCGTTCCCAGTGGAGCGCGTGACCCGTTTCGGGATACACCTTCAAGCTAGCATTCACAATACCCGCGGCCAGGGCGTTTTGTGCGGGCCTTGAGAAGATGGTGTCGTGATCGCCCCGAAGAACAAGTGTCGGCATACAGATGCGACTGATTCGAGCGGTATAGTCTACGGCCAGCTGCCCTGCGAGAGCGTCTCGCCACACGCGCGCCGGCAGTTTCAGGCTCTCCGCAACCGCCCGGTCGAGAAAGTCCTCAGGTACAGGGTGGTAAATCGTACTGACCTGGAACTCCCGCGCAAACTCAGCGGGCACCGGATCGTCGAGGGCATTGACTTCATGCTGTAGCTGGAGCACATCCGCAGAGCGCATGTTGGTGGCTGAACCGATGAGGATGAGCCGCGTCACGCGCTCGGGCGCGTTGAGAGCAGCCTCCTGCGCCACGAGACTTCCCATCGAATGTCCGACCAGGATTACCTGCGGCAGCCCCAGCGCATCCATGAACGCGATCACATCGGCGGCGAAGTCTGTCATGGCATAGCCACGAGCCGGCCGCTCAGAGTCTCCATGACCCCGCTGGCTGAGGGCGTAGGTATGGTAGGTCGGAGGTATGAATGGCAGCACGCGGCTGTACGAGAACCACGAATCCGTATAACCGTGAAGTAAGATCATCGGATGGCCTGCCGAGTCACCTTGCTCCGCATAATTGAGGCTCACACCGGTCGTGAGTTGCGCATTAGCAAACCGTAGGGGTCCCGCATGTGGGTGATTCATCCTAGACACTTGCTGTTTATCCTAGCCTGGGCCTGCACCAGCGCAGACGAAGGCGTTGCTTCTAAGGCTTCTCGTATCCTTTGGCGCGAAGCAGCAACTCGTATTGCCGTGGGTCGGACTTGAAGAAAAGCCCGCCCGCCCTTTCAGAGTGTGACGGAACATATTCGATGGTGGTGTTACTGGTTTCTACGCTGTCAGTTCCGTTTCTCAACTCTCCTTCCACCGTTAGTCCCTGGGCGGTCGTGCCGCCCAGGTTGATGGCGCGAAACTCGATCAGAAAACCGTTCTGCGTGGGACGGATCGAATCCACACGCACCGTCACATCGGGCGGCGATGAATCACCCGCCGCCGCCTCATAAAGCATGAAACCAATTGATCCCAGCACCAGCACCAAACCCAGCACGGCGATGCCCCACATCCAGAGTGGAGCCGCGCTGAGTTTTCCCTGATCCTTTCCGGCGTCTTGTGGTGCCAACGTCCTTCCCTGGTCTTGTTTCTCGGGCTACTTCGAATTCGACAATTACAAAATTAATCTGGCCGCAGACGTGCCAATGGCGGCAGGAAATCCAAGTACGAGCGTCGCCATGATGATTTCTGTGGCCGGCGCACCGTCCAACCGCCCGAACGTCCAAAGTACATAAAGGCTAATGAGAAGCGCGAGGGCGTAGCCGACGATCGTGAAGCGTACGAACACGCTCCAAAAGAAGGCGGCGGAGAAGATTGACGCACGCCGTCCGCGCTCGATTGAACAGATGAAGGCCTGCATGATGCACAGAGAGACTATCGCCAGAGCCGCTGCGTGCCATCCGGTCATCATGTGCCCGATCCGCACCATTTCTTCCGTGGGGGCAAGCTGGAAGGCGAGGAAGATAGCTCCCACGCCCATGAGAAATAGTTTGGCCCCGTATCCGCTTCGCCGCCTCCGCTCCTTACGGGTCTGTTTTATATCAAGCTGCCTGCGCGCCAATATTGCGCCGATGGTCGGCGGGACTGCATGTAAAGAAATCTTGCCGACAATTTCATCAGCGGACATTCCCGGCTTGATGATCCCGAACAGAAGAAGCATCACGGTGGCAACCGTATACCCGACGGCGCAGGCGACGAGCGCGTCAAGCACCTCGATCTGAAAAGTTTCTTCGCCGCCTTCGAAGTACGAGAGTCCCAACACCATCACGAAAACCAGCGTAAGGAAGAGCGCCAGTCGGAAGCGATCCATGTAGAACCCCAGCCACCACATTTCCATCGTCATCAGCAGCGGGAAGGAGAAGAGAATCGCGCCGCCGAAATCATGCGCCAGGTCCACGCCGAAGCGGTGATGAAGATTCTGCTCCTGTGCGCCGAGTCCACTTTTTAGACTATCAACCATAAGTTATGAGCGACTTCGGCCGCGTCCGTTGCAAGGCGGTTTTTAGTTTATCGGTTGCATCGATGTAGATGCGAGTGTCCCGCCCTTTTGAACTCATTCCGGGGTTGTTAAAGGTCGCTGAACGCCGCGTGGTATTTGATCTGGCCGGAAGCACCATTCAAATAACCCGCTTTGAGCTCGACAATCATGAATACTTCTTCCGGCACGTCATATTCGCAGCCGATGCCAAAGCGCGCAGCCGGCGCGAAGCCAAAACGAGGGTAGTAGGTGGAGTGACCCAGGACAACTACTCCACCGAAGCCGAGTAGCTTGCACTGGTCGAGGCCGGCGCGAACAAGGGCAGAACCGACACCCTGACGCTGATGCTCCGGAGCAACGGCCATCGGGGCGAGGCCCATGATCCTTAATGCGGGATGGCCCGAGAGCGAAACCGGCGAAAACATAATGTGCCCCACGATTTCACCGTGGGAATCGGCGACAAGTGAGACGAGCGGCTGCGCCCGGTCGCGCAAAGCGTCAACAAGATTAGCCTCGGCTGATGTTTCGAAGGCTGCTACGTTCAGAGCATGAACAGCAGCGCGATCCCTTTGTTCTTCAGCTCGAATTAGCATGTGCACCTATCTAATGAGGAACTCTTCATGCGCAAGGAATCAATGCTTGAAGCGCACACCGTGCTTTCGCCCTATGTCCTCGAGTTGGGCCGGGGTGAGAACTTTCGGCGGCGCGCCCGGGGGCACGCCCGTCTCGCGGAAAAACCCTTCGAGGCCGGGAGGCGTGACGATCCAAAGTAGGTCTATGGCTTCGCCACGGGATTCGACGCCGTGCCAGACCCCGTGCGGGATGAAGACGGTATCTCCCTGCCCAACTTCCTTCTTCTTCTCGCCGAGGACGGCTACGCCGCGCCCGCCGTGTATGAACAGCACCTCATCCTCATGCTCGTGCATGTGGACGGGAATGCCGACTCCAGGTTCCAACGCCTGCGTGCCCATCGCCATCCCCGGCGAGCCGGTCTTTGGGTCCACCTTAACGGTTACTGTGTTCCCCTTCCGTCTGATCACCTCGCCGTCACTGGCCGCGAGCACATAGCCGGCGCGGGCCACGTGTCGCGCCGGGGCGGACGACAAGGAGTTGACGTCTCGTCCCTTCTGCGGCTGGACGCCCGCCACGAGGCCCATCAGCACAAGGCCCAGGAGGATAGGCACACTTGGCGTTCGACTCAACACTGTTCGCATCGCACCTCCACTATCGCGACAACAACAGGCCGCCCCACGTCAGAGTTGACCGGCGGGGCTTAAAGCACACTGTAAGAACCGCCTGCGTTGGTGGGACCATCGGTGAAGGCGGAAAGTTCTTTGTTCAAACTCTAAACCTATCACGTTTACCGTTCACTGCTTTGTTCACTCTGTGGCTGGCGTGAAGCCGGCCAATGCTTCCCGCTTTAGCTGCGTCAGCAAGTCTGGCTCGCTCGGTTTCTTTTGCCACTCGTCCCCGCGGCTTTCCCACAACGCTACCAGGCCAAGCAGCGACAGTGGGCTTCTCGCGACAAACTTGCGCCCTTCCTTCTCGGCCCACCAGTCATCTGCGCTGGGCCGTTCGGAGGCCTCCCACCAGACGCGATAGCCCTTCTGCTTTAATGTGATGATTGCGACGTTTCCCACGTCGTGAACTTCCGAGAGGCGAAACGCAGAACTCATGCCTCCTCCTTACTTACACTTCAAACTTAACCGTCTCGATCACGTTGGAACCATCGGCAGTCTCTGGGGCGTCCTTCTGCCGGGACTGATCTTTGTGGCGACTCTCTCTGCGTCGTGCACGCGACAACCGCAGACGGGTACAGCCGCGAACCACTTCGCAGGCCGAAGCGGACTGGGAGACTGCGATGAGAAGTAAAGAGAGCAACTTTATCTAAACATTTGTTTCATCAGAACCGGTGACATTACTTCTTGCGCTTAAAGTGGGCTTCACTGTAGACCTCAAAATCCTTGCCCGGTTCGGCGATTTCAAAAACCTCTGAGAAAGCATCCGGCCCGTTAATCTTGTATGTTTCGCGCGCTCTGTATCCCGCCGGTATGTTCTCTATGCTTTCCGAAGTGAAGACGAGCGTCTTACCGTCAGCGCTGGTGCTGGTGTGAACATACTGAACCACAAAGCTTTCGACGTGGAATTGCCGCAGCACTAGTTGCTTCCGGCTCTTGTCGAAGCTGATCATTCCCCAGTCCTCATGAATCTCGCCTTTCGGGTTCTTGGGCTGCGGCTCGTAAACTGACCGGTTCTGCACGTGGATGAACTTGTCGTTCATCACCAACCGGTACTCGCGTTGCATACTTGAAATACCCGGCTTGCCGTTGCCCGTTCCTTCCCACTTGCCGATCAAAACCCTAACGGGCCCCCAAACGTCCGGCCGCGGTTTTGTCTGGCCGCTGATCAAGACGGACAGCGCCACCAAGACAAGAGCAATTAGCAGTAATCGACTGAGAGTCATCCGTTTGTCTCCTAAGGCGCGCACCATGAAACGAAAGTTGTCGAGGCAGCCTTACGAACCCGGAAATTCACAGACATCGCGGATTACCGGTAGCTCAAGATCGCTTCCAACGCGGCGTCGCCGTTTCTCCGATACGCGGCGAACGTCGGCGGCACATAAAGCTGTGGCGCAATCCAGGTGCGTTGATCCTGCGGATACGAGCTTTGCCAGTACAAGTGCGAGACGTTCGCCAGGATCTTGCTGTAAGGCAACACGAACGGATCTTCTTCACCGACGAAGTTGGGACTTGAGCCGGTTGGTTCGCCGACGAAGATCGCGTTCGTGTCGCGGTCAAAGTAAGTGGCGGCGTTTTGCGCGGCTGAATAGGTACGTCGTCCGATGATGACGAACAATTTTCCGCGTTTATTAATCTTTTCGTTCTTAATCACGCCTTGTAAGAGCGGCGGCAGAAGCCCGGTGTTGCCGCCGTTATTCCAACGCATGTCGACCACCAGCTTTTCCACTTCCTTTTCGTTGATGAATTTGAAAAGCCTCTCCGAGAATGCGGCGAGCGATTCCTTGGGATCGTTTCGGACGCTGTTGAATTGAAAATAGACTGTCTTGTTTTCGGGAAGGTACTCAAACCAGTAAGGCGTGGCCGCATTTTTTAGATAGAGCGGGACCGGCGTCGCCAGGCTCTGCGACAAGTTCACCCACGAGGGCGGATTCGGTTTCACGTTCCAGATGTTCGGCTGAGTCATGTCGGTGGTGAGGACGACGGTGCGGTCTTTGCCGTCCAGTCCGCGCAACACGAGCTCGACTTTATCGGGATGGGGAATCGCGCCGGCGGCGTGCAGCAAAGGCAGATGCCGCATCCGGTAAGGCGCAATTTGCTTGATCCAGATTTTGTTGTCCTCACTCGAAGCAGCGTGCAGTGTTTCGACAATCTCGTTCACCGTCCGGCCGCCGAATTTCATAACCTGCGCACCGAGTAGGTCTTTATGTTTCGGATCAGCGGCGACGATAAACAAACCCTCTTCGAAAAGATAAAAGAGCACCGGAACGGTTTCGGCCCATTCCGCACGCGCGGTCGTCGGACCGAGCAAGCCCGAATGGCCGTCGCCGACCTTTCGCATCAGGCGCATCATTTCGATGGCAACCTGCGCGTCGGTGAGTTTGGGGATTCCGTCATGAATTTTCTTTACCTGCGCGTCGAATTCAGGTTCCGTGCCGATCCGCGGAAACAGATTCCAACCTCGCCGTTTTATTTCGCGGACGAGAAACTGCAGGTCCGTTCGCCAGCCTTCGTCGCGCGTCATTCCCTTGGTATCAATCAGTCCGACGAGCTTTTGGAAACGCAGGTCGCCGTGCAAAGACTGCAAGTCGGTGTCGGTCTGCGCATGCTGAAGGCTCGGGAATTTCATCGCCAGTGCTTTTTCGAGCCATTTGATCGCCAACTCCTTTTCGCCGAGCAGCGCGTAATTACAGGCAATGTTGTAAGCAGCATTCGCAGGTTGGCCCGCCCCGAGTTCGATTTGCTTTTCGTAAGCCGAAATGGATTTGCGGTAGTCTTTGGCGTTGTAATAAGCCGTGCCCATCCGTTCCCAAAAACGACCCTGAACGGGATTGGCTTTAACGACTTGCTCCCACAAGGCGGCGGCTTCGGCCCACTGTTGCGCCTGCATCTTCGATTCCGCCAGCGCGAGAGTTTCCGCGAAAGTTTGCGTCGGCAGTTTCTGGGCTCGCGCTGCGTGCAAACCTATGGACGCAGAAGCGAACGTGAAAGCCAGCGTTAGTAATGTCAGCTTGAAAGAGTTGCTCGGACGATACATATGGGCTCCTTAAAAGACCGGATGTCTAGTTAACGCTCCTCGGACCGGTTTGGATTCGTAATTTTGGACGACTTCCTTCGGGCCATTCAACCTAACCAAATGATCTTAAGTCAGAATCAACTTGAGGCCGGCAACGATGAGAACCAAGGCAAGCAGTCTGCGAACGTTCGCGCTGGCGAGACGTTTACTCCCAAACTCAGCCCCGATAAATCCACCGAGGACAGCCGCCGGAGCAAGCACAAAGATAAAACTGGGAAGTGATCCGATACTTGAGACGTTACCAAGCAAGCCAGCAATGGAGTTGGCGAGAATAAAGGCTGCGGACACCCCAGACGTTTGTCTGGTTTCAGCCCATCCCATTAAGAGCAGTAAGGGAGAAAGAAAGATACCGCCTCCGGTGCCGGTCAGGCCTGCTAACAGTCCGATGACGGCCCCGCAAAGCAGCGCGGCCCAAAGGGGAACCTGCCTAACTTCTTTCTGATCTGCCGCCTTCCTCGCAATGCGAAACAACTTGTAGGCAGCGAAGAGCAAAATCAATCCAACGAGGGCTTTATACCAGTGGCCGGGAAGAGTTATGTAACCACCTAAAAATGCGAAGGGAATAGAGGTTAGAGCGAAAGGCCAAAGCAACCGAAACTTGAAGCAGCCGGCTCGGTAAAACTTCACCGTAGCAATGCTGGCAACCAGAATATTGAGCGTCAGGGCCGTTGGCTTCATCACGACGGCCGACACGCCGAGAAGCGCCATCGCCGCAAGATAACCGGATGCGCCGGCGTGACCGACAGAGGAATATAAAAGCGCACCGGCGAAAATGAGGACGGCGAGAATGGCGACAGTCAACGGGGTCATGTTTTAAGCTTCGCAGCTTAATCGACACTCATGCCGCTAGCAATTCGCGCAACGCACATCACTTAATAGAGGACGTTAAGAGTCTTTTCATGCAAAAATATGCCGGCGTATCTAAGCCATTCAGTAAGCCGTGGTATTTCTCTCAAATCTTTCGTGTTGCGCCGAAGCTCATATGCTTCGCCGAAATAATGAGTGTCGCTAACGGCACCATTCAACTGACAGCACAGCTTTCCCATCGAGGCGTAGCGAGCGGGCGGGTCCAACGCCCTTAGGGTTGGGCACACGAATAAGCCAGGGATCACTCGTGCTGAATACTTCGAGCGGTTTAGAGCGAATCACCTTTGCGGACGGGTCGATAGGGTCACCCGGGTCAACGATTAGGCTCCGAACTTCAGAGGAGAGTTGTTCTGGTGACAGGTCCAGCAGTCCGCACTTTGGACTTATTCCTCCTAATTCCTGCGGGACGTATTTGATAGCGAAGACACCAAATAAGACAACAAAGGCGAAGACCAGGATGAGCAGAAGGCCAACCCAGGCCGCGGTGAGACCAGTCCAGGCCCAAGCGGCAGCTTTTCCCACCCCATTCAACACTTTTTGCCACCGTCCTACGCTCGAACTCTTTGGTGTTTTTGACGTTGGGGTTAGTTTGCCGGATTCTGTTGGTGTCTCCGACGTTGAGGGTAGTTTGCCGGATTCTGTTGGTGTCTCCGACGTTGAGCTGAATTTGTCGGCTGCGTACAAGTAGATCAACAAATAGAGAAAGCTAACCACCATTAAAAAACTCCCGACAGTTTTGACGCGGTCAGGAAAGAAGATGACCATCCCCATCCCGAGCAACATTCCCCCAGTTAGCAAGTTTTGAATGCGGGTTTTCCGCTGGGGATCGTCTGCCGCCGACGCAGCGAGGCGCTTCGCTGATAACCAGACTCCCCAGATGGCAAGGCAAAGTGCAACTGGCGGGATGAGGAGAAGTGCTCCTGCAACCAGGTAGTCGAACCGAACCCCGGGAAGCGCGCCCAAGTTGTTGTCCCACGCGTTTATGGCCCTCGGCAGGTACCCCAATGCATACATCAACCCGGCAACAAGGAAAGCCGTTTGTTGATAGATAGCAACTCGCTCGAGGATCCCTTTTCTACCAGGGCCTTCCCTTACGCGTCTCTGACGAAAAATTCTTTCCCGCATTCGATCTCCTTTGAGTTGAGCGGGCTGGCCGCGACTATGAAATCTGCTAGCTATCAGCTCACAGCTTCTTCCGCTGCTCACGTCCAACGTTTCTTATGCGCACGGACTGCTGCGATTTCATTGGGACGTGAGGCATAGTTGAGACCTTCCCTTGGGATTTGCGGCGGCTTGTATCATCAACCCCATGGTTTGGCAACAAATTTTGTTTTGGATTCGAAGCGCGTGCCGAAGCTGTTATGCTTCGCCGAAACCATAGACTAGTGTCACTGAACTGTCCTAAACGTGAATGAACATTCTTAAGCCACCCTGTGACGAAGGCGTCATTGCCTCTGGTAAAGCCGTCTCTGAGTGTCAAAAAAACCGTCGCCGGTGGATTCTGGCGGCGACGATCCTCGGCTCAAGCATGAGCTTCATCGACGGCACAGTCGTGAATGTGGCTTTGCCGGCCTTGCAGCGAGAACTCAATGCGTCGGCGACTGACGTGCAGTGGGTTGTAGAAGCCTACGCGCTTTTTCTGGCTGCGTTGTTATTGCTGGGAGGTTCTCTCGGAGATCTCTTCGGTCGCCGTCTGATTTATGCGATCGGAGTTGCGGTTTTCGCGCTCGCGTCGATTTGGTGCGGCGTGGCGCCGAACGTTCAGCAATTGATAATCGCGCGGGCGATTCAGGGCGTCGGCGGCGCGCTGCTGGTTCCCGGAAGTCTCGCAATTATCAGCGCGTCGTTTCCGGAAAAGGATCGCGGACAAGCGATCGGCACCTGGTCCGGCGCGACGGCGATCACGACCGCACTCGGTCCCGTCCTGGGCGGCTGGCTGATCGAACAGGTTTCGTGGCGCGCAATTTTCTTTTTGAACCTGCCGCTGGCGCTGGTTGTGCTGTTGTTGGTCTTCCGTTTTGTTCCCGAGAGCCGCGACGAAGAGAACGCAGGCAAGTTGGATTTGCTGGGAGCCGCGCTCGCGACGATTGGTCTTGGCGCGCTCGTCTTTGGGTTGATTGAGTCCGCCGGTCTGGGTTTTGGCAATCCTTTCGTGCTCATCGCCTTAATCGGCGGCGCAGTTGTTCTGGTCGCCTTCGTCGTTGTCGAGGCGCGTCGCCGTTATCCGATGATGCCGCTCTCGCTCTTCCGTGCGCGAGAGTTTGCCGGCGCAAACCTGCTGACGTTATTTCTTTATGCAGCCCTCTCGGGGACGCTTTTCTTTCTGCCGTTAAATCTGATTCAGGTCCAGGGCTACAGCGCCACCGCGGCGGGGGCGGCAATACTGCCGTTCATTCTGCTCATGTTTCTGCTGTCGCGCTGGTCGGGCGGATTGATTAAGCGTTATGGGTCGCGTCTGCCGCTAGTGACGGGCCCGCTGATCGTGGCGATCGGATTCGCCCTCTTCCTCAGACCCGGTGTGGGCGGAAGTTACTGGACGACTTTCTTCCCGGCCGTGGTTGTACTCGGACTCGGCATGGCGGTGAGCGTCGCGCCGCTCACTACTACGGTCATGAATTCGGTGAGCGAAAGTCGCGCAGGCATCGCCTCAGGAATTAACAATGCGGTCTCACGAACTGCCGGCCTGCTGTCGATCGCCGTGCTGGGCGTGGTGATGTTTCTAAGTTTCAATGCTTGTTTGGATGAACATCTCGCGAAGATGCCGATTTCTTCGGAAGTGCGGCGGATGATCGACACGGAAAGAATCAAGCTGGCGGCGCTGGAGTTACCGGCGAGCGTGAGCGAGGAAACCCGGACCGCCTTCAAGCAAACCGTGAACGATTGTTTTGTTTACGGATTTCGACGTGTGATGCTGATCGGCGTCGGCCTGGCGCTGGCAAGCTCGCTCACGGCATTCATCATGCTTCGCGGACGACGGTCGTCTTCGAGCGGTTGATCTGACGAAGCGTGCGAACGTCGCTCACTTGCTCTGTGCGTCTCCGTGGAGCTCCGTGTCTCTGTGGTTAACTTCCGAAAGGTCACTTACCCACAGAGGCACAGAGGATTCACAGAGATACACAGAGATTGTCCCCCATTCCTCTGACACTCACTCACGCTTCCAACTTAATTCGATCTCAATCTCTTCCTCTTCGCCGCGGCGCTCATACTCGAATTCGATAGTTGCATCAGGCGGAACCGAGATGCGCTGCCCAGCGATCTGTATCTCAAAAGTCGTCCCCTCTTCGAGGGCGTCGGCCAGGCGCCGCAATTTGGCGACTATCTCTTTGTTCGAGTAGGTTTTTTCGACGTCCTTGTCATTCCCCATATTCATCTCCCTTGGAATTAAGCCAGATATCCTATTACGCCTTCACCCTGATACGCAGCTAACTTTTCTTTTTCTTCTTGCCGCCGCGTCGCTTCTGGATGAAGTCTTCGAGTGGTTGCGCGAGAGCGAGAATGACCAGAGCGAGGACGGTGCTAATCAAACCGACGCCGACCGCGCCGAGGCCCACCGTTATCCCGATCGCGGCAGTCATCCAGATGCCGGCGGCGGTCGTCAGTCCTTTAATTTCCTCTTCGCCTTCAAGCTTCAGAATCGTGCCGGCGCCGATGAAACCTATGCCCGTTACGAGGCCCTGGATCACGCGCGAGACGGCGTCGAATTGCATTCCCACACTGGAACAGGTAATCACGAAGACCGCCGTGCCCAGGCAAACCATCATGTGTGTGCGGAAGCCGGCTGCCTTGCCGGAGCGTTCCCGCTGAATTCCGATGATCCCGCCCAGGATCATCGCCGCGAGCAGACGAATCGCGACACGCAGAAGATGCTGCCGGTCCTGAAGGCCGTGGGTGAGTTCTTGCCAGAGAGTTTCCATTTCAAATCAGTGATGAGTAATGAGTAATGAGTAATGAGTAATGAGTAATGAGTGGAATGCGATTAGGCCGAAGCCTTTCTCTTTTCGACAGCCACTCGTAAGCCACCGATGACTTGACCAACTTCCGTCGCAGTAGACATCAATTCCGAGAATTGAGACTCCGAAAGATAACTAGCATCGAAGGCAACGTAAAGTTGAGAACGCAACTCGGCGCAGGAAGCTTTGGCGATCGAGAGGAACTGATGAAATTCAGCGGCACGCCCGCGTTCAAAACCTTCCGCGATGTTCGACATTATTGAGACAGCAGACCGTCGTATTTGGTCCTTTAGTCCAAAATCTCGTGAGAAACCTGGAAGATTGGTTGCTTGATAAATCTTGCGGCTCAGTTGTCGTGCTTTCTGCCAGGCGATGAAGTCCTCGAACTTTTCGATTTTCCTAGACATGTTTCCTCCTTTTGGGATTAAGGGGTTGATGTAGGGGTTATCTCATCACTCATCACTCATCACGGCGTTTACGCGCCGCCGTAGAGTCCCTCGATCAAATCCGCGTAGCGGTCGTCGATTACGTTGCGCTTCACTTTGAGCGTGGGCGTCATTTCGCCGTTGTCGATGGAAAACTCGTGAGGCAGAAGCGCGACGCGACGCACGCGTTCGTAATCCGCCAGGTGCGCGGTGATCTTTGTCACGTCTTGCTGCACCATCTTTACGGCTTCCGGTTGCTTCGCGATCTCTTCGTTGGTGGCCGCGAGCGTCACGCCCGCGTCACGCAAGGCACCTTTCAAGTCTTCCCAATCCGGCACGATCAAAGCCGCCGGAAACTTGCGGCTCGAGCCGACGACCACAACCTGATTCACAAACTCGCTCTGCTTCAGAAGACTTTCGAGCTGTTGCGGTGCGATGTACTTGCCGTTGGAAAGCTTGAATAGATCTTTTTTGCGATCGGTGATGAAGATGTGCCCGGCGTCATCGATGTGACCCACGTCGCCGGTCGCGAACCATTCGTCCTGCATCACCGCCAGCGTGGCTTCGGGCCGGCCATAGTAGCCGCGCATCACGTTCGGTCCGCGCACCAGAATTTCGCCGTCTTCGGCCAGCTCGACCTCGATCCCTTTGAAAGGTTTGCCGATCGAGCCGACGCGGTTGTCTTCGGGGCGATTAGCGCAAACGATGCAGGTTTCGGTCATGCCATAGCCCTGAAGAATCTTGATGCCGGCGCCGAGAAAGGAATACGAAAGCGTCGGCGACAAAGGCGCGCCGCCTGAAACGAAGTAGCGCAGACGTCCGCCAATGCCTTCACGCCACTTGGTGAACACCAAACGATCGGCCAGTGCGTGTTTCGCGCGCAGAGAGAGCGGCACGCGCTGCCGCTTGTCTTCGAGTTCGGCGACGCGCTGGCCCACGGCGAGCGACCATTCGAAGATTTTTGCTTTCGTCCCGCCCGCCGACGTGCCTTTCTTGATGATGCGGTGGTAGACCTTCTCAAACAGGCGCGGCACCGCGGTCATGATCGTGGGGCGAACTTCGCGCAGAAATTCGCCGACTTGATCGAAAGAAGCAGCGTAATGCACCGCGACGCCCATGTACGCGAAAACGTAAAAAACCGTGCGCTCGAAAATGTGCGAAAGCGGCAGGACTGAGAGCGAGACGTCGCTGGCAGAGATCGGCAGACCCGTCGTGATCGAACGCACGTTGGCGATGAAGTTGTCGTGCGTCAGCATCACGCCTTTCGGCTCGCCGGTAGTGCCGGAGGTGTAAATGATGGTCGCGAGATCGTCGGGCCGTCCACGCCCGATCAGTTTGTCGAAAGCGTCGGGGTCCTGGCGATCAATTTTAGCCCCGCGGCCTTCGACTGACTCGAGGGCGACACCGCCACTGACGCCGGCGACTGACTTCGGATCAAAGATCACGATGTCTTTCAGAGTATCCACGCCCTCGAATCCCTCGCGCGCATGTTTCAGAATTCGCCCGCCTGAAATTAAAAGCGCGCGGGCGCCTGAGTCTTCGAGGATGAAGCGAATTTGATCGGGAGCTTGCGTGGTATAGATCGGTACGACGACGGCGCCGGCGCTGAGCACTGCCAGATCCGCGATCGACCACTCAGGCCGATTCTCAGAAATCAGGCCCACACGATCGCCGGGCTGAATCCCTAAATCAGCGAGCCCGAGCGCGATATGTTGCACGCGCCGCACAAACTCGTCCGAAGATACGCGCATCCAACCGCCGCCCCGTTTCTCGCTGACGGTATTCGGCTTGTTATGGCGCGTGATGGCTTCAAGACAGAGACTCGGCAACGTGTCCACTTTGGGTTCCGACGTTTGCCCACCGACCTCTGTTTTCCGGAGTGTCGCCGCTGACATCTGACGTCTGATCTCTGACCTCTAACTTCTGACCTCTGGTTTGTGGAGGGAAAGAGCGACAAAAGACTACAACGTCTATCGTCGAAGTTACAATTCCGCCGTAGCCGGCTCGCTCGCCCGGCCGTCGCCGGGTGGTGATTCAGACTCGGCGCGACGTGACGAGCGCCGCCTTCGTTTGCGGGCCGGCTGGTAGGTCGTGTTGATGCGCGTGTCCTGGGTCGCGATCGCGGCGAGGATTAAAAACAGGAGAGCGTTCGCCGTCGTGTGCAGCGGAAAATCGAAAAAGCTGTGTACCAGCGCCGCAAAACAGCCCGCCAGCGCGCCGGTGGTCACTGCGCGCCGGAACCGGTCGTGCGTCTCGCGGCGCGCGAACCCGCGGCGAAACAGGATAAAGATGAACGCGAGCCCGAGGATAGCGCCGATGATTCCGGCGTCGGAAATCGTCTGCAAATAATCGTTGTGCGCCTGCTCAAGGCGGTAGAGACCGTTGCGCGTGTCATAGCGCGTGTAGATCGCGCCGAACGAACCCAGGCCTGAGCCGATCAGCGGGTATGCTTTGATAACGTCGAGCGTGACTCGCCAAAAATGCGCGCGGCCCGTCGTCGGATCGTCGGCGATCGGCGTGCCGAGGAAACGCGTGAAAACTTCCGGACCGCTCAACAACAGGGCGCCGCCGATTAGCAGCACCACGACAGCCACTGCAATTCCACCGCGCAGCGCCGCGGCGCGAAGTCTCCTGGTGCGCGACTGTTCCTTTTTCTTGCCCCAGCCAAAGCTCGCCGTCACGACCAAAACGAAGATCTGAGCGCCGAGAGCGATTGTGGCGCCGCGCGAATTCGTCGCGATCAGTGACATGGCCATCACCACCGCCGCGAACGCATACAGCGGGCGCTTGTAATTTTCAATCGCGCCCGAAAGCAGCAGCGCAAAGGGGATGGAAACGGCCATCAACATAAACCCGGCGAAATGATGGCGATTGATGAACGGTCCGAAAGCGGTGCTCTGCCCAATTTGACGGTACCAATAAACGCGCGTGCCGTCGCTGGTGAACGACTGCGTCAGTCCAAA
Source organism: Pyrinomonadaceae bacterium (assembly GCA_036277115.1). NCBI lineage: Bacteria > Pseudomonadati > Acidobacteriota > Blastocatellia > Blastocatellales > Pyrinomonadaceae > Pyrinomonadaceae bacterium. The sequence continues at coordinate 709,228 of DASUNM010000027.1, forward strand.
GATGGCCAGAACAAATCCGAAGATAGTGATGGTCCTGACGAGCGCCCTCAATCGGCGCGGACCGTCCACAAACAGAGAAGTGGCGCCAAAATAAATCAGCAACGCGGCGACCTGGACAACAACCAAACGTGTGGAGTACGGATCCAGTGAGAGCGATCGCACGGGCGAGAGTGGCAGCCCTGCCGGGTCGTGTGTCCGCAACGGCAAGAGCTGAAACAATCCAAGCAGCACCATCCCAACCAGCGGCCACTGCAGCGGATTAACTGGCAACAAGACTGAGCGCAAAACCACCGCGTCCACTGCCCAAAGCAGGACCATTACGAGCGCACTTAACGTAAAGAGGGCGAGCGCCCAGTTGTGGACCGTGCCGTAAGCCAGGGTCGCCACCACGATCGCCGTGCAGATGGTCACGAATGCCAACCGGCTGGCGAGCGTGTGCCGGCGCCTAACGGGCGGGGGCGCGGGCTTCCTGATTTGCACTTGCCGCGGCTCTTCCCGGACCGCCACTGGTGCGTTGGAGAATGAAGTCGTCATACCAGATAGTTCCAAAAATTGGACAGACATTGCCGACCGGACAGGGAGGGCAGCCGATCGTGATAACGATGCCGTCCCCATCGCTCATCGTGAAATCAATTGAGTATTTTTGCCAGCCGTTCGTGCCGGTCGGCAGCGACGCCGAACTCGCAATCCCCTTGTCGTATTTGGGGTCGAAGATGTTGACCACCGGCGTGCTTGCGCTATTAAGCTTGTCGGTACGCGCATAAAATTCCAAGCGGTATTTCGCGTGAGGCTGGACGACGATGGTTTGGGTTGCGTTGATGCGCTCGAGCCCGTTCGCCGCACTGAGAACAATTTGCACGCTGCGCCGGCCGCCGTGGCCTTCATTATTAATTGAAACTTGCGCCTGAACGTTTGAGGCAATGGTCCAGCCGAAAGGTTTGGTTACCGGCACCGTGATCAACTCTTCAAAGCCCCCGTTCAAGAAGACTTCCGGATCCGGAACAGCGTCGCGTGGTTCGATGTCGCGGTGTACTTCGAGCGCCGCGCGGAACTGTTTCGCATCGAGCAGCGCCTTGCGCAGGTTTCGACCCTGGCCTTGGAGTTTCGATTGAACGTCGGGAGTCAGAGTCTCCCACAATCGCAAAGCATCGTCGTAATGCTTCATGCCCACGAGATACCACGCAAAGAGCACGCGCACGGTCGGGTTCTTGCCCGCTTCGTTGGCGATGCGATCCACGTCGCCATCGAAAGCCTGCCAGGCCAGGTTGATAACCTGCGGCCAAAGTTCGCCGCGTGCATCGGCCGCGCGAAAGAGATGCTGGAAAGCCTCTTCGTATCGGTTCAACCGCAGCAGCAAATTGCCTAGTCGCCAGTGCGGGTGATAGTAGTTCGGAGCCAGAAAAGTTGCGCGCCGCAACGCCTTCTCAGCCGCCGCGCGATCGCCGGCCATTTCCAGTGCGCGTCCCAGCTCTTCCCAGTAGCGAAAATCATTTGGGGAAAGGCGCACCGCGACTTCGAACTCGCGCACCGTCTCTTGAATGCTGCTCGCGCTAAACTCGCGGCGCGTCACTGAGCCCAACCGCCAATGAACGAAGGGGTCGTCCGGCGCCCAGCGCGCGGCCACGCGGGCGAGTTCCAGGTTCGGAGTTTCGCCGGTGGTTGCGACTTCAGAAACCGTGGCGCCGACCTGCCAACGCAGACAAAACCCGCCGACGAGAATTGCCAGCAGTGCCGGAATAAGCATCAGCAGTCTGGCGGATCCAGGTAAGCGGACTTCAATGCTGGCCGGGGAACTTGAGAGGGACATGCGGTCTTTCAGTCGCGTGCATCGCCGTTTCGCGTCGCAAACGGGGTGGTGGGCAGGCCTTGCTCGCCAATGCTTTCAATGCGAATCGCCATGCGTTTTAGTTCGATGTTTTGGGCTTCGCACTCGCGCAGAATTTCGTTGATACGTTCCTCCGTGATGCTGGGACTCGAAATTACGATCTGCTCGATTCTTTGGTGGGTGACAATCCGGTGGAGCAGGCCATTGCCGCCAAACACTGGCAAGCCATGAATCACCTTGCCACGCTTTTTCGGATCGTCGTCCATGAATCCCACCGGCTTGCATTGCAGTTCGCGATTATTAAGTAACTCGCGCAAAAGCAATTCGCCAGCGTCGCCGGCACCGTAGATCAGGGCGCGGCGGCCCTGGATTGCGGCGCCGGCCGGCAGCAGTTGTCGGAACAAACGAAAGGCCATGCGGCTGCCCGCCAGCAACATCAACATCATCATCGCTTCGACGAGAAAGACGGCGCGCGAGAATCCTTCAAAACGAAACTTGAAGAGGATGATGATCATGCTGATGACTGAGCCGGCCGCGACGGCCTTCGCGAACACCACCAGGTCATCGATCCCGGTGTACCGCCAGATGCCGCGATAAACGCCAAAGAACAAAAATGCCGCCAGCCGCACCACTACAACTATCGGCAGCGTGCGCAGGAAAAGCGTGCGGGCGGGGCTGTCTGAGAATCCCTGAATCGTCAAAGCGTAGGCGGACCAGTACGCCAGAATGATTAGACCGACATCCATCAGCACTTCAAAGATGCGCCGCTTATAAGAAAAGTCGACCAGAAAACTGAACCGTGGTTTTTCACGCGCGGCCGCGACTTGCTCTTCTTCGTCATAAGCTTTGACGCCGGCGAGATACACGCCCAGCAGCGTCAGCACAATCGTGAAGCCGAACAAAAGCGCAATGCTGACGTCCGGCCTCAGGGCGCGCACGGCCACCGCGAGCAGCCCCGAAACCGCCGCCAATCCGTAAAGCATCCACACCGCGCGCCGCTCGGACATGCCCAAAGCGACCAGCCGATGTGAAGTGTGATCGCGCCCACCCTGCGAAGCCGCGCGTCCCGAAAGCTTGCGCAAGATGGTGACGAACGTCGTATCAAAAATCGGAATGAACAGAACCAGGATCGGAACCGCGAGCACGGGCAGAAAACTTCGCGACCGTCCGCCGGAAAGATTTATCAGTGCGGTACTGGCGAGGAAGAAACCAATGAACATCGAGCCGCAGTCGCCCATGAAGATCGACGCGGGCGTCGAGTTGAAAACCAGAAACCCGAGCAGCGCCGCGGTGAATACCGCCATCATGCTCGCTTCCACCGGCTGCGCGCTGGCGATGAAGTTCAACGTGAGAAAGCCCGAAGCAATCGCGGCAATTCCCGTGGCCAACCCGTCCATGTTGTCGAGCAGGTTGATGGCGTTGGTGATGCCGATGAGCCAGAAAATCGTGATCGCGATGTTCACGGATGCGGATCGCGTCCACGGGAGGGTCAGACCGTAATTCACGACCGCAGCCGCGCCGACAATCTGGCCGATCAACTTTTGATAAGGCTTTGTATGGATCAGATCATCGACCAGGCCGACAAAAAACAGAAAGCTGCTGGTGGTGATAATTACCCACGTGTGCGGTATGTGCGGCAGAAAGAAGATGTAGGTGATCAGCACGCTCAGCCAGATCGCTACTCCGCCCATCATCGCAGTGGGCTGCTTGTGCCACCGGTCAGTTTTGGGTTTGGCCACCAGCCCGAAACGACGCGCCGCCAGGCGCACGACCGGCGTCAGCGCCAGGGCGAGCGCAAAGGAAATCACGGACGGAACGAGGGTTGAGACTTTCAGCGAATTCACTTCAAATCAGAGAAAAAAGGCGGTTATTCCGGATTTGGACTCGTCGATATTAGAAGCTATTCGATTGGGCCAGCAAAGGCAAGTCACAAGTCGGTAAGCACTACCACAAGTCTGTATTACGGCTCGGGGCGATTGTCGTTGATAATAGTGGTCCTAATATCGCTGAAATCTGGCCGCGCTATCAACAAACTCCGTAGCGATGTGTTTGCAGATAACTTCGAGGGTGTTTATGCCGATCCCGGAAACGATTCGGGTTTCCGGTGGCGGGGGAGGTTGTAAAACGTCCACGTTCAGGCGATCGCAGAGGTTTGCCTGGGTGGCTGTTTCCCGCTATGAAAATCGATCACCGACTTTAGAATGCCGTCGAGATCCATCGCCGGCTTGAAGCCGACCAGCTTGTTCACCTTTGAGATGTCCGGGATGCGCCGCGGCATGTCTTCGAAGCCCTCTTCGTAAGCCTCATCGTATGGGACGAACACAATCTCAGATTCCGACTTGGCCAATGCTTTTACGCGCTTGGCGAGGTCGACAATCGAAATCTCCTGGTTCGAACCGACGTTGAAAACTTCGCCTACCGCGGCGTCAGTGTCCATGAGCTTCATGAGGCCGCCGACCACGTCACCCACGTGGCAGAAGCAGCGCGATTGCTTGCCGCTGCCGTAAACCGTGATCGGGCGGCTGGCCAGCGCCTGCTTTACGAAGGTGGGAATCACCATGCCGTACTGACCAGTCTGTCGCGGGCCGACTGTATTGAATAGACGTACGACGGTGGTCGGCAATTTCTTTTCGCGCCAATAAGCCAGCGCCAGAAACTCGTCGATCGCTTTCGAGCACGCGTAGCTCCAGCGGCCTTTCGTGGTCGCGCCCATCACCAGATTGCCGTCTTCGCGAAAAGGAATCTCTGCGCTTAAACCGTAAACTTCTGACGTGGAAGCGATCAGGACTTTCTTCTTTTTCTTATTTGCCAGCGAGAGCACGACTTCAGTGCCGTGCACGTTGGTCTCGATGGTGCGCACGGGACTTTCGACAATGAGTTTCACGCCTACAGCGGCGGCGAGATGAAAGATCACATCACATTGATCGACCAGCTCAGCGGTGACCGGCTGGTTGGCCACGTTGTCGATCGTGTAGTGAAAACGCGGATGGTCTTTAAGATGGCGGATGTTTTCAATACTGCCGGTCGAGAGGTCGTCAATAACATAGACTTCATCGCCACGTTCCAGATATGCGTCGGACAAATGTGAGCCGATGAAACCGGCCCCGCCTGTGATCAGAATTCGCAAATAATTGCTCCCTTCAATTCGTGCCAGTCTAACATGGCCGCTGGCCGCTGCCGGTCTCCTGAATGCGCCGGCTATGCCGCTTTTGCTTTCAGAAGCTGATCGTACAAGTTTGATATATCGTTAATGAGGCGCTCTTTCGCATAATTACGAGCCACAAATTCGCCGCCCCGCCGGCCGAGCTCCTTTCGTAAACCCTCATCCTGGACCAATCTGGTGAGGCCTGCGGCGAAGCCCTCCACGTCGCCACTTTTCACGGAAATTCCGCGTTCACACACAGAGTAGCCGGTTTCGTCAGCGAGTCTGGCGCCAAGCAAATCGACCACGCCGCCCACCGCCGTCGAAACCACGGGGCGTTCGTTAGCCATCGCTTCAATCAGTGTGAGAGGTGTTCCTTCGTTGTGGCTGGTGAGCGCAACAACGTCCAGCGCCGGATAGAAAAACTCCGGATCTTCACGCGTGCCCACGAAGACGACATCGTCCGCCAGCCCGAGTTCGCGCGCTTGATCTTCGAGAGTTCCGCGCAGGCTGCCATCTCCGACAATGACGAAGCGCATCGGCCGCTGATCTTTTGCAGATCGATTGAGTTCCTTTGCCCGCGCCGCCGCGCGCAAGAACATCGCGTGGTTCTTGATTTCGGTCAGCCGGCCTACGATTCCGACGAGTAGTTCGTCATCCGCGTTTAGTTCTTGCCGCAAACGGCTGCGCTTCGCCTGCCAGTCTGAGAATTGACCTAGGTCGAGGCCCAACGGAACTACGGCGTACTGCTCGGGCGTTCCGACCCTGAAGTCTTCGTTTATTTCGCGTCGCTGCTGCTCGCTCACGACGATGATTCGATCAGTGACCAGCCGCGCCAGCGCGCGCTCAATCGTTAAGAAAAGTTTTGTCTTCTTCGGCCCATAGTAGCTATGAAAAACGTGCCCGTGATACGTGTGGACAAAGCGGCAAGCCCGCGGCTTGCCAATCAGCGTTGCGGGTGTGAGCCAACGATAAAGCAGTCCCGCGACGCGGCCGACAGTTCCGGCTTTGGCGGTGTGCGTGTGAACAAGGTCGGGTCGCTCGCGCAGCATCAGTCGGAAAATTTTCCAGCTCGCGAGCGCGTCGCGCAGAGAAATCTCGCGACTCATTTGCGGAATTACCTGCGGAGTCACGCCGGCGGACTGCGCGAAGTAGGTCATGTCGTCTTCACCGGGCGGGACCACCCCGGTCACGAGAACCGTGTCGTAGCCGTTTGCGCGCAGGCCGTCAGTCAACCACACAACGTGCCGCGCCGGCCCACCCACGTTCAAACGGGCAATGATTCGGAGGATCTTCAAAGCAGTGTGCAGAAGGCAGTGAGCAGTGAGCAATGAGTGGCAATCGGCATGACGAGTATTCTGCGGTGATAGTGTCTGGCGATCGATAACAACGTAAGAGGCCGAGCTGCGAGTTGCAAGCCCGGCCTCGCGTTACGTCGGTACCGCTCACTGCTAATCATCCATGCGGAAGATTGTATCCGGATCATCCTCATGTCTGATCTCGTCAATCGCTTCCTGACGGCGGTCGCCCATGTACAGACGGTTCGGGCAATTGATGACTATGCCGTCCGTCTCGCCGACGTTTTGATACGCATGGACGACTCCTTTCGGAACGACGACGGCTTGAGGATTGTCCTGGCCCACCACCAGAGTCATCACGGCCTGATACGTAGAAGAATCCGGACGATTGTCCCACATGCGCATCTTGAAATTGGACGGTCCGATAAAGCAAAACAAATCTGCCTGGTCGATATGCTCATGAGGTCCGCGCGCCACGCCCGGCTTGGTGGAAGAAATGTAAGACATCACGGGAAAGAACTCAGCCGGCAATTCGTCGTGCCGGAAGAGTTCGGTCAGCCAACCGCGACGATCGTCGAACTTTCGCAGCGGGCGAACGATGACGTCGTTAATATCGCCCGAGTGGAAAGGTTTAGGAGTTAGTGCCGGCTTCTGCTGCATGTGTAAGTTCCATGTTGTTGGCGCCGGTTTCGGCGACCAGATTCGAGGCGTGTAAAAGACTTTCAAAGGTTCCAGCGTCAGTCCACCAGCCGTCTAATTTATCCCAGGTCATTTCTCCGCGCGAGATGTAGGCGTTGTTAACGTCGGTTATTTCCAACTCGCCGCGGCCGGAGGGCTTAAGTGTCCGAATGATGTTAAAGACTGCGCTGTCGTACATGTAAATCCCAATTACTGCGTACTCTGATTTTGGCTGCTTCGGTTTTTCGTCAATTCGCAGGACCCGCTGCCCGTCAAGCTCAGGTACCCCGAAGCGTTCCGGATCGCTAACCTGTTTCAGGAGAATCTTCGCACCGCCGCCCTGTTCGCGATACGCGTCGGCAGCCTCGCGAATATTTCCCTGGATAATGTTGTCGCCGAGAACCACGCAGATCGAATCTCCGGCGGCGAAGTGCTCGACCAGCGAGAGGGCCGCGGCAATGCCGCCTTCGCCCTCCTGATAAGTGTAGTTCAGGTGCTTCAATCCGAACGCCTTGCCGTTGCCGAGCAACTTCAAAAAATCGCCGGCGGAATTACCGCCGGTGACAATCATAATGTCCGTAATACCTGCGTTGACCAACGTTTGGATCGGAAAATAGATCATCGGTTGGTCATAGACCGGTAGCAGGTGCTTGTTTGTGACCGACGTCAGCGGCCGCAACCGGCTACCTAATCCTCCTGCCAGAACGATACCTTTCAAGTACCATCACCTCCAAAATCTAATCAATAAACCGTTGGAACCAAAGTTCGAGCATCAACAGGGTCCACAGGCGGTGCTCGTGATTCTGCGCGCCGCTGACGTGTTGTTCAACCAGACGCCGAACCGCTTCGGGTTTGAACAATCCACGATTGAGGGCTTTTTCAGACAACAAGGCTTCACGCAAAAAGCCCTGGAGTGAACCGCGGAACCAATGTCCGATCGGTACGCCGAACCCCATCTTGCGCCGATCGAGATTCTCAGCGGGCAGCAATTGACGCAGTACACGCTTCAAAAGATATTTTTTCGTGAGGCCGCGCAGCTTGAAATGCTCGGGCAGACTCGCGGCGAACTCGATGACGTGATGATCGAGAAACGGCGAACGCGCTTCCAACGACACCGCCATCGTCGCAATATCGACTTTCACCAGCAGATCGTTGGGCAGGTAAGTCATGGTGTCCGCCAGCAGCGCCGCATCCAGCAGACCCGCGCCGTTCGCGTTGACGAACCATGGCTCGATGAACCTCGCCGCACGTTCAGCTTTGGTTTCCCGGGCAAACTCTTCTGAATACAGATCGTGCTGCCGCGGACTGTCGAAAACGCTGATCCAGTGCATGTACCGTTCGACGTTCGGCAACGAAACCGCGCGCATAAAACGCTTAGTGCGGGCGGCGAGCGTGCGCCGCTCGTCCGAGCCTGGCAGAAGCTGGACCGCGCGTTCGATAAGACCGCCGCGTAGCACATTCGGCAGGCGGTGATATCGCTGCGCAAGCAGCATCGCAGAGTAGCGATCATAGCCGGCGAACGATTCGTCACCACCGTCGCCATTCAAAGCCACAGTTACGTGACGGCGAGTCTCGCGCGCGACGTAGTACGTCGGAATGGCCGAAGAATCGGCGTAAGGCTCGCCGTAGTGTTCGACCAGTGTCGGCAGGACTTCGAGTGCATCAGGCCGGACGATGAATTCGTGGTGATCGGCGCCGACGTGTTCTGCCACGCGACGCGCGTGATGCAGCTCGCTGAAATCCTGTTCTTCAAATCCAATTGAGAAGGTCTTTACCGGCGTCGAGCTGACTTCGCTCATCAATGCCACGACGGTGCTCGAATCAATGCCGCCGGAGAGAAACGCTCCGAGCGGCACTTCCGACATCAGCCGGACACGCACGGCGTCGCGCAAAATCTCGATGAGCCGTTCGCCGGCTTCTTCTTCCGTGATGTCCAGCTTTTTGCTGAAGTCCGGCAGCCAGTAACGCTTAAGTTCGATCTCGCCCTTACGCCAACGCAGGGTGTGGCCCGGTTCAAGTTTTCTGATTTGGCGATAGGCGGTGAGCGGCGCGGGCACGCACATGAACGTGAGGTAATAATGCAGCGCTTCGCGATCGATATCGCGACTTACTTCCGGATGCAGCAGCAGGGTCATGAACTCGGAAGCAAACACCAGGCCGCCGTTGGCGGTCTGCGCGTAGAGCAGCGGCTTCTTCCCCACTCGATCGCGCGCCAGAAACAATTCCTGCTTTGCTTCATCCCAGATCGCGAACGCAAACATGCCGCGCAAATGCTTCGCGCAATCGTCGCCGTACCTTGAGTAGGCATGAACGACAACTTCGGTATCTGAATTCGTTTGGAAGTGGTGGCCGAGGTTCTCGAGCTGCGCGCGGACTTCTTTATAGTTGTAGATTTCGCCGTTAAATACGATCCAGGCGGTGCGTTCCTGATTGGGGATCGGTTGCTGGCCGGATTTCAGATCGATAATCGAAAGGCGACGCATCGCCATTCCGACATGGTTGTGTACGTAAAAGCCATCCTCGTCCGGCCCGCGATGGCGGATTGCATCATTCATGCGCTCGAGCAACTGCCGGTCGACCGGCTGCCCGTCCCCGCGAACCATTCCTGCTATGCCACACACGTTATTTGCTCACTTGCCTTACTTGCTTTCAACCTTAGACGGGAGTACTTGCGCGATTTGTCTCATCCACTGCCGGATGGCTCTTTTATCAGGCGCCGCGGAATACGGACAGAAGCGGCCCGCAACTCTTCTGCGTTGCGCTTCCGTCTCTCTTCACGTTTTTCTTTCATCAGCACAGCGCCGACCGCCACAAAGATGAAATAGAAAACCAGAACTTGCGCGCGCTGCCGATACGCCGTACCGACGTTTCCCTGGAAAACTGAGTAAGCCAGAGTCAGCATTGCAGTGAAAATCAAAATGGGGGACATCTGTCGCAGACGATGTTTTATCGAAAACCAGATCCCCAGGATTAAAAGTGGAAACGCGGCCCACCAAATCACCATTTCCGGCAGCGTCAAGCTTTGGCGCAACGAACCCAATTGCCACGGAAACGGCGCGAACAGCAGATAGACCATTCCCACCGGAATTGTAGTCAGGGCCCCGGAGGCGGTCGAAACGTCCACGTCTCTGCCAAAACCCGATTGGGCCGATCTCGCCGCATCATGACGGGTGCGCTGAAGCTGTTCAAAGTCGGCGTACGATTCGACTTGAATGTTGGCGTATCTGGTAACTCCCAAATATGTCAGCGACAAAGCGAGCAGAACCACCACTACCAATTGACGCGCCATGCTTTGCATGGTCACTTCGCGCATGCCAATTACGAATGCGGCCACAACGGCCAGCAATAGCATGTAGAAAACATAAAAGCGAAAAGCCAGCACACCAAGCAGCGAGCCAACGAGTACCGCTCCCCAGGGCACGCTAAGTTTATGTCCGAGCTTAATTGTCGCCAGGATGGTGAGCGCCAAAAACAGCACGATCGGTCCGTCCTTTAGTCCCTGCGAAGACCATAAAACGAGCGAGGGATAAAAGCCGACTGCAAAACCTGCCACCTCGGCGACTCGGCGATTGTTAAAGACCTGTTTGGCGGTCAAAAAGATCACGGGGGCCGTGGCCGCGCCCAGCACTGCATTCACGAACTGAACCGCGAGCATGTTTCGTCCCAGCATGGCATAGATAACCGCAACCATGGACACCATTCCCCACCCTGAGCGGTAACTCTTGCCCACGAAGCGATCAACTTCCAGTTGAGCAAACTTATCGCCCCCCCAGGCGAGCAATTGCTGCTGGCCGTTAAAATCGTAAGTCCAGGCATCACCACCGAAAAAGTCCTGCGCGTTTAAGGCAAATATCGCGGACCCGATCAAGACTCGGATCAGGAGCGCCAGCAGAAACAACTTTAAGAGATAGGCACCGTGGGACGGCTCGCGCCGGATAATTGCCCCGACAATTGCGGCAAAGAGGCCACACACCAGCAGAGCGGCGCCGCAGTAAAACACTGTCACTGGTCCATACTGAGACGAATAGGGAGCGGCCAAAGTCGGCACAAACAGCAGGATCGCCACCGAAAGCACGAAAGCGAGGAATGCGATAACGCCATTCATGTGATTAGGATAAGACGCCTAGATATCATCGGGCAAATCCGGCCTGGTCTTCCTTTCGATCAGGAACTTGTCATCAGCATTGAGCTCTTTTATGAGCTTGGCCGGCACGCCTGCGATTAACCAGCCTTCACCATTCACCGTCGTGGTTACTACCGCGCCTATCCCGACAATGCATCGTGAAGGAATGCCACTGCCGGGGGCCATGCGAATCTCTGAGCCGACGTAAGCAAAATCGCCGACGCTGATCGGCAGTGTGCGCTGGCGGTTATGGGTCCAGAGTGAAGAGTTGCGCCCGCCGATGATCGTACGCCGTCCAATCGTAACCCGATCGGTAAAGTCAATCTTGTGGCCGGTGGTAATAATGCTCCCGGGCCCGAGCGAAAACCGCGGGTCAATTGCGTTCACCACCTCAGGCTCAGGGATCGAGTTTATTTCATTCAGCCGCAGTAGTTCGGCATACCTTCCGAGGGTTACTTCTTCTCCACCGCGAATGATATTCAGGTGCCCGATGCGCACGTGGTCGCCCATCGTTAGTTTCTGCACGCCTATTATCAGGTTGAGATGCCCGATTATTGTGTCGTCACCAATTTCGCACTCACCCGCTTCGACAATGCTTAACCCGATGCGCACTCGCTTGCCGATCCGGTAGCCAAAGAAAAGCCGGTAGCACGGCCGCTTTAAAAACGACGGAAGCACGGCGAGTAGTCCGAGGACGAACAAACGGAATTTTCCTGGACGGTGCATGTCGGCTTAGAGGTTCCTAATCGGAAAACTGTTTATCGAACAAGTTGACGCGTTTCCAGTTCGGCGGTGGCCTTACTCACCTGATCCTCAGGTGTTTGCTCGCGCACCCACTTTAGCAACTCCGGAATTCCCATTTCGAGTGTGACTCGCGGCGCATAGCCGATCTGCTGCCGAGCCCGCGAGATGTCCGCCACGCAATGGCGAATGTCACCCTCGCGATAGCGCGACACAATTTCGGGCGAGATGTTTTTGCCTAGTCCTTCCGCCAGAAGGCCGGCAATCTGCCGCACCGAAGTCGGTACGCCGGTACCGATGTTCACGATCTGGTAATCCGCGCCGTCAGCTTCAAGGGCGAGCAGGTTGGCCTGCACGATATCGCTGATGTGCACAAAGTCCCGCGTCTGTTCGCCATCCTCAAAGATCACCGGCGGCTGATCGTTCAGCAGTCGCGCTGAGAAAATCGCGCAGACACCCGTGTAAGGATTCGACAAGGCCTGCCGCGGGCCGTACACATTAAAATAACGAAGTGCCACCGTGGGAATTCGGTATGCCCGTCCTACGACGAGGCAAAACTGCTCTTGATCCTGTTTAGTGATTGCATATATCGAAGTCGGATTTAACGGCTTGTCCTCGCGAGTCGGCGCCGGCATAAGCTGCGAGCTGCAATTGTCACATTCCATCTCCCAGCGGCGTTCCAACAACTGCGTTAGCGGGCGCACTTGAGGATAGACAGTGCCGCACTTGGCACAGGTGTAAGCACCCTCGCCGTAGATTGACATCGAAGAAGCTACGACCAGTTTCCTAATTCGATCCTTGTAGCCGAGGAGACGCTGTAAAAGGACTCCGGTGCCCAGGTCGTTCGCGCGCACGTATCGATCAATTTCATACATCGACTGACCGACACCGACTTCGGCCGCCTGATGAAAGACCGCATCCACGCCTTTCAGGGCGCGATCGACGGTTTGCTGATCGCACACATCGCCGTGAATAAACTCGGCTTCCGGATTCACGTGTTGCGGCAAGCCGTTGCCGTGGACCTGCGGAACCAGCAAATCAAGGACGCGCACCCGGTGGCCCCGCTCGATGAGTGCGTCGGTAAGATGCGACCCGATAAAGCCGGCGCCCCCGGTAACCAGGATGTTCAACTTTTCCAATGCTTATCTCGCGGAAAGATTTGGATCAAACCTCGGTAGCAGTACGAGTCAGAGCAGGCTTTTTGGCCCAAATTGCCATATACACGCCGGCGCCGCGATGTTTGCCGAGCCAGTTAATGGCCCGTCCAGCGTTGAATTCAAGTCGCTTCGCCAGGCTCATGTCCTCGGCCGGCACGGTCACCGAGCCACCCATTGAAAGCTCGATTAAATCAAATCCGACCCGGGTTAACAAATGCCTCAAAGATTTCGGGTTAAAGCCCTGGACGTGGTATGGGGGGAAAGTCGGCGCCAGATTCAGCACCCAGTCGCGGCCGCGCGCTCGCATGTATACATTGCCCGCTTGCATGTAGAGACCATCCTCGTTAGGCGCATCAAAATAGAAGACGCCGTTGGGCTTGAGCACGCGCAATACTTCAGTCAACGTATTGAACGGCTCGTACAAATGTTCGATCACACCGTTCATGATCACCGCATCGAATGAAGCGTCGGCGAACTTCATCTGCTCTAAGGTGCCAAGTCGGGCCTCGACGCCGAAATTCTTGCGCGCCCATTCGACGTACTCGGGCGAAGGATCAAGTCCGACGCATTCCCAACCGGCTTCGCGCGCCGCCCACAGCAACTCGCCGCGACCGCAGCCGATATCCAGAATATTTCCGCGCCGCCCCAGCCGGGATTCGATCTCGCTTATCAATTGCCGGCTGCTCTCTTTCTTTTGTTCGAGATCGTGAGCGCTGAAATAGGATTCGGTATCGGCGTAGATTTCCTCCACGCCCTCTTTGGGAAACGGCATCGGATGCGGATAGAGGTGCGTGCATGAGTCGCAACGCACTATCTCAATCCGAACGCCGAGCCGGTTGCGGTGCGCCGCGCCGCCGCGCCAGCCCAAATGTGTGTGCGTAGTGCCGCCGCAGGCACCGCACGGCATTTCGCGAAGCTCGAACTGAGGCGTTTGTCTCACGTTAGGCTACTGCCGCTTTGAAAGCCGCAATAATTTTTTCGGTATTCCCGGCAAGGGTGTATTGGTAAGCAGATTCAGCCGCCGCCCGCGACATGCGACGGCGCAACTGGGAATCTTCAATCAGCATTCTCAGGTATTCGACCCATTCATCTTCGGAACCGGCAAGAAATCCGGTCACGCCGTGCTGAATCACTTCGGGGTTTGAACCGAGAGGTGTGGCGACGGTGGGAATTCCCAACGCCAGGTATTGCGCCGTCTTCATGTAGAACTTCCACTTGTTCCATTCATTGAGGGGTAAAGGCACCATCCCCACGTGCATCTTTCGCAGGTCCTCAACTTCAGTTTCGGCACTCCACGGTTGCGCCGTGTAGTTTACTCCCGGCAGATTGAATTCGGTGCCGCCGATTAGATGCACGCGATGCGTTACTTGATCAGCCAGGCGGCGCAGCGCTCCCGAGATAACCTGAATGTTCTTCATGGTCGTCGGACTTCCACTCCAGCCGATGCAAACATCGCTGTTTGTTTGCTCAACCGACTCGGGCCGATAGACATATTGTCGCGTGTCGACCACGCTGGGCACCTGCCAAATGTTCTTATTGAATTGCGAAACGTAGTTGCGAATCTGCGTAGAGTTGACCATCACGACCTTTGCCAGGCGGCAGATGTCGGCAATCTTTCCAAAGAATTTCAGGTAGGACCACAATCCGTTTGAGGGACTGCGATAAGGCACAAACAGCGGGTCATCCAACTGATAAATTATTGGAAGACCGCGCCGCGCGATTTTCTTTTCGAAGAATGCGGGGCCCAGCAAGGCTGCTTCGCGATAGACAAAAACCGCGTCATAGTCGTCGAGGTGATCGATCAAATCCATTCGATCGCGATAGGCCTTGACCATCTCGGCGGCTTTTTCAAACTGATGCCCGGGTGTGTACAGAATCTCGTGCAGACGCTCAGTCTCAAACGGCGCCCAATGCAGATTTATCCCCGCGGGCTTGAGAACATCCTCCCAAAGCTCAATGCTGCCTCGCTGACCAGGAGCAAAACCGGCGCGATTAGGGACTAACGTTAGAACTTCCATGCGTCAAATTGGGGCGGATCCAGCCCGCGCTGCGGCGCGGTCGTGGAACAATCGCTCGTACAAACGCCGATAGCGCACGCTGCCAACAGTTTCTAAATCAAATTCACTGTGGGCCGTGGCGCGGCAACGCGCGCGGATTGTTTCATTGGCGAGCAGCGCATCCAACTGGGCCAAAGCGCGGCCATAACTTGCCTCGTTGAATTCGCTGATCAATATGCCAACGCCATGCTTTGTAAGCAACTCGTCAACGTCGCCGACGCCGGTATTGGCAATCACGGGCAGGCCCGCGGCCAGGTATTCCGCGATCTTGGTCGGCGACGAGGACTGCTTGGAATAACACGCCTTGATAAACGAAATGGCGGCGTCGGCCGCTGAAAGATGTCGCGGGACATCGGCGGGCGCGACGGTGCCGACAAAAAAATCCGCCTCAGCAATTCCGCGCGCGCGCAATTGTTCAGTCACCTGTTCGCGCGGACTCTGCGTCAGAATCAGCGAAAAGGTTCTGGCGTCGCGGCGATGAGCTGCGCCGAGGAACGCCGCCATTTCGTCAGTGAGGTACCAGCCTCCGAACGAGCCGACGTAAGCAATGACCCGCCGCCCGTGCAGATTAAGCTCCTCACGGATTGCGCTCCGTGCGTCGCGGCCGGCGGCTTCGAACCTGGCGAAGTCCACACAGCAGGGAATCAATTCAATGGGGCGGCCGCTTTCATCCGTGTCGGTCCGGCCGGGGAACAGAATCTCACGCGCTTTACTGGTCAGCACGACGAAAGCGTCGGCAGTCTTGAACAAATGACGTTCGACCCGTTTCAAGCCTCGATACAAGTACCCATTGGCCGGCCAGACACCAGCATCCGTGTACTCTTCGGGCATGAACCCGCGAATGTCAAAAATCAATCGCCCGCGGCGAATTCGTCTGGCCATCGCGCACATCAACGCCGGCACATGATTCCGTGCATGCAGGACATTGATCCGCTCACTTTTCATCAGTCGCGCTATCCGCAATGTGCCCGCCGCGATGTCAAAGAGGGTCGCGGGCAATGTCGGCCGCTTGTGATACTTCAACCAATGCCAACTGATCCCTTGTGCCGCCAAAGTCTGCGTCTGTTGATGTAACTCTTCAGCGCTCCAGCGCTTTTCTAATTGAGGTTCGAAAGTCAGCAGACTTACGCGGATGCCGCCGGCGACCAAAGCCCGCAGGTACGGGAGCACCTGAGTCTGGACCAGCGGCTCGCGGAGACCGAAGTAACACACGTACAAAGTGCTTATGTGACGGTTACTTTCTTTCCCTGGACCGTTGATCCTCATTGGATTTGTTTACTTGGTGCCCAATCGCGCCGCGCGTCATGCACTAACCACGCGATCGATCCAATCGCGACCGATAAATCGATGACAGTCAGGATCGGCATTAGCATCACCAATCGTGCCAGGTTGCGCGCCGGGTTCGCCGGATAGGTTGTGCGGTTGCGCAGGATAGATTTCGCGGCCCGGGCCATCATCATCCCGAGCCATAAACCTGCCGGAACCACCAGCCACCACCAGCCTGCGAAGATCGCCGGCGCTGCAAAGAGAAGCAGGAAAGCGTAGCGCTTGAAGATCGCCAATTGCCACTCTCGCCACAGCCCCGCGCGAATGTTGTGGCGCGCATACGTGGTAAATCGCCTGAATGTGCGCCACAGATTTGGTTGCAGGTTCCAGTGGACGATTGCATCCGGCGCGGAAGCGACGCGAAAACCGGCAGTCTCGACTTTACGGATGAACAGCAAGTCTTCGGCCGAACGCAGGTCTTCCGGGAATCCGCCCACGCTCTCCCAAACTTTTCGTCGCATCAATGCCGAAACGATGGACCACGGCCGGGCGCCTTGTTCGTCCCGCGCCGGCACATAGGCGATCGCCGCGCACTCTTCGAAGAAGCTATCGACCTTCGGCTCAAAGGAACCATAAATGACATCGATCTGCGAATCAAAGACGGCGGCCGCGGCCAGCCGCTCCAGCCAGTCGGGTTCCGGACGGGTGCCCGCATCGGTGAACGCGAGCCATTCTTCGCGCGCATTTGCCGCGCCGATATTGCGCGCCCGGCCGGGCAAAGAAAACTCTTCGCGCAACAGCCGCACCGGGGCGCCGTTAGACACGAACTGCTCGATGATGTCAGGCGTTTTGTCGGTCGATCCGCCGTCCGTAATGACAATTTCGCTGGGCCGCAGCGTTTGGTTGAGTAAGCCTTCGATAAGAGTGGAGACGGAAGTCGCCTCGTTGCGAACGGGCACGATCACGCTGATTTTCGGGACACCTACCGGTTTGCCGTCGTTCATTCTTTGAAGAGCTACGCGGGAACTGAGGCGGCGGCGCTCAGAAACTGAAAATGCCCGTCCTGCTTAATTGATTCCTGTGCCGCTTCGAGAATTCTGACGACGCGTAAGCCGGCTTCGCCATCAGTTAGAGGCCTGCGCGCGCTGTGAATTGAATCGAGGAACTCAGCGACGACGTGATGCAGAGCTTCGGTGGCGTCGAGCTTCGGCGCCCACACATCGCCGGTGCGATAACTCACCAGCGTTTGATAATCAGCTTCGCGATCGCCGACACGATTCGCCGTCACGCCTTTGTCGTAAACGCGCACCTTCTCAGTCGGTTCGATGTCGTCATAAAGAATCATTTTGCGCGCGCCGGCGATCAGGGTGCGGCGAATCTTCACCGGCGCCAGCCAGTTAAAATGAAAGTGCGCGATGAAGTCGTCTGCAAACTTCATCACGAGATACGCGATATTTTCGATGCCCGGCTCGATGTGGCAACTGCCCAGCGCGCTGACGCCGATCGGTTGCCGCTCGATCAAATAATCCATGATCGAAAGGTCGTGTGGCGCCAGATCCCAAAGCACGTTGATGTCGCGCTGAAACAAACCGAGGTTGATGCGCACCGAATCGAAATACAGCAAGTCGCCGAGTTCGCCGCTCTTTAGGATCTCCTTCATCTTGCGCACGGCGCCCGTGTAAACAAAAGTGTGATCGACCATCAGCGTGAGGCGATTTTGCTCAGCGAGTGCGATCAACTCCTCCGCTTCGCGAGCAGTCGAAGTTAACGGCTTTTCCACCAGCACGTGCTTGCCGGCCAGCAACGCTGCTTTCGTTATTGGATAGTGAGTGCCGACTGGCGTGACCACAGCAACCGCATCAAGCTCCCGATCGGCCAGCAGTTTTTGATAGTCGGTAGTGGTGCGCGCGGCCGGGTAACGGCGGCCCATGGCGTTGAGGCGCGCCTCGTCGGGGTCACAAATCCATCGCAAGTGCGCCGCCTCGTTCTCGGCAAAATTGCGCAGCAGATTCGGCCCCCAATAGCCGCAGCCGATAACGCCGATGGTGGTGGCAGTCACGAGTAGAGAGGATAACGGTCATTGATCTAAAAGGGAATTGGCGTGCTTCCTGGAGGTGGCAAATTGGCCCGCCAATTCTTATTCCCAAACGCCGACGTGCCACGCGAGGAAATCACACTTTGTGATGTCCCAAAATCGGAGTCAGATTAACCTAGTAAAAGATCATTGCATGGCTTCTCATCAACCGCGTCCACTATCATGGTCGCGGAAACTCACATGACAGGAAAGTCCCTGATCCCCGCCGAAAGAATTGAACGCACGATTTATCGATTCGCGGCGAGAAAGTGATGCTGGATCGCGATCTGGCGAGGCTTTACGGAGTCCCTACAAAAGCACTTAAGCAAGCAGTGAGGCGTAATACCGACCGTTTCCCTGGGGATTTCATGTTTGTTCTCACGGCGTTGGAACTCGATGATTGGAGGTCACAATTTGTGACCTCCAAATCAGACCAAATGGGACTTCGTTATCCACCGATGGCGTTCACGGAACATGGGATCTTGATGTTATCGAGCGTTCTAAGCAGCGCCCGCGCCGTCCAAGTCAACATTGAAATCATGCGCGCGTTTGTCAGACTGCGTCAGATGCTGGCGTCGAATTCCGAACTCTCGCGCCGGCTGGACGAACTCGAAAGTAATTACGACCGCCAGTTCAGGATTGTGTTCGACGCCATCCGCGAACTCATGACACCTGCCCCCGCCACGCGCAAGCAAATTGGTTTTCAAACCACGCCTGGAAAAAAAAGTAACAGCCGCTGGCTTGAAGGTTGGTTCACTCCTTAGTAGCCAGTGTCCTCGCGGTGAACTCCGCGAGCTCGTGAAAGATCGGTTCGATGCCCGCTTCTTTTTCTTCTGCAGGCAGACGCAAGTGCAGATCGACCCGCGCAGAAATCTCTTGTAGCTCAGCCTCGTCGGCGTAAGGAGCGAGATGCGCGAACAGCATTTCGTGTGCGCGCTTGCGTTCCATCACTTCCAGACCGTCGAGCATCTGCCGGTGCGGCGTGCCTTCCCAAATCGGCAGGATCATCGCTTCGCGCAGCCAGCGCTCGGCTGAATACTCAGACAGCACGCCCATGCCGCCGTGCACTTCCATGTTCCACTTTGCAAACTGCACCGCCAGTTCAGCCGTCCAGTATTTCGCGAGGTGCGTCACGAGGCGAAACAGGTGATAGCGATCCGAGTAACGCGGCGTCTCTTGCCACACTTCGTCGAGCAGTCGCATCGTTTCCCACATTAACGCGCGCGCGTGAAGTAGCTGCGCGACGCGCTCTTCGATCTGACGGCGCAGAAGGGGATGATGAATGATCGGTTTGCCGAAGGCGGTGCGCCGTTCGGCGAACGTGACGGCGTCGGCCAGCGCTCGCTGCGCCAGCGCGACACTGCCCACGATGTTCCCGACTCGGGACAGGTTTAGCGATTCGAGAATCAGGTAGATGCCCGATTCCTGCTGGCCCAGCAGATACGCTTCGCTGTCACGAAGTTCGACTTCGCCCGTCGGAACTGAGCGCGTGCCAATCTTTGGTTTCAATCTGCGGATGAAATAGTTGAGCCGGCCGTCGTCGCAATACCTCGGCACCAGAAACAGCGCCACTCCCTGCACGGTCTTTGGCGCACCTTCCGGACGCGCGGCAACAATCGCGAGCTCCGCACCGACGTTGCTTGCGAAATATTTATCGCCCGTGAGTAGCCATGAGTTTGCACCTTCGCTGTCGGTCGGGCTTCTGCGCGCCACTGTCTCGACGTTGGCGCCGAGGTCCGAGCCGCCCTTTACTTCCGTCATCCACGTCGCGCCCTGCCAGTTGTTGCCTTCGCGACGCAGCAATGGGGCGAGAAACTTTTGCTGCAACTGCGGCGTCCCATACTTTCTGAGGGGAACGGTTGTCGACAACGAAACGATGTAAGGGCAGCCAAGGCCTGCGTCGAAAAAGCAGGTCACGTAATCGATCAAGTAATGCATCCTGAGCGAGTCGCCCTCAAACGCACGCCAAATTGCGCCCGCCTCGTAGCCGCGCCTGAGCATCTTCCAGTAGTCGGGTGCAAACAGGATTTCGTCCGTCCGTTGGCCAAACTGGTCGAACAGGCGCAGCCACGGCGTGCCCGCGCGATCGACGGCTTCAGAGATCGCGACGCCTTCGGCCAGCCACCACGATTCGTAGTCTTTCAAGACGCGCGTATGGTCGGGATCGATTAGGTGGTCGAGAAAGGTGAGCGGCGACTTCAGGGATTGTAGGTCTGCGTCCATCGCTCGCGCCGTCGATTTATCGGATCGCGTCCACCACCGCTTGTTGCTGTGCGTCAGTCAACTCAGCGAACAGCGGTAGTGATAGCACGCGTTCACACAGGCGCTCGGTCACAGGCAGGTCGCCCGTTTTGTAGCCGAGGGATGCGTAAGCCGGTTGCAAGTGGATTGGAATGGGGTAATGGACTCCGCTCTGAATGCCTTTGGCGGCCAGACGATTCTGCAATTCGTCGCGGTTGTCACACTGAACAGCGTAAACATGATAGACGTGGCGCGAGTATTCCATTTCGCGCGGCAATACTAATTCGGTGTCGCTGAGAAGCTCGTTATACCGGGCGGCACGCGCGCGTCGCCCGTTGTTCCATTTGTCCAGGTGGGCCAGCTTCACGTTCAAGACCGCGGCCTGTAGCTCTTCCAGACGAAAGTTGTAGCCAACGATCGCATGCGCGTATTTGCTGGTCTGACCGTGTTGGCGCAACAGCCGCAGTTGGCGCGCCAGATCTTCATCATTAGTAACGACGGCTCCGGCTTCGCCGTACGAGCCGAGGTTCTTGCTCGGATAAAAACTGAAGCAGCCAGCGGTGCCGAGTCCGCCGACACGGCGGCCTTTGTATTCCGCCCCATGTGCCTGGGCCGCGTCTTCGATGACATGCAAGTTATGTTTATCCGCAAGCGCGCGGATTGGATCGAGATCGACGGCCTGCCCGTAAAGATGCACGGGGATGATGGCGCGCGTACGTGGCGTGATTGCTTTTTCAATCTCGGCGGCGGTGATCGTGTAGGAAGCCGGATCGACGTCAACAAAGACTGGGACCGCGCCGAGGACGGAAACCGTTTCGGCCGTCGCGAAAAATGTAAACGAAGGAACGATTACTTCATCCCCCGGGCCGATACCGCACGCCATGAGCGCCAGTTGCAGCGCGGCAGTACCGCTGTTCACTCCCACGCAGATCGCGCTGCCGACATACTCAGCGAACGTTTTCTCGAACGTGTCGACCTGTGGGCCCAGGATGAAATTCGTGTTTTCAATGACGCTGGCGATGGCCGCGTCGATTTCCGGTTTGATCGTTTGGTACTGAGCTTTGAGATCGAGATAAGGAACCGAGATTTGATTTGTGTCAGGCGCGAATGGTTTGGACATAAGCTGATAAGTGATAAAAGAGTTTCAATCCCCAATTTTCAATTCGCAATTACTCTTGCGGGATTCCCGGCCACGGTTGCGCCCGCGGGAACGTCTTTGGTAACGACAGCCCCGGCGCCGACGATCGCGCCCTGGCCAATTGTGACTCCGCACAAGATGGTGGCGTGGCTGCCGACGCTGGCTTTGGCGCGCACGATCGTCGGAACTACTTTCCAATCACGGTCAGTTTGCAGGGCGCCGCTTTCAGTGGTCGCGCGCGGGTATCTGTCGTTGATGAAAACGACGCCATGGCCGATGAAGACTTCGTCCTCGACCGTGACGCCTTCACAGATAAAGCTGTGCGAGGAAACCTTGCAGTTGCGGCCTACGCGCGCACCCTTCTGAATCTCGACGAACGAGCCGATGCTCGAGCCATCGCCGATCTCGCAGCCATAGAGATTAACGAAGTGATGGATTTTGACGTCGCGGCCGAACTTTACGTCAGGCGCGATTACGCAGAACTGTCCCGGCATGAAACTAGAGTATCAGCGGGCGGAAGCAGCCGCGCTCTCGTCACCCTCGTCTTCAGAGGTGTAGTACTCGCTTTGATAATAGGCCGAATACCCCGCGCCGTAGTACTCATGCGAGTCTGCCTTCACGTTGTTCAGCACGACACCGAAGATATTCGCGCCCACGTCCAGCAACTGTTGCTTGGCGCGCCGCACGACCGCACGCGAACTGCGTCCGCCATGCACGACCAGAATCACGCCATCAACAAAAGTCGAAAGAATTGACGCATCGGTAAATGAAATCGCCGGCGGCGAATCGACGATGACGTGCGCGAATCTTTCCGTCAGGCTGCTCAGCAACTTGCGCATTTCTTCCGAGCCCAGAAGTTCAGCCGGATTCGGCGGGACTGGGCCGGAAGTTAACAGCTTTAAGTTCGCAATGCCCTCATAGCTTTGCAGAACGTCATCAATTGGACATTCGCCGGAAAGAAAATTAGTGAGCCCGCGGGCATTCGACAGGTTGAAATTCGCGTGCAGCCGTGGCCGGCGCAAATCACAGTCGATAATCAAAACCTGGGCGCCCGTCTGGGCCAGCATGAACGCAGTATTCACCGCGGTCGTCGTCTTACCTTCCGACGGCTGACTCGACGTTACGAGAATTGTCTTGGGCGGAGTGCCGGCGGAGGACAGCAACAGCGACGTGCGCAAGTGCCGGTACGCTTCGGCCATCGGCGAGCGGACATCATTAACCATCGCCAAAGCGGTCGAAGCATTTGGAGACTGCGCGGCTGCTTCAGCCGCAGTCAATCGTCCTTTTTCACTGCGCGCCGCCGGGATGAGCGCCAGCGCAGGCAAGTGAACGTAACGGTCGATGTCGTCCAACGACTTCACCGTGTCATCGAGGAAGTCGAGGAGGAATGCCAGGCCCACGCCGGCCATCAGCGAAAGTAGAAAAGCGATAATGATGGTGCGCAGGCGCGCCGGGCCGACTGGCGCCTGGGGCACGCGACTCATCTGTGCGATCGAGACGTTCGTGCCGCCGTCGCCCGATGTCGCATTCAGCTCACGCTGCTTTTGCAGCAGTGTATTCAGATACTGCTCGTCAGTGGCCAACTGTTGCGTCATCGCCGCCAGGTCGATCTCGGCCTTGGTTCGCGTGGTTGTTTTGCCGTGCTGGCCCTCATAAGCTCTGATTAAGCTCCTTTCCTGGGCCTGCGCGGCTTCAAAATTCCTTTTCATCGAGGCCAGGACCTGCACCGGCGCTTTTTTCAGATCGGCTTCAGTGGATTTGATCTGCGCGTCAATCTTTCTCACTTCCGGCCATTCAGGCGTATAGATCTGAAGGAGCGCTTCGCGCTTTTCTTTCAGGTCGCTCAATTTATCGCGAAGCTTTCGGATGTATTCGTCCTGCTGGACAGCTGGATTCGTGAAGGGATCGTCGGCGGTCTTCGCTGCGTTGTAGGCTGCCTCCAGATTACGGCGCCGGTTTTCTGCATCCAGCAATTGCTGGCTGTAACCTCGCTCGCGCTCCTTCTCCAAATCTATTGACGTCGGCCCGAGCGGAAGATTGTTGCTCTTCGCGAAGTTGAAACGTTGGTCGCGCTCGGTCTTCACCTTCTCTTGAAAAGTTGCGATCTGCTGGGCGAGCGCGAGCTCAGCTTTGCTCATGCCGAGTTCCTGGCGCTCAAGATTGTTGTGTACAAACACCTCGGCGAGCGTGTCGGCGATTTGTTTGGCCAGCTGAGGATTCGTATGCGTGTAATTAATGACGACGAGATTAGTCTTCTCGATCGGCGTGATTACCTGGCCGGCGACGATTGCGTCTTCGTACGGTTCCAGCGCCGCGAGTTGCTCTGCGGTCAGTTGCCGTAGCTGCATTTCGTTCTCGCCCACGGGATCAGCGTCCGTGTTTTGACCCTGGGCCTTTCCGGGCTTGGTTCGTTCGCGTCCGAGCAGCCGGTTGAGGGAAGAGAACACTCCGCCGTTCGCCTGGCCACCCAGAAAATCCGGGTTGTTTGGCAGGTCAAGCGTCAGTACTACCTGGCGTGCGAGCACGGGACTCTGCAACAGCCTCAGTTGTGTGCCCCAGAAGTTGGGATCGGTTGGGTTAATGACGAGTCCGCCACCAGTTTGCAGAATACTCCCCTGCTTTGCCTCAATCCGAATCGTACTGCTTCCCTGATAGATTGAGGGTTCGCGATACGCCTGGATGGTCACCAGCGAAGTGATTACCAGCACCAAACTCAAGATCAGCCATTTCCGCTTGAGGACGATGTGAAGATATTCGCGGACGTTTGTCTCAGCAATCTGATTGCCGTAGCGGCTATATTTTCCATACCCGCGGCCGTGGGCAATCTCCGCGAGTGAGGTGTCTGCGTCACGCCCCGGCCGTACCGGGAGCAGGCGTTCGTCTTGGGTCATAGTGCTAAATCCTACTTCTTTAAGCTTTTGGCCTCGAAAACCGAACGATCATAATAACAGACCGTTTCACCGAGGCAAGCCGAAAAGGGCGGCGGGCGCCAGCCTGGGACACTTCGCTCTTAAAGGCCTTAACTTGCCGGTGTGGCGGCGGCCGTCGGTGGTTCGTCGGTAACCGGTTGAGATGTAACAAAGTCTTCCAAGGCTGCTTCCCAGCCCCGCAGCGGCTTCAGCCCAATGGCTTCCGAGAGCAAGCATCTCAGTCGTGAGTTACGGGGCCTTGGGGCCGGCCTTTTTAGTTCCGCCAGCGTGCTGGATTGCAACAGAGCAGGATCGATCCCGCCCAGTTCGAGTGCCGTGCGCGCGAACGTGGCAAAGCTGGTCCCGTCACCCGCGTTCACGACGTGATAAGTGCCGGGCAAGTCGAGTGCGGCGAGTTCGCGAAGCCTGACGGCGAGGTCAGGTGCGTAAGTCGGGGTGCCGGTCATGTCCGAAATCGCTTTCAAAGGTTCTTTCCGGCGAGCGCGATCTAAAACCGTGCTGAGAAAGTTAGTTCCGCCAGCACCGAAAATATATCCGCTGCGCACGACGATCGTTCGCGCGTAAGCAGTTTGCGCGCGACGTTCACCTTCGAGCTTGGAGCGCCCGTACACGCTGATCGGATTGGCTTGATCGCGTTGCGTGTAAAAGCCGTCCTTGCTGCCATCAAAAACGTAGTCAGTTGAAATGGTGATCAGCAGCGCGTCAATCTCGCGGCAGGTCGCAGCGAGGAGTTCAGGCCCGAGCGCGTTCGCGCTCACAGCCCGGTCGGGATCGGACTCGCATCCATCCACGTCGGTCCAGGCGGCGCAGTTGAAGACAACGTCAGGCTTGAGGTCTCCCAGCCGGCTTTTCACCGCCGAGGCGTCGGCGATGTCCAGCGCTTTGTGATCGAAGGCGTGCGCGTCGTCGGCTTGTGCGGCGCAATGAGTCTTGACCGCGCGGCCCAAAAGTCCTCCAGCACCCGTAATCGCGACCTTCAACGTGCGGCTGCCTCCAGTCCATACTGGCGTTCGTAATACTCGCGGTACGCGCCGCTCCGCACTCGTTCAATCCAGGCCGTGTTATCGCGATACCACTTGATCGTTTTGCGCAGGCCGCTATCCCATGTCTCACGCGGACGCCAGCCCACTTCACTTTCGATCAAGGAAGGATCGATGGCGTAGCGGCGATCATGCCCCGGACGATCCTTCACAAATTGAATCAGCGAACGCGGTTTGCCGAGCAAGTCCAAAACGCTGTTCACGACGTCGAGGTTGCGTCTTTCGTTGCGCGCGCCAATGTTGTAGATCGCCCCGGAACGACCTCGCTGTAGCAACTGAAGAATTGCGCGGCAGTGATCGTCAACGTAAATCCAATCGCGCACATTGAGACCGTCACCGTAAACGGGAATCGGTTCATCATTGAAAGCGTTCGCCAGCATCAGCGGCAGGAACTTCTCCGGAAACTGCCGCGGGCCATAGTTGTTCCCGCATCGCGTGATGACGGTGTCCAGGCCAAATGTGTGATTCGCCGCGCGCACCAGATGTTCGGCGGCCGCTTTCGAAGCTGCGTAGGGACTGTTCGGCTCAAACGGCGAGGCTTCGGTGAAAAAAGCGCTCTCGTCTTCGGGCAAGCTGCCCATGACTTCGTCAGTGGACACCTGCACAAAGCGTCTAACTCCGCGTTCGCGCGCAGCATCGAGCAAAACCTGAGTCCCGGCGACATTGGTCTTAATAAACTCATGCGCTGAATGAATACTGCGATCGACGTGCGACTCTGCGGCGAAATTTACGATCGCGTCAACGTCCTCTTTGAGAGCCGTGAGCACGACCGCGCGATCGCAGATGTCTCCCTTAACGAACTTCTGTCTTGAGTCGTCCAGGCCGTCCAGGTTCTCGAGATTTCCGGCGTAGGTTAGCGCGTCGAAATTGATGATTTGGCACGACGGCAGCTCTGCAAGCACCAGCCGCACGAATGCCGAACCAATGAAGCCGGCGCCTCCGGTAACAAAAAGCTTCTTCAAACCGTTTTGGGTAGTTATTTTCGAATACCTCCCAGAGCATCGAAGGATTGAGGTCGTGCGCGATAGTAACATTGACAGCACTGCCGGCGCTTGCCGGCGGGGAATCGACCCGCCTGCTTTTTCCCGGTTCGTCCGCCAACACTTGAGTCTTTGCCCGATCTAAGTGCTTTGCAATTTCAGCAACAGCACGGTAATTTGACGTGCCATGAGGGTCCTGGTCACGGGCGGTGCAGGTTTTCTCGGCTCGCATTTGTGCGATCGCCTTATTCGAGACGGTCGCGAAGTTCTGTGTCTGGATAATTTTTTCACCGGGCGTCGTGAAAATATTATGCACTTGCTCGATCATCATAGCTTCGAACTGGTGAGGCATGATGTGACTGAGCCAATCCTCCTGGAAGTGGATCAGATTTATAACCTCGCTTGCCCGGCTTCCCCGGTCCATTATCAATACAATCCGGTGAAGACCGTGAAGACGAATGTGATGGGCACCATAAACATGCTGGGTTTGGCTAAGCGAGTGCGCGCTCGAATCCTGCAAGCCTCAACGTCGGAGGTTTACGGAGATCCGGAAGTCCATCCGCAACCCGAAAGCTACTGGGGGAACGTGAACCCGATCGGGATTCGCAGTTGTTACGACGAAGGAAAGCGTCTGGCGGAAACGTTGATGATGGACTATCACCGCCAGAACCACGTCGACACCCGCATCGTGCGAATCTTCAACACCTATGGACCACGTATGTTGGAGAACGACGGTCGCGTCGTCTCGAATTTTATTGTGCAGGCGATGCGTGGCGAAGAACTGACCATTTATGGCGATGGCACGCAGACGCGCTCTTTCTGCTACGTCGATGACCTAATCGAAGGCATCGTCCGGCTAATGAATGTCGAACAAGGTTCGCACTCATCTATCGACGTTCACGATCCGGTAAATATCGGCAACGCCAACGAATTCACCATGCGTGAACTTGCGGACGAGGTGGGGCGCGCTACCGGAGTAGCAGCACGGGTGCGTTACTGCCCGCTGCCGGCTGACGATCCACAGCAACGGCGTCCGGACCTGACGCGCGCCAAAGAGTTGCTCGAGTGGTCGCCGAATGTGCAGTTGGCGGAAGGGTTGAAGCGCACCGTCTCGTACTTTCGCGAATCGCTGATAGGGAAGCTGGATGCGCCTCAGATGTTGCGCGCGGAAGGCGCCTAATCCACTCGCCGACCACCTAATCGTAAAAAAAACTAAAAATGGCAGAGACCCTCGGAACACTCGCGGACAAGCTGACCACAGTCAAACTGAAGTTGTGGCACACCGACGATCCTGAGCGCACGCGTAGTCTTGAAGAACAGCAGAAGCAACTTCAGGACGAGATGAATGAATTTGTCGCCGCCGCACTGGCGGGCGAGATTCCCATCAATAAGCTGACCTTCGCTGCGAATAAGGTTTACAAAAAGGATGGCAATCCGGTTCCGGAATTTCAGGGGACGATCGGGGAGCTGTTCGCGCAGCTCGCGGCGGTCAACTGCCGGCTATGGCACGTACAGGAAAAGGTTTACGAATTCGAGCAAGTTCCGATGGATCAAAAAGACGAAGTGGTCAAACAATTAGCCATCGTGAACCTCGAGCGCAATCAATGCATCGATCGGCTTGATGCTGAGTTTCGTGCAGTACTGCAGAAGTCGAAGCGTTAGTTCAGAGCCCTTCGTTCGCAAAAA
Source organism: Pyrinomonadaceae bacterium (assembly GCA_036277115.1). Taxonomy (NCBI): domain Bacteria; kingdom Pseudomonadati; phylum Acidobacteriota; class Blastocatellia; order Blastocatellales; family Pyrinomonadaceae; species Pyrinomonadaceae bacterium. The sequence goes on from DASUNM010000027.1 coordinate 737,604, forward strand.
AACTTCTCACTCTCGTCCCAGAACTGCGCCGCTATTAAAAGATTTAGCAGGAGAATGTAACTCGTCAAGTTGACGCACTAAACGCTAAAAAAACTCTTGACGGACAAATGCAACTGCGGCTACAGTACGCGGCCTCAGTTCTAGTCCAGCAAGGACTCCTGTGATTTCAGCCTTTGCCACAGATCGCTCGACGTTGATTTAACCTCGCGCATTTCCCCGCAGGGAGCTGAATTTTCAACAAACGTAGCTGTAAGGAGACCCACGCATGAAAATCGAAGCTGGCCGCCAGCCTGCCCCGCGCCCTAATTTTGCGCTTTTGATCGGCACTTTCCTTCTCGCCGTTACGGCTTTCGCTCTACCCCTGTATTCCGTCGGGTCAGCCTCAGTAAGTCGAGCGACGGAAGGACTCAGGAAAGTAACCGGCACCGAAGCATCTGTAGTTGCGGGACGAAGGGCTAATTTGCCCTTACCGGCTCCGACGACGTCGCCGGAAATAATTCAGACTTACGACGCGGAGTGCGCAAATCCCAAAACTACTTTCGTGTTGGGCGAAGTAGTGTGTGCCAAGGTTAGCTTTGTGACGGAGAACAACCGTTTTGTTAATTGGCTTCAGCCCCCGGGCTCTACCGTGGCGTTTAGCAGCCCGACTATTCCCGACAATCAGACCCATAATTATTTGTACACGCCTACGGTTACCGGTGGCTGGAAAGCTACGATCGCCGATCCCTCGGATAGCTCGATAATCCCGACCGAATTCGAAGTCATTGATGCCGGGGTTACTCTTGCGACCTACGCTTCGAACTGTACGACCGCGAAGAGTTCCTTCAATCTGGGCGAAGGAGTTTGTATTAAAGTGTCGGGCCTTTCGGGCGACGAATTTCCGCTGCGACGCGTTCAACTGTCAACACCGGATGGCTTTGCCGTCGAGCGTTTGGACGTTACTGATAACTCGGTGCAGCTCAGCTATACGCTGCCGGCGGGTCTAACCCAATCGATTGGTGGGGTAACGGTCAATAATATCGGGACCTGGGCGGTCTCGCTGATCGACCCGGACGCCAACATAGTTAAGCGATTGGCGATTTCCGTTAGTAAGAGCAACTTGCTGGCAGACCGGTTCGCAGATCTTCAGGTGGTGAAATCCTTCTTACCGGAAATTAATCCGCCAACCGCCGGAAGTGACATAACCTTCCAAGTCATTATTTTCAACGCAGGGCCGAACCCGGCAACGAATCCGACGCTGGCGGACTTAACGCTGGCCAATACCACTTTTAGATCTTTCACCAGAAACACGGTGCTTGCGTCCAACGAGTTGCCCAATCAGGAGTTCTTGTTTGGCGGATACAATTCGTTCATGAGTTCAGGATTCAATAAGTCCATGAGAAACCTGGACACGATCGAGGGAGCGTTCGACCGATCCTACTCGCCGATAGCCTTTGAGGACACTCCGCTGACGTTTAATTGCGTTTCTCCGTCAGAAGGAGCAGCGGGCACCACCAACTGCTCAGCGAGCGGTGAGTTGGCGCCGGGCGAGACGGCGACCTTCACGGTCGTCTACCGTATCAATACAAACGTTCCCAACGGATTTGAGCTTAGCGACCAGGACAGCGTCAACGTCGGAAGCGACACGGGCGATCAGTTCCCGTCAAGCAACACCCATCCCGCGGAAAGTGCGACGACAGTGGTAACGTCGAATCCGAATCCGCCGGCGTGCACGCTCACCTGCCCGGACAACATTACGGTTGGGACGAATGCGGTTGATGGTGGAAACAATCCAGGCGCGACTGTAAGTTTCGCGCCTGAGGCGTTCGGCACCTGCGGCAGTGGCATGACCTCTGCCCCGGCGTCCGGCACTTTCTTCCCAGTCGGCACAACTCCAGTAACAACTACCACGGGATCGGGCGCAAGCTGCAACTTTAACGTGACGGTTGTGAATACGCCGCAGCCAACAATTTCGTGTGCGGCGGATCAAACAGCGGCAGCGGCAAGCGGCCAGTCAAGCGCTTCGGTTTCCGTAACTCCGCCGTCGTTCACCGGCAGCGGGGCCATCCTGAGTAGTTCGCGCAGCGACCAGGGAGCCATCGGCGATCCATATCCGGTGGGCACCACAGAAATCACATGGACCGCAACCGATCAATACGGGACGATGGCGACCTGCACACAGCGCGTCATTGTTACCTCAGCAGACGCGGCGACGATCTCTTGTCCCGCCAACAAGACTTACACAGCTACCGCGGGTTGTGAGCGAACGCTCAGTTCGGCCGAGATTGGCACGCCGACCGTGGGTGGCGTGGGCACGACCTATGAGGGCGTGCGCAGTGATCATTTGGCGCTCACGGATCCATTCCCAGCCGGCCAGACAGCGATTACCTGGACGGCCACGAACTCGCTGGGCAATGCGTCCTGCGTCCAAATCATCACCATCAACACCACTGGTGGGACGGACGTGACTGCCCCCACCTTGAACATCCCGGCGGACATCAGTCTCTCGACATCTGAATGCGCCGTTCTGCTGGACGATGAATTGGGAGTCGCAACTGCTGACGACGACTGTACGAACGCGGTAACGATCTCGCGTACAGGTCTGCCGCAGATTGCTTGTCCTATCCCGGGCAATCCGGGTCGGACCTGCGACAGTTTCTACTTCCCGACCGGCACTACGAACATTACCTACACGGCGACGGACGCTGCGGGTAACTCAACCACGCTGGTTCAGCATGTCACTATCGCTGAGAGTCCGGCGACGCCGCCGACCATAACGGCGCCCAACGATGTGACCATGGACACGTTGGCTACGGATGCCTCATGTGGCACGTACATTGGTGACGCAACCCTGGGTTCCGCGGTCGCCGCGGACAATTGCCCAGGCGTCACCGTAACGCGTTCGGGTGTGCCCGCCGGAAATATTTTCCCGGTCGGACCCACAACCGTTACTTACACGGCGACGGATCGCACTGGCCAAACGGCGACTGATACCCAGGTGATTACCGTCAACGACAAGACGCCACCGGCAATTAGTTGCCCGGCTAATATCACCGTCTACCTGCCGCTTAACTCGACAGCGACCAGCATGCCGGTGACCTATCCAGCCGCGACAGCCAGTGACAACTGCGGCGGGACGACAATCGGTTACAGCATCGCGTCCGGCTCTACCTTCTCGGTAGGCGAGACGACGGTAACCGCCACCGCCACGGATACGCACAGCAATACGGCATCGTGCACGTTTACGATCACGGTGCTCTACAACTTCACCGGTTTCTTCAGTCCGGTGAACAATCCGCCGACGCTAAACAGCGTCAACGCGGGACGGGCCATACCGCTCAAGTTCAGCCTGAGTGGCAACAAGGGCCTGAGTATATTTGCTTCCGGATATCCGTTATCGCAGCAGATTGCCTGTGATACTTCGGCTCCGCTCTCTGACGTTGAGGGAACGGTAACCTCTGGCGGCAGCACGCTGACTTACAGCCCAGACCAGTATCACTACAGCTGGAAGACTGAAAGTTCGTGGGCAGGAACGTGTCGTGTGTTGGTAGTCAAGCTGAATGACGGCAGTACTCACACGGCGCTCTTCAAATTCAAGTAGAAACATGGCTGGGCGCCGCCAAGTGCGGCGCTCCAGCTCGGCTTATTAACAGGCTTTCATCATGAAAGAGAAATTTGGTCGACATCTCGGTAAACGCGGCGCAACAGTGGCCGGAACAGGTCCGTGTTCTACTGGCGGCCATCCCCAAACTTCAACAGAAAAAGGAGACTCCAAATGAACAAGTTTCGGTTCACTTTTAGGTTATTCGTAATCGCGACATTTTTGTGCGCGTTTGCGTCCATGGCCCAGGCGCAGGCAACCCGCACCTGGGTATCAGGCGTCGGCGACGACGTCAATCCCTGCAGCCGCACTGCGCCCTGTAAGACGTTCGCAGGTGCTATTTCCAAGACCGCCAATAACGGCGAGATTGACGCGCTCGATCCAGGTGGTTTCGGTGCGGTGACCATCACCAAGAGCATTACCATTGACGGCACACACGGGGCCGGCTTCGGCTCAATTCTCGCTGCCGGAACCAACGGCGTTAACGTCAATGATGGCGCGACCGCTACCCCGAACACAATCATCGTCAATCTGCGCAATCTGTCGATTCAGGGAGCGGGCACGGGCTTTGACGGCATCCGCTTCGTCGCCGGTAAGGCGCTGCACGTGGAGGGCTGCGTCATCTCAGGCTTCCGTGGCAACGGCACCAACAGCGACGGCATCGACATCGCCTTGACGGGCTTGGCTACAGGCAACCAGAACGTGAGGGTGACGAACACAACCATCACCCGCAACACGGGCAATGGCATCCGGGCGTCGAACACCGCCGTGGGCGGCGGCGTACTCGTGACGGTCGATAACTCGAGCTTCGACGGCAACGCGAGGGGATTCCTTTCCTCGACCAACTGCCGCGCGACTATCACCAACTCGTCCGCCACTCTGAACACCACGTCCGGCATCGAAATCGCCACGGGCTCGTTAGAGGTGGATATTGATAACTGCGTCCTTGCGTCGAACACCAGCGGGATTGTGTCCGCAGCCTCGACGGCCCGCATTGCCAACTGCCGCATTACTGGCAACGGCAACGGGATCAGCTTTACCGGTGGCGCCGTACAATCGTTCGGTGACAACAAGGTCAAGGGTAACGGTACCGACCAGAATGGCGGCGCCGTGACCAATGTTCCTGCTCCGATTAAGATATAACAACGAGTACATCTCGTCGTTTTTTCACCCCTGCCTGCCGCACTGGCGGGCAGGGGTTTTTTCCTGTCTCGACGCGCATGGCTTCGGGCGGGCCGCTTGACCTTATTCCGGTTGTCTGACTAGACTGCCATCCTTCGCGCCAACCACGAATGTCAACCAACGATAGCAGTGAAATCTTGAAATCATTTCTGCCGGAAAAATCTGAACGGCCACCATCCCCCGCGCCACTGCCTGGCCCACATCCAGCCGAGGATGCCGAGCTACCGCATGTGGTGATCGAGCCCAAAAGCCAGTTTCGGTGGATCAACCTACGCGAGATCTGGCAATACCGGGAGCTCCTTTATTTCCTGATGTGGCGGGACGTAAAGGTGCGGTACAAGCAAACGGCGGTCGGCGTTCTATGGGTGATATTACAGCCGCTCCTGATGATGATGATTTTCAGTTTGTTTTTTGGGAGGCTCGCGGGCATCGGTTCGGACGAAGGGATTCCGTACGCTCTTTTCGCTTATGCCGGCCTGTTGCCCTGGACTTTTTTTTCGACCGCGGTCGGCCTCGGCGCTAACAGCCTCGTCAATAGTTCGGGATTAGTTACCAAGATTTACTTCCCGAGGCTGATCGTTCCGATCGCCGCGGTGGGCGCGGTCCTGATTGATCTGGCAATTTCCCTGATAGTGCTTGCCGGGTTGATGGTGTACTGGCGAATCGGACTTCAAACGGGCCTGATCATGCTGCCGGCGCTGATTGGACTGATAACCATCCTAGCGCTGGGGTTGGGCACGCTGATGTCGGCACTCAACGTGAAATACCGCGACATCCGGATTGTGCTTCCCTTCGCGTTACAGATCTGGTTTTTCCTCTCGCCAATCATTTATCCCCTCCAGATGATTCCGGCCAAGTGGCGCTGGGCGATGGCGCTGAATCCGATCACCGGCATCGCCGAAGGTTTTCGCTCGGCCTTGTACCGAAACACGTTCGACTGGCAATCGCTCGGTATCTCAGCGGCCGTCGCTCTGCTGCTGCTCGCCTGTGCGATTTTTGTTTTCCGCCGGATGGAGCGGCAGTTTGCGGACGTGATCTAGTGGCGCAGGGAATACTCTCATGAAACCGATCATCAAGGCCCGCGGCGTCAGTAAGCAATACCGCATCGGGGGGCCCACGACGAATTACCCAACCTTGCGCGAGGCCCTCGCAGGTGCCCTGCAAGCCCCCTTGCGCTGGGCGCGGAATGGCCGCAGTCAGGCCCAGGAAACTTTCTGGGCCCTCAAAGATGTCGAGTTCGATATTGCCCCCGGAGAAGTTGTCGGCATCATTGGCCGCAACGGCGCCGGCAAGAGCACTCTGCTCAAAATCCTTTCACGGATTACCGAACCCACCACTGGCCGCATCGATTTGTATGGTCGCGTCTCCAGTTTGCTGGAAGTCGGCACAGGTTTTCATCCGGAGTTGTCCGGGCGCGAAAACATTTATCTCAACGGCGCCATCCTCGGCATGAAAAGGGCTGAGATGAAGCGAAAATTTGACGAGATCGTTGCCTTTGCCGAGATCAGCAGATTCATCGACACACCAGTCAAGTTCTATTCCAGCGGCATGTACGTGCGGCTGGCATTTGCAGTTGCCGCTCACCTCGAACCTGAAATTCTGGTGGTAGATGAAGTGCTGGCGGTGGGCGACATGGGGTTCCAGCAGAAGTGCTTGAACAAGATGCAGGACGTTGGCGCGCAAGGACGAACGGTGCTCTTCGTGTCACACAACATGGCCGCAGTATCACGGCTCTGCCAACGCGTCATTCTTCTCTCAGATGGCAGCGTCGTCAATGACGGTCCTTCGCACCCGGTGATCGAAGACTACCTGGGTTCGCGTCGCGGCACCGGCGCCGAACGCGCCTGGACTAACGGCGTGAAGGCCCCGGGCGACGAGGTTGTTCGCTTATTGCGGGTGAGAGTCGTCGATGAGAATGAAAGCACGTCCAGCACCGTGGACATTCGCCGGCCGGTAGGCGTCGAAATGACATATGAAGTTCTCGAACCGGGTTCGGTGCTCGTGCCGAACTATCATTTTTATAACGACGAAGGCGTCTGTCTGTTTGTGGTTCAGGATTTGAGCAAGGAAGCGCGCGAGACTCCGCGCGAACGTGGTTGCTACAGGAGCACGATCTGGATCCCGGGAAACTTTCTGGCCGAAGGCCGGCAAGTCATCACGGCCGCCATCAGCACATATTATCCAATGGTGGTCCACGCGTTCGAGCGCGATGCCGTTAGCTTCCGCGTCGCCGACAGCCTCGAGGGTGATTCCGCCCGCGGTGATTTTGCCGGCGTAATGCCGGGCGCCGTAAGACCGATTTTCGACTGGACCACCCGGCGCGTTGACGGTTAAAGGTGCGCGCATGTCAGATAAAGTACCCACTGGATCAGATCTGTCGGCGACCGGCGAACGGTTGCTAACAACCGGCTACGGCGACAACAGTCTCGAACATCTGCACCGATACGGCCTGGCTCTGCAGTTCTGCTCCGGCAAACGGGTCCTCGACATTGCCTCCGGAGAGGGGTACGGCTCGGGCCTGCTCGCGCACGTCGCCGAAAGTGTTACCGGCGTGGACATTTCTGACGAGACCGTGGCGCACGCACGTGAGAAGTACCGTCGCCCCAATCTCAAGTTTCTGCAGGGGGCGGCTGATTCAATTCCATTGCCGGAGGCGTCCTGCGACGTTGTTGTCAGCTTTGAAACAATTGAACATCACGATCGCCATGACGAGATGATGGGTGAAATCAAGCGCGTTCTCTCTTCGGACGGGATGCTCATCATTTCCTCACCTGACAAGCTGAACTACTCAGAAGATCCGCAAATCAATAATCCTTTCCACGTGAAAGAACTTTACCGGGAAGAATTTCATGTGCTGGTCAGGAAATATTTCGCCAATGTCGAGGGTCTTTCGCAGAAGATCTTTTACGGCTCGCTGATCGCCCCCGAGGATGATGCGCGCGGTTTCACGCATTACGAAGGCGGCTTCGAAGATTTAACTGCTTTCGCAGAGTTGCAGCGACCAATTTACAACTTGTGTGTGGCGTCGGATGCTCCGTTGCCGGCCCTGCCGGTTAGTCTCTATGCCGGCTGGCAAGTCTTCGAAGCGGCCCTCGACAGCGCCCGGCAGAACGGTGAAAACGCCGTGATCCAATCGCGGGCCTACCGGATTGGCCGCGCCTTGACCTGGCCGGCCAGGAAGTTACTGGGCCACGACTGACCCGGTTAGAAACTACGCAAGCTGCCCGCACCTTTCCCGCGCGCGCCGTAAGTCGGTAACCTAAGGCGAGACAAATCCGCATGAGTGAGCTTTTGCCACAACCAAAGGTTTCGATCATTACGCCGCTCTATAACTCTGCCCTTATTGTGAGACCGACACTCGAGAGTATCATCGGTCAAACCTATCAGAATTGGGAATCAATCCTGGTTGACGATGGCTCCTCGGACGACACCGCGCGCGTAGTCGAGCCTTATTTGACGGATCCGCGGTTCCGGTACGTTTCACAGAAGAATCAGGGAATTGCCGGCGCGCGAAACACCGGGATTCTGGCGGCAACCGGAGAATGGATATGCCTGCTCGATCACGACGACCGCTGGCTGCCAGAGAAACTCGAGAAGCAAATCCGGTTCGCGCTTGAGCACCGTTGCGATCTGGTGGGCACCAACGGATTCATCGTTCACAACGAGCAACGCTTTCCGCACAGCGCTGACTTCCCGGAAATCGTGGAACAAGCGGCGCGCAGCGTCACTGATCCAAGCATCGACGTTTTTGGCTTGATGCTCAAACTGAATTTCATGTGCACTTGTTCGGTTATGATTCGCAGGTCACTGTTCGAGAGGTTTGGTCTATTCGATAGCGAGGCGGCGCCGGTCGACGACTACGAAATGTGGATTCGCTGTCTGCCGGAAATCAAACTCGGTTTCATAAACGAGCCTCTGGTCGAATATCTGGTCCACGATGCTAATTTTTCGCGTAATGAAATCCGGATGCACGAAAAGGCAATTTATGCCCTGCGAAAGACGCGCCCCCGCCATGCAAACGACCGCCAGCGGCGGCGCCAGTTCGACCAGCACCTGCTTTTGCAATACACGTTGCTGTTTGAGAGACTCGGCGACGAGCATATGTATGATCAGGCCCTGCGGCATTCGATGTCCCTGGTAGCGTCCGGTATTTGGGGATGGCGAATACTGCCCGCGTCCCTCGGCGCCTTTCCGCGGAAACTGCTACGACGTATTCAGAGTTCGATTCGTTACCGCTTGGGATTAAATCGCGCGTTGTGATAGTTTTTCACATCGATTCAGGCACTTGGTAGCGTTGTTGACCGTGGGGTAGGCCCACCGGCGCAGTCCCTGGATCTCCTATACCGTTATCTCGAAGGTGAATCCCAATACAATTGATATGTCGTCAGTTAAGCCAGCCATAGACTCTGCCATCAGCGACGAGATTACCTTCTCGTTCGGTGAGAATTGGAGTGATTACGTCGCGAATGTCTCTGAGGATGCGATCCGAAGCGCCCGATCTGACATCGAAGAGTGGCTTGGGGCAAGCACCGTGGCCGGTAAGAATATTCTCGACATCGGATGCGGTTCCGGCATCCACTCGCTCTGCTATTATCAGCTGGGCGCAAAGAACATTGTTTCAATGGATGTCGACCCGAAAAGCGTCGAAGCTACCCGCGTCATGTGGGAGAGGGCGGGGCGGCCCGAGAATTGGAGAATCACGCATGGCTCGGTTTTGGATCCTGACTTTATCGGCGGTCTCGGCCAGCACGACATTGTCTATTCGTGGGGCGTGCTTCATCACACGGGAGCGATGTGGGAAGCCATAGCAAACGCCTCGTCGCGAGTTGCAAGAGGCGGCCTGTTCTGGATTGCCCTTTACGTTAAGGGGCCGAAGTACGCGGAGCACCTCGCGCTCAAGCAAAAGTACAACCGCGCATCAAGGCTCGAAAAGAAGATCATGGTGTGGAAGTACATCGCCGGCGTGATGCGCGATCGACGGAGAGCGGGCCTCAATCCGCTTAAATGGAACGAGAAAGACGGCCGCGGCATGGACGTTTATCACGACATCATCGACTGGCTGGGCGGTCTGCCCTACGAGGTCGCCAGTAAAGAAGAAGTCGTGGACTTCTGTGGCACGCGGGGCTTCGTCCTCGAAAGGGTCAAAGAGAATCCCGAAGGTGGCAATAACATTTACCTGTTCTCGCTGCCCGCCTGAAGATTTGTTGCGCGCCGGTATCAATGCCCAAGAAAGACCAAAGCGTCGACGCCGCACTTCCGCGCGGTACTCGCGTAATCATCGTCATCGGTCCGCTTGAACTCGGCGGGGCCGAGCGGCAGGCGCTCCTTCTGGCCCGCCACCTTGCCCACGAACAAGGAGCCGAGGTTGAAGTGTGGGGATATGGAGAGCCGGGACGGGCGGCGGAACTTTGCGAGGAGTACGGCGTGACCTGGCGCAGTATGCCGGTGCCTTTGCCCTGGTCGCCGAGCCGGCGCCAGCAGGCCAGACGGCTCGCCGCGTTCGCGTACGCGCTGCGACGCGCCCGGCCCGACGTCATTCTGCCCTTCATGTTCTTTCAAAGCGTGGCGTGCGGTTTGGTATGGCGATGGACCGGCGCGCGCGTTTGTCTTTGGAATCAACGCTGCGAGGGGCGCGATCGTTTGGGGTCGTGGACGGAAAAGTTGGCCGTGCGCTTAACACCACACTTCATCGCCAACTCAGAGCACGGCGCAGACTTCCTTGTGCAGCACCTCGGTGTTAATCGGGAACTCCTGGACGTGGTGCACAACGGTGTGCAGCTTCCGCCGGCAACCCAGGACCGCGCTACGTGGCGCAAGCAACTCGACGTGAGCGACGAATGTTTTGTGGCTTGCATGGTGGCGAACCTGCAGCAATTCAAGGACCACGTAACGCTCTTGAAAGCCTGGCGAATCGTTGTCGACCGGTTGCGCGCGATGAATCGAGAGGCCGTGCTGCTTTTGGCAGGACGCTTTGACGAAACACATCTCAGTTTGAAGGCGCTGGCTTATGACCTGGAACTGGGTCGAGAGGTCCGGTTTTTGGGACCGGTGAAGGACCTGGCCGGATTGCTGGCCGCGACTGACCTCGGCGTGCACAGCTCCGTTTACGAAGGCTGTCCCAATGGCGTGCTGGAGTGCATGTTCGCCGGATTGGCAGTAGTCGGTACGGATTATCCGGGAATACGTGAAGCGGTGGGCCCGCAAAACTATGAGCTGCTCGCGCCTCCGGCCGACGCTGAAGCACTCGCGGAACGAATTGTAGCGATGGCTTTAGATCCCGAAGCGCGAGGCGCAATAGGGGCCGCCAACCGCTTGCGCATCGACGCAGAGTTTGGCCCAAGCCTGATGTATCAGAAGATATTGTCTCTGATTAGCAAGGGACTGACGAAGAAGTTGCCGGCACCGCGCGTCTCTCCCGACGCAACCTTGCTGGCGGGAAGTAATGAAGCGCGCTGAGGGTCGGTTGGTGGCACGTGCATCCCGAGCTTAATATCACGGCGACGCCTGGCCTGAATTCTCCGGAGTTTGTCTGAACGCAACATGCATGTGCCTGATGAATTGCGCTGTCTTGATCATGCGCAGCCGCTAACCACTGGCGGCGGCCAAATCGAAGACGCATCCGTCCTCACCTGCGCGAGCGGTTGCCGCGTGCCGGTGGTGAACGGCATTCCGCGTTTCGTTGACTCTACAAACTATGCCTCGGCGTTCGGGCTGCAGTGGAAAAAATTCAAAAAGACGCAACTCGACTCCTACACCGGCACCACTATTTCCAAAGACCGACTCACGCGTTGCTTCGGCGGTTCGCTCGAGGTAGTGCGCGGCAAGAGCGTGCTCGAAGTTGGTTGCGGCGCCGGTCGTTTCACCGAGTTGCTGCTCGACGCCGGCGCGAACGTGTTTGCCTGCGACCTGTCGCGCGCGGTCGAAGCCAACTACGAAAACTGTCATCAATGGCCTGACTACTTCGTTTGCCAGGCCAACGCGCTTCGCGTCCCGGTGTTGCCGCGGTCGTTCGATTTCGTCCTCTGCATCGGAGTCATCCAGCACACACCATCGCCCGAAGAGACCATCGCGGCCCTCGCGGGCTACATTAAGCCGGGCGGAACGCTGGTCATCGACCATTACTCGCCCTATTACGTTCAGAACTTCCTGCAGAGAAATCTGCGGCGTATTCTCATCCGGTTACCCGCACCGCTGGCTAAACCGTTGACGTTGGGATTGGCCCGTGCGCTGCTTCCCCTTCACCGTCTGTCTTTGAAATGGGTACCAAAGCGTGGCCTGTGGCGCTTGCGGGCTGCGCTCCTGAAACATTCACCCTTCCTTGATTATCTCGAGCTTTTCCCGGAACTCGGCGATCAACTGATGGGCGAATGGTCGGTGCTTGACACACACGACGCGTTGACTGATTACTATAAACACCTTCGCACTCGTGAACAGATCGAAGCTTGTTTGCGATCATGTGGGCTGGTTGAACTGGAAGTTAGTTACGGGGGTAACGGGGTCGAGGCTCGGGCTAAGATGCCCGCCTCCGCTGTGGCCGGATCCGGACTTTAGAACTATGTGTGGAATCGCTGGCATCGTGCGCTGGAATGGAACAAGTCCAGACCAGTCCGAGATCGATCGGATGACTGCGGCCATCGCACACCGCGGACCCGATGGGGTGGGAATACTGCGGCGCGACAATGTCGCGTTGGGTCATCGCCGGCTGGCCATCATTGATCCTGAATTGGGCCATCAGCCCATGTCCAACCAGGACGAGACGCTTTGGCTCACCTACAACGGCGAGATGTACAACTATCGCGAGCTGAAGCAAGAGCTCGTGAGCAGAGGTCATCGCTTCACCACGAATTCCGACACTGAGGTAGTCATCCATGCTTATCAGGAATGGGGCGCTGACTGTCTGAAGAAGTTCCGCGGCATGTTCGCCTTCGCCCTCGCCGACTTCCGCAACCGCAAACTGTTTCTCGCGCGCGATCACTTCGGCATCAAGCCTCTTTACTATCGGGTTGGCGCAGGCTATTTGGCGTTCGCTTCGGAACTCGCCGCCTTGCGCGAAGTGGACGATCAGGTCCCTGGCGGAAACCTCTGGGCGTTGGAACTCTACCTTCGTTATCAGTACATACCGACGCCGCACACCGTTTACCAGGACGTTTACAAACTGCCAACGGCCAGCTATCTGCTGCTGGACTTTGACGGCCCCTGCGGCGCACCGATCAAATATTGGGACATAAACTTCCGTGCCGAAGCCGGAAGGTCGGACCAGGAGTGGGAAGAAGAGGCTGATGCGGTCATCACCGATTCGGTGAAAGCCCACCTCGTCGCCGACGTTCCTTTCGGAGTGTTTCTTTCAGGCGGAATAGATTCTTCGCTCGTGGCGATGAAGATGAGCCGGATCCTTGACCGCCCCGTTCAGGCCTTCGCTATCGGTTTCAGAGAAAAGGAGTATTCGGAACTCGCTTACGCGCGACAGGTCGCCGAGCGTTGCGGAATCGAGCTTCACACGAAAGTGGTTGAAGACGATTCGTTAGACTTCCTGCCTGAACTGATCGCGCACTACGGCGAGCCCTTCGGCGATAGCTCGGCAATTCCTACCTGGCACGTCTCGAAACTCGCGCGCGAGCACGTCCCGATGGTTCTTTCAGGCGACGGCGGAGACGAAGGCTTCGCGGGCTACGGCACGTACGACCATTGGATGAAAACCGACCCACTGCGCCTCGCGCGTGAGGATTTTTCGCGGCGCGGACTGCGGGCCTCGTTCTATTGGGCGCGACAGGCGGTGCGGACACGACTGACCACCGGTTCGTGGCATGACTTGGCCGCGTGGGAGGACATACTCCTTTACGTGAACGAAGCGAGCCGCCGCGCACTGTGGCGCGACGACCACCACGGCCTGATCGCTCGTGGTTGCGAAGCCTTTGAAGAAGCTGATCGGCGCGCACGTCGCCACGATCGCGTGGCCTACGCACAGTATCTCGACCACCATACCTATCTTCCGTGTGACATCTTGACCAAGGTTGACGTGGCTAGTATGTATCACGGTCTGGAAGTGAGAACACCGCTCATAGACGTGCGCGTGATGGGATTGGCCGCGCGTTTGCCGCTCGACCAGCGGCTGGGACGCAACGGCTCGTCAGAGCGCATACCTAAGTACCTTCTGAAGAAGATCCTGGGCCGGACTTTTCCTTCTGACTTCGTAAACCGCAAGAAACAGGGCTTTGCGATTCCACGAGACCTCTGGTTCCAGCCCGGACAGCCTGCCCGCGAAATGCTTGAGTCGGTGTTACTCGACCGCGGCAGTCGGCTCCACGAATTCTTCAACCCGAACGAGGTGCGCGCGCAATTGGGCATACACAGCGAGGAACGTGACAACTCAAATGCCCTCTGGCTCCTGCTCGTGCTCGGCATTTGGCTTGGACAGAACCCACACGTCAGTTTTAGCTAGACAACTGGTTCTGATTGAGGGGGCTAGCTCCAGACAAACCGGCGAAGATGACCTCCTCTTTTGAAACAGACACATACCCCGGCCGGCCGAGAATTCTTTTTATCGGGCCTGGTGACAGCACACACACACACGCTTGGGTCGACCTCTTAGAGAACGCGCCTTTCAACGTCCGGCTTTTTGTCCCGCCCCGCATGATGTCCCCGCCGGATTCCTGGCATGTAAGAACCTACATCACCGCCTACGAGAACGGACCTCTCAACCATGCGACGCGGATTCGTCTGGTAGATGAAGGAAAGGTTAAGCGCCTGATTGACAGGAGCTGGGCGCGCGCCAGGCGGCGGACGTGGAACAGCATCCGGTATGCCGAAGAATGGCTGGCCCGGATAATTCGTAGTTGGCAACCTAACATCGTCCACACTTTCTCGCTCGAAGCGGCTGAGTTTTATTTCGCAGTCCGACGCACTTATCCAGTCGGGCGCGAGTCCAAGTGGGTGTTGCAGGCCCGGGGTGGGGCCGATCTCGCCTGGACTCATTTCGACCCCGCGCTGCGCGGAAAGATTGGCGAAGTCCTGCGTGCGTGCGACCAGCTGTTGAGCGACAACACTCAGAACTTTCGGATCGCGCGCGAACTGGGAGTCCGCGAGGATCAACTTTCGAGCATCGGGACGGTCCCCGGCACGGGCGGCATCGACATCAAAGACTTATCGAGCAGGTGGGAGGGTCCGCCTTCGACGCGTCGCGTGATCCTCTGGCCTAAGGTTTACGAGTGGCCGTGGTCCAAGGCGATGCCGATCTTCGAGGCCCTCAAGCTATGCTGGGATCGAATACAACCGTGCGAGGTGGAAATGCTGGCGACGACGCCCGATACAAAAATGTATTACTGGACGCTCCCCGAACACATGCGCCGGTCGTGTCGCCTTCGCGACCGGGTTCCGAGGGTTGAGGCGCTTCGGGCGATGACCCGTGCCCGCGTAATGCTTGCTCCGTCGCTCGTGGACGGAACGCCAAATTCCATGTTCGAGGCGATGGCCGCAGGCGCCCTGCCTATTGTCTCGCCTTTGGAGACGATCCTGGGGGTGGTTGAGGAAGAACAGAACGTACTTTTCGCGCGCAACCTGTATCCTGAAGAAATTGCCGGCGCACTCGTAAGGGCGATGACGGATGACACACTGGTTGACGCTGCCGCGCAACGTAATCTGGAACTGGTCAATCGCATTGCCAATCGTGATGAAGTGCGCACGCGAGTGACTGCGTTTTACGATCGGCTGGCCAGTGAATAACCAAAAACCAGTTTAGTCCGAATTGCGCGCATGCCGCTCAAATCCACAGTGAACGCTGCCGAGTCCGAAGAAGGTAGACGTCCGCTCGTCAGCGTCATCATTCCGACGCACAACTACGGCGGGCTAATTGGTGAAACACTGGACAGCCTGCGGGCGCAAACGCTCACCGATTGGGAGTGCATCATTGTCGATGACGGCTCAACTGACAACACGGCCGAGGTTGTAAAAGCTTATTGCGAACGTGATTCACGAATCAAATATTTTCCTCAGCAGCAAACCCGGCTTCAAGCTGCCGCAAAGAATGTTGGCCTGCAAAAGAGTGCAGGCCGGCACATTCAGTTCCTCGATGCTGACGATCTACTGGAATCGCATAAATTGGAACGACAGGTGAGCTATCTGGACAGCCATCCCGACGTTGACCTCGTTTACGGAAGCGCAAACTATTTCACGACGCAAAAAAATGAACACCTAAGCTGGACAATGCCCGACAATCATTCGTGGCCCCAGATTTCCGGCAGTGGCAGCGCTTTATTGGAATCGCTGGTGCGCAAAAATACCATGGTCATCAGCGCGCCGCTGATGAGGCGCAGCCTGAGCGAAAAAGTTGGCCTGTTCGACGAAGGACTGCCACCGGCGGAGGATTGGGATTATTGGCTGCGGTGTGCGCTTGCCGGCGCTCGTTTTCAATTTGCTGAATTGAAAGACACTGGTGTGCTGATCCGAATTCACTCGACCAGTTCCAGCCAGAATCGCCGGCGAATGCATAAGGCTGGACAGCGGATCCGAAAGAAACTCGCCGGCTCCATCGAAAGCAAGGAGATCCGCGGGCTTAATCAGGAGCTTCGCGCGCAGGAAGAAGCCGAGTTTGCAGTCAGCCAGCCACATCCGCCAAATTCGTTGAGCGCCACAGTACACCTGATGAGAGCCACCTGGTTTGCGCCGAGGCTAAGGTGGAAAGCAAAGTTGTTTGCCGGGGCCCTGATCGCGCCTTTTATCTCACCGGGGCGATTAGCAAACACGCTCTTTAAACCCATCGTAAAATCGGCGCGGGATTATTCCGCGCAAAGCGGGAGATGACTGGCTCAGGATATTAGTCAGGGGCGCGAAAATAAATTTTTTCGAGGAATGAGATGTTGCTCACCCGGATTTGGGCCGGCCATCACCTTAACAAAGCAGGGAAAGTTTCTTGAACCAAGTTGTGAACAGGTTGTCGGTGGCCATGTGCACTTTTAATGGTGCCCGCTACCTCCAGGCGCAACTGGACAGCATTGCTTCACAAACACGGCCGCCTGACGAGCTGGTGATCTGCGATGATTGCTCGTCCGACGAGACGATAACGATCATCGAGAACTTCGCCCGTCACTCTTCATTCCCCGTCCATCTGCACCTTAATGATCGGAATCTCGGTTCGACCAGAAATTTTGAAAAGGCCACCGGGCTCTGTAGCGGCGAACTGATCGTGTTCGCCGATCAGGATGACGTGTGGAAGCCTGAGAAACTTCGTTTGCTCGAAGTCGAATTCGCAAAGCGTCCGGACGTTGGACTGGTTTTTAGCGATGCCGAAATCGTTGACGAGAAATTGCACCCAGTCGGCCAGCGAATGTGGAACCAGGTGGGCTTTAGCGAAAAGCAAAGACAATTAATCAGGGAAGGTCGCGCGCTTGATGTGTTGTTGCCCGGGTGGAGCGTGACCGGCGCAACCATGGCTTTCCGCTCGAAGTTCCGCGATCTTATCCTTCCCATCCCGACGAGTCTTCCCATGATTCACGATGGATGGATTGCGTTGATGGTGGCCGCGGTTGCCGAAGTGGAGTTCATCGATGAACCGCTGATCCTCTACCGCCAGCATAGCGAGCAGCAAATCGGCGCCCCGGTCGGACGCGTCAACGAAAAAACGGGAGTGCCTCTGGTTGAGGTTATCCAACGTGCCGCAAACCAACAGAATTCCTATTCCGAACTAACGGCAATTATCGACGTGGTGAGCCAAAGACTGGGTCGGGCAGATAATTTAATGGTCCCGAGAGAGACGCTGGCCGATCTCGAAAGCCGGCGCAGGCATTTACGTGCGCGCAGTGAGCTCCCGGCCACGCTTACGGGCAGATTCGCGGTGGTGTTGAAAGAGCTAACTTCGGGGCGCTACCATCGTTACTCAAATGGCTTTGCCAGCGCCTCTAAAGATCTGGTTAGAGGCGACCGCGGCGCTAATCAAAGCCTAAAGCTGAAAGCGTAGGCGGCCGGACTACTTACCGATTATTTGATCAAGGTTGCGCGCAAGCTGTTCGACGTTAACAAACAGATCTGCCGTGTGTGCGTCTTCACCATCTGGCAAGGGATCGCACGTCTGGTAAAAATATTTCAGGTTGAGGGCGGAAGCCAGAGTGAAATAACAATTATTAACCCGGTCGGTCTTGTGACGAAGCTCCAGCACGCTACCTCCCGATTGCAGGAAGAGCATGTTAGTCAAACCCGCCCCGTGATTTGAGACTAGATAGCGGGTTTGTGAAAACAATCTTACTTGCTCAGCGAAGCCTAAGTCTTCGGCGTGAATTATCTCAAAATCAAATTTGCGCAAAGCTGCGCTGACTTCAGCTTCATTCACGATCCGTCTTTTCGGCGCGTGCGCGCGACTAATATAAACTCTCCTGGCAAGTGCGGAGGGTTCAGTAAAGTAATCGAGTAATTGCTTGCGAACGCCGCGAATTATCTCTTCGCGAAAATGTCCTGAAGGAGCGATGGGCGTCGGGAGCAGGAGCCGTTTGCATCTGACTACTTCATGAGGTGCAATGAACTCTACGTTTTGCACGTCAAAACTCTTTAAAGAAGCTTGCACGTAATCAAATTGGGCATAGTGATGAGGCAAAAGTAAGATCTCATCCTGCAAATTCGCGCGAATCAGCGTGAGCCGGCTGAGCGCGTCCGAAAGCCAATGGAAATAACCACTGCTCCACTGATCAACGATCCAGAAGGCCGTCTTATCGAGCTTTCGAGTTTTTCTTAAAAGATAGTTGCTGGCGATAAACTTAACTCTGCTGCGTTTCTTCCACTCGTCAAGCAGAAAAGGGAAAGCAAAGGATTCTTTAAGAATCTTTCCGTCTTTGAACAACAACCCGTCAGAGCTGATTCGGACGTCGTGCAATTCCAGAAGAGACGTCTCTGGGATAACTTTTTCCAGTTCGTGTGCGAACAGTTGCCGATCGTTTTCGTCGAAATTCAGCGGAAGCCGGCGCGAGACCATTTGCGGCTTCAGGATTGGATCAGAGGCGTTCAACTGTCGCATTCCCATGACTTTTGCTCGGGATCCTGCGGGTTTCACAACCAGCTTGAGTGGCATCACTTTAACATGCCTGGCGTCGGGTGCTTATCGTTGCTCTACATCGCCGCCAGCCTGCGATAGAATTTGGAGCAATATTGGTCAGGCATGCCACGCTTCCTCGCCAACATTGCAATCTGTCCGAGAACGAACGCAGTTCAAGGAGTGAACGACCGTGAAGAATTTAGTGCTGGGATTGGTAAAGAATTATAGCTTCGAGCAGATCCGCCCCTTTGTGGCCTCTCTCCGCTCGACGGGATACGACGGCGACATCTGCCTGATGCATTCGGACATCGATCAAGACAGTCTGGATGCTCTGCGCCAATATGACGTGATCCTAACTCCGTTTACGATGGGCCGCATAAATCTGGGTTTCAGGCGGGTACATTTTTGTACTCTGCTCAGTAAGATTTCCCAGAGCCCTTTGAATCGCGTTTATCCGATTTATCGACTTTATGCCCGCATGGTCGGCTGGCTGTCTGATCGAAAACCCGATCCCGCGCTCGCCAAATGCCGGCTGGCTGCCGCAACCTTCAACGTTTATTGCGTGCGCTATCCGCTCTATTACCTTTTTCTCTCACAGAATCGCGGCAAGTACGACAAGGTAATGCTCGCCGATGTGCGAGACGTCATCTTCCAGCGCGACCCATTTGATTTTGACTCACCGGCCGAGCTCAATTGTTTTCTTGAAGATGATCGTCAGGTGATTGCCGACTGTCCTTACAACTCAAACTGGTTGCGAAGCGGTTTTGGTGAAGAGACCTTGCGGGCCTTTGGCGGTAAACTGGTTTCCTGTTCCGGAGTCACCGTCGGAAGTTATGACGCGATCATGCGCTATCTTGAGCTGATGGTCGACGAGATGGTGCAGCTCAAATCTCATCCGGCCGGAATGGATCAGGGCGTGCACAACTATCTGCTCTATATGGGCAAGCTAAACGGCGCTCACGTGTTTCCCAACGGCGCTGCTCCGGTGTTGACCATGGGCAAGACAGTCGATCTCCCCACACCTATCGACGATGAAGGCCGCGTCCTTAATAACGACGGCAGCGTGGCGAACGTCCTTCACCAATACGACCGTCACATTGAACTTGGCAAGCTGGAATTAGATGAGACCGGCGGCCGCACGCGAGTTCGAAGTCTCGTCACAAGCTGACAAGGGAATTTGGTTTTCCAGTCGCGTCGGTTTCTGACTGGAACGCGACCCATCTCGTCCCATCTCTAGTTGAAAGATTCGTTGCTCAAAAGCGTAGAATCAGCGCGCAAAAAAATCAGGTCCGACTGCCACAATGCATTATCAAGAGGCCTTCTGATAAACGAACAGATGTCATAGACACGAAAGTTGCGCTCCGCCATGAACTGGAGCACCTCATTCACCAGCGGCGCCCCCTTGTTTACTCCCATCAGCGAGACTTCCATCAAAACCGCTTGCGCATTTTGCAGCGTGGAGTGTGCGCCCTTCAGAACTTCGAGCTCATAACCCTGGACGTCAAGCTTCAGAAAATCCACTTTTTCAAAGCCGGCTTCCCGGGAAACGCTATCCAAAGGCCGCATAGGATATTCGGCGGTCGATCGCGGAATGCTGCTTTGTTCGAACATGACAGACGAGCCGGTTTCAAGTTCATAAAACTGAACGCGGTCGCGGGACTCAGCTCCCAGCAAGCTTATTCGGTACGCCACGTCGCCCTGAAATTGCGCGCAAACTTGCCGCAGATCATTTTCCCTGAGAGTTTGCGCCTCGATCATCAACACCTTCGCTTCGGGAAAGATTGATTTCACCATCTTCGTCCAGCCGCCAACGTATGCGCCCACGTCAACGATTTGCGCGGGACAGAATCCGAGCGCCCGCATGTTTCGCAAGCTTGATTCAATCGACGCGATTTGGAAGGCCCTTCGGGTTTCATCGCGCTGACGATCCGACATCAGGGCGTAGCCGCTTCTGAAAAGGCCCCGCTTGAGCGGCTCGGGAACAATTCTTCGGGCCATTGCCTTCAGGATTTCGACGGGTTTTGAGCTCATGGGCTACAGGTACGAACGGCGACTTACCTCTTGAATGCCAATTGAAATCAGAGAGCCGGCTGCGAAGAACGGTTAATTTACTTCAAAAGCTCTTTCTGCAACAATCATGACTCGGGAATGATTCAATCAGACCATCAGGATGCCACGTCATCCGGAGCGTAAACATCCCTCAGCGTTTTGGGCCAATGACAACCCAATTATCTTTCATTATCGTTAATTGGAATGGCGGCGAATTGCTGCGCCAATGTATCGAAAGCGTGGCCCGGTTTCCGCCCAGCGTACCTTTCGATATTTTCGTTGTCGATAACGCCTCGTCTGACGACAGCGTGAAGTGGCTGAAATCTGAGGGGCTGGCTGCGCACGTCCCAGCTAAACTGCACCTAATCGAGAATTCTGAAAACGTCGGGTTCAGCCGGGCGAACAATCAGGCCATTGCCGAGAGCAAGTCCGACATGTTGTTCCTGCTCAATCCGGACACTCAGGTGACCGAAGGCGCCATCGACACTCTCATAAACACTTTGCATCTCGACGAGCGCATCGGCGCCTGCGGACCGCGTTTGTTGAATCCGGATGGCAGTTTGCAGCACAGCGTGTGGCGTAATCCGCCCACGCCATGGGAGATTCTGACTGCGGGTCTGGGTCTTTGGCGGTTGCTGCCAAAGAGGTTACGTGGTGAACTGCTGCTGGGCGGACATTGGGATCACGCGCGGCGGCGGGATGTCCCGATGCTCTTTGGCGCGGCGCTGCTGGCGCGACGCGAAATGATTGACGATGTGGGCTCGCTTGATGAACGTTTCCACATGTACGCTGAGGATAATGAGTGGTGCCTGCGCATGAGACGCGGCGGTTGGCGGGTAGTGTTCGAGCCTGACGCCGAAATCGTCCATCAAGGCAGTCCATTTTCTCTGCAACGCTGGGGAACTCTTGGCAAGCTGCGCGCACAAACTGAATCCAGCCTGGATTTTCAACGACGATGCTTATCGCGAATTCACGCCATCGGGAACCTTGCCGCTGGCAGTCTGGTGATGTTTTTTCATAAGATCTGGCGGACCAGTCGCAGCCGGCCTCGTGAGGAGATTCAGCTATTGCTGGACATATATCTCGCCGGCCTCCGGCAAACGCGGAGCGGAACCTGATTCCTTAATAAAACTAAAATGAAAGCCTTGATTACTGGGATAACGGGCCAGGACGGAAGTTATCTCGCTGAGCACCTGCTCGACCTCGGTTACGAGGTGCACGGCTTGGTTCGGCGCGTGGCGATGGAAGATCCCCAGCGCCGCTTCACGCGAATCTCACACTTGCTCGACAAAGTGATGTTGCACCCCGCGAGCCTGGAAAGTTATCCAAGCATATTCAACGTCGTCAGCCGCAACCAATTCGACGAGTGTTACCATCTGGCCGCGCAATCGTTCGTTGCCGAAAGCTTTGCCGACGGTTTTTCGACAATGAACACAAACATCAACGGCACGCACTACATTCTGGCAGCGCTGCGTGAGCTTCAACCACGCTGCCGCTTTTATTTCGCCGGTTCGTCAGAAATGTTCGGCAAGGTGCGCGAAGTACCCCAGAAAGAAACCACGCCGTTTCATCCGCGCTCGCCGTACGGCATCAGCAAAGTTGCCGGTTTCGATCTCACGCGTAATTACCGCGAAGCCTACGACATGTTCTGCGTCAGCGGCATATCGTTCAATCACGAAAGCCCGCGTCGCGGATTCGAATTTGTAACCCGGAAAATCACCGCGGCGGTGGCGCGCATCAAAGCCGGCCAGCAGAAGGATCTCAGTCTTGGTAACCTTGAAGCGCGGCGCGACTGGGGACACGCAAAGGATTACGTGCGCGCAATGTACCTGATGTTGCAGCAGGACACGCCTGACGATTTTGTGGTTGCCAGTGGCGCATCGCACACCGTACGGCAGTTTTGTGAATTAGCGTTCGGGCAGGCGGGCCTTGATTACCGCGACTATGTGGTGCAGGACGATCGCTTCTATCGCCCCGCGGAAGTCGAATCGTTGATTGGCGACGCAACGAAGGCGCGCACCGTTTTGGGCTGGGCGCCGGAACATGATTTCGAGGCACTTGTGAAAGACATGGTTAGTCACGACATCGCTACGGTTTCCAATTCAGCAGCTGCTGTCACGGCGTAATTCGTCACATCTCGCCGAGCATTAACTACCTAAAGCATGCACTACCACTTAATCGGCATCTGCGGAACTGCGATGGCTTCGCTTGCGGGAATGCTGCAAGCGCGCGGCCATCACGTGACTGGCTCCGATGAGCACGTCTATCCGCCGATGTCCACGATGCTCGAGAGTCTGGGCATTCCGATCATGCGTGGCTACAAACCGGCGCATCTGTATTTCTCCCCTCTCCGCGAGCGGAGAGGGGTTGGGGGAGAGGTCGACAACTCCGTTAACCCCACCCCTAACCCCTCCCCGCTTGCGGTGAGGGGAATACCTGATTGCGTCATCGTAGGGAATGCGATCCCGCGTGGCAATCCCGAAGTTGAAGAGACATTGAACCGGCGGCTTGTTTATCGATCTCAAGCTGAAGTCGTCAAAGAAGAGTTCATTCGCGGCCGCCGGTCTCTGGTAATCGCCGGCACGCATGGCAAGACAACTACGACAAGTCTGGCCGCCTGGGTAATCGATCAGTGCGGCCTGAATCCGTCGTTTCTGGTCGGGGGCGTGGTGCAGAATTTCGGCGTCAGCTTTCGCGTGCGCGAAAGCGACTACTTCATCATCGAAGGCGATGAATACGACACGGCCTACTTCGACAAAGGTCCGAAGTTCATGCACTACCTGCCCGAAATCGCCGTGGTCAACAATATCGAATTCGATCACGCGGACATTTACAAAGATCTCGATGCGGTGAAACTGGCATTCCGGCGGTTAATGAATCTGGTCCCCGGCAACGGAAAGTTGATTGCCGGCTGGGACAGTCCGCACGTGCGTGACGTCGTCGGGTCTTTTGGTGAGAAGCTTTTCACCCAACTGGAAACGTTTGGCACCTGCGAAGATGCGAAGTGGCAGGCGCGCGACATTCGTTACGCCGGCGGCATGACACACTTTAGGGTTCTCCGTGAAGGAGCGCCGTGGGCCGAGTTTCAGACGCCGATAATCGGTGAGTTCAACGTAAGAAATTGTCTGGCGGTGATCATCGCCGCTGACGCCTGGGGCGCAGACCGCAAATCGATCTCTGACGCCCTCGCGAGCTTCCAAAGCGTCCGTCGCCGCTGTGAAGTGCGCGGGGAAGTAAGCGGCGTAACTATCATCGACGATTTTGCCCACCATCCCACGGCGGTGCGCGAGACTCTTGCGGCGCTGCGCACGAAGTACGCCGGCCGCCGGCTGGTGGCCGTGTTCGAACCGCGTTCGCGCACGTCCTGTCACGCCACCTTTCAGGACCTTTATGTTGATGCCTTCGCGCCGGCTGATTACGTGATTGTCTCGCGCGTTTACGATGCGCAGCGCGCGGCTGAAATGGGTGGAGTGCTCGACATTGAAAGACTGATTGAAGACATCGCGGCGACGGGCAAACCATCCCACGCCATCACTGAAGTCGATGACATCGTCGCGCAGTTGCGTAAAGAGGCTCGCTCAGGCGATGTGATCGCGGTCATGTCGAATGGCGGGTTCGGTGGAATTCACGAGAAGCTGCTCACGGCGCTGTCAGAGCCATCTGCGGTAGCGGGTGGTTAATCTATGCGCCGCCGCGAAACTTTCTTACGTTGTTCACAGGCTTTACCTCAAAAGTCTTCTGACGCCAGGCACTAACCGTTCTCATTCACACCGAGGCTTTAGCCCGGTATCACGCTTCGCATCAACAACCAGAAACGGTTAAAACGTTTCACGGATCGATCACCGCGCTAAAGCGACGGCCTGAACTTTTTGAACTAGGGCAGGAAAATTCGTGGATCCGGCGGGATTTCGCTCCTCATCCAAACCCAACTTGGTGTAAATTAGGGCCCCCGGGCAACGCTACCGGTTGCAGCCCAAAGCAACCTCAGGAGAAATACTCATGAATAGATTTAAGTTGGTGTTGCTGATCTGTCTGACAGCGACTTCGGCGTCAACGGCATCGGCTCAACCCGTGAAGTTCACTTCGCCGGCCACTTACCCCGCGGGTGCTCCTTACG
This sequence comes from Pyrinomonadaceae bacterium, assembly GCA_036277115.1. Lineage (NCBI taxonomy): Bacteria > Pseudomonadati > Acidobacteriota > Blastocatellia > Blastocatellales > Pyrinomonadaceae > Pyrinomonadaceae bacterium. The sequence goes on from DASUNM010000027.1 coordinate 762,546, forward strand.
TAATCACTTCGGGTGATTTCAACGGCGACGGCAAGATGGATTTAGTTGCGGGCGACGTTCAGAACAACGACGTGGTGATGCTGTTGGGAGATGGCGCCGGCGCCTTTAGCGCACCGATGAAGTACCACCAAACAGCCGCTCCGTATTATCTGGCGACGGGGGATTTTAATCGCGATGGCAAGCTTGATCTGGTAACTACAAATCCAAACGCCGCTACCATCAGTATGTTTGCCGGCAAGGGTGATGGTTCGTTTGTGGACGCGGTGAATTATTCCATCGGCAGGTACCCGACTAATGTTCGCGCAGCCGACTTCAATCGGGACGGTTGGCCGGACTTGGCGCTGCTGGACGGCAACAATAACGTAGCCGTCTTAATCAATAACAAGAACGGTACGTTTCAGAACCCGGTGAGCTATGCGCTGGTACATCTTACCGGCACCCTCACCGTGGCCGATGTGAACGGCGATGGCAACGCTGATCTGATTCCGCAACTCCGCAGCGAGAAAAAGGTCATGGTGCTGCGCGGGAAAGGAGATGGCACTTTTCACCCGCCTTTAAGTTCCAGCAGTGCGTCGAGTGATCCCGGCACCGGCCCGTATTCAATCATCACTGGGGATTTTGATCGAGACGGAAAACTTGATCTGGCTTTAGTTGATGAGCTGCTGAAGATCATGAAGGGAAACGGGGACGGAACGTTCGGCGCACCCAGTTTCAGTTTTCGCTTTCGCAACACGGCTCCTGATGTAAAAATCGGAGACCTGAACGGGGACGGAAAGCTCGATCTCGTGGCCTCCGGCGTCTTCAGCGCTCAGGCGCTGCAAATCATGCTGGGAGTTGGTGACGGTACCTTCCAGGACGCCGGCGATCAGGTCCAGGGCAGCAGCAGCATTTCCGTGGTGGTCGCGGACCTTAATGGCGACACCCGCGTCGATCTGGCCGCCAACGTGAACAGCCAGCTAACCGTGGCGCTGGTGAACGTGACGCCCGGCAATCTCGACGACACCAGTTACTTTGTGCACCAACAATATGTGGATTTCCTGGCGCGCGAGCCGGACGCGGATGGCTTCAATTTTTGGAGCAACGAAATCGCCGGCTGCGCCGGCAACCAGCCGTGCATAGAGGTAAAGCGCGTCAACGTTTCCGCGGCATTCTATCTGTCCATTGAACATCAGGAGACCGCTTTCCTGGTTGAGCGGCTTTATAAAGCTGCTTACGGAGATGCCACTGGATCTTCAACGAATGGTGGTCCGCATCAGTTGACAGTCCCCATCGTGCGCTGGCACGAGCTGTCGGTTGACGCGCAGCAGATTGCTGAAGGCGTTATCGTGCGCGAAACGGGCTGGCCCGCGGTCCTCGAAAACAACAAGCAGAACTTTGTGAAGCAATTCGTGCAGCGTGCGCGGTTCGCCGCCGCCTTTCCCACCTCGATGACGCCTGCGGAATTCGTGGACAAACTAGATCAGAATGGCGGACGCGTTCTGTCGCCCGCGGAAATCGCCACTGCGGTCGCGTTGTTCGGCGGCGCGAACAATACCGCCAACACGACTGCCCGGGCTGAGGCGCTCCGGCAGGTGGCTGAAGATCGCGACCTCTACCAGGCCGAGTTGAACCGGGCCTTTGTGCTCATGCAGTACTTTGGATACTTTCGTCGCAATCCGAACGAAGGTCGCGACAGCGACTATTCGGGATACGAGTTCTGGTTGAACAAGCTGAATTCATTCAACGGGAATTTCGTCGAGGCAGAGATGGTGAAGGCTTTCATCACCTCGACCGAATACCGGAATCGTTTTACGCAGTAAGCTGACGAACTGTCCGCGCGTGTTACTGCGCGCCTACAATTTCGCCAGTGTTGATCGCTCAGTTCGTTTTTCTTTCTCACGAGCCTGAACAGCCACAACGGCAACTTCATACAGGCGGAGATGGTGAACGCTTTCTTCTCTCCACCGAATACCGGCAGCGCTTCGGCCCGTAACGGCCGCATAAAATAAGTTCGTAGGGCCGTTGTTCGATGGATCAGCTCACCCTTCAGCGGTTGACGGCCCATCTTACCTCTCCTGTGTAAAAGCAGAAGCTCCAGGTGCGCCAAGTTTCTCGAGCAATTTACGCGCGCGGACGGCTTCCGGGTGCTGTTCACTGTGGGTGCGAGCGAGATACTCATAGTTTTGCGTAAGCCGCGTCTTGGCTTCGTCCTCGCGTTTCATCAACACGAGAGCTTCGGCTAACAGAATCCCGCTCGCGAATTTCTCTCCGTAGGGGACGTCATCAAGCAGCGCGAGCGCGTCTCGCAGATAGGCGGCGGCGCGTGCGGGGCGGTTGGTTCTGGCGTGAGTCAGGCTCAACAGGATCAGCCCTCTTAACTGGTACTGGGATTTGCGGAAGGCGCTGCGACGCAGCAGGTCGAGCGCCGACGCGGCCTCTCGTTCGGCGTCCGCGTATGCGCCCTGAACGTAATGAATCTCCGCGAGCCAGAGCAGGATATTAATGTGCGTCGGGTGCGTTTCATTGTGGGTCTGGCGGGAAATGTCGAGCGCTTCGCCCAAGTACTTTTCGGCTCGCCCGAACTCGCCCTTGTACATCGCGAGGTTTCCGAGACCCTCCAGTGTCTGTGGTGATGACATTTTCCCGTTCGGCGTCCGATTCAAGTTAGCGAGCGCAGTCTGGAAGTAAGTTTCGGCCTGACTGAGATCCCCCCGCGCCATGTAAAGGAAACCCAGCGTGGCGACCAGGCCATTGGTCAGTACGTGCTCGTCGCCGTATCTCTGCCGCGCCAAATCCAAGCCCTCACGCGCCGCCTGTTCCGCCGCCACCCTCTCGCCCACGCGATTCAAAGAACTTGAAAAGTCTGCCAGAAGATAAGGGACGTTGGTATTGTTCGGATCAACCGCGCGGAACATTTCGAGCGCTTGACGAAAAAGCGCGATGGCGGCGGGGAAATCGCTGCTGGCGTGCACTGACGCAGCCAGGTAATACAGAGCCTCCGCGACTTCCGGGTGTTGCTCGCCGTAGAGTCCGCGATAAGCGTCCAACGCGGCGCGAAAGTGCGTCTGGGCCGGCTCATGCCGGCCGAGTGAGAGGTAAGTCGTCCCGACGGTGTGATGCAGCTCGGCGCGAATCTCCGGCTCGTTTTTCAACTCGGCATCAATCCTTCGGCCCGCCTGCTCGAGCACGTCAACTACTTTGATCTCGCCGCGCTGTCCGAAGCCCGACGAATACCAATGCGGATTGGCCGACGCGAAAATAGACTGCAGAAATTGGTTGATGCGCGCGGCTTTGGCCGCTTCGAGGCGCGCACGGTCGCGTTGCTCGGCGGCGATTCGCGCCTGATGAGTGGCTCGCCTCGCCTGCCAGACAGTGGCGATGATCCCGCCGATGAGCGTAGCCAATACGATGGCCGCCGCCGCCACGCCAATCTTATTTCGCTTTATGAACTTTCCCGCGCGGTAAGAGAACGAGTCTTTCTGAGCGCGAACCGGCAAACCATCCAGATACCGCTGCACGTCTTCGGCCAACTGGACCGCTGAAGCGTAGCGGCGTGCAGGATCTTCACGCCGCGCCATCGCGACGATATTTTCCAACTCGACGCTTGCGATTTTTTTGTCCGGCGAGCGCTTTGTTCCGTGCAAGAGGTCGCGGAGCAGAACGCCCAGGGAGTACACATCCGAGGCCGTAGTGACTGGCGCGCCACTGACCTGTTCCGGTGAGGCATATTCAAGAGTGAAGGCGCGCATTTCGGTGCGCGTGTGCTCGCCCGTTTGCTCCTCGTCAATCAGCTTGGCGATACCGAAGTCTAAAAGCTTCGGTACGCTGTCCTTTGTGACCAGAATGTTAGAAGGCTTGATGTCACGATGGACGACGAGGTGCTGGTGCGCGTATGAGACGCCGCGGCAGACTTCGAGAAATAATCTCAGCTCTTCGCGGGTTGAGAGTTTGCCTTCTTGACAGTAGTTGTCAATGCGTGCGCCTTCGACATATTCCATCACCAGATAGGGCTCGCCGTCATCGGAAACGCCGCCGTCCATCAAGCGCGCGATGTTCGGATGATTGAGCGAAGCAAGTATTTGGCGCTCGCGGCGGAAGCGTCGCTTGAGTTCAGTGTCAGCGAAGCTGCGGCGAACGACCTTGAGCGCCACCTTGTGCTCGAACTCGCCGTCAGCACGCTCGGCCAGGAAAACCGTGCCCATGCCGCCGCGACCGATCTCGTGAATGATGCGATAGTTACCAACCGTCTGCCCCACCCGCTCGTCCCGGTCCTGGTCGAAAAAATCCGCCGAAAGGGCCAGGGCCGGGGCATCGAGAAAGCCGTTTGTGTTCTTCTCGCAGGCGAGCAGGGATTCGACCTCGCGCCGTAAATCCGGCGAGTCTAACCCGTCGAGAAACTCTTGACGCTCGTCGGATTCAAGCTCCAACGCGGCGTCCAGCAGTTCTTCGATCTTGCTCCATTCCTCGCTTCGCATTACTGCACACAAACGCGTGATTCGTGAGTGAAAAGTGACACAGGTCAGAACCGCCTGCGTCAGGGGCGGGTATCTTCAGAAGCGGGTCGGTATTATCAATTGTTTTGCCCTAACCTGACTATTACCCGCCCGCTTCTGACTTAAACCCTTACCCGCCCGCTGACGCAGGCGGTTCTGACGTTGAGAGTTCGCGGTAGAGCCAGAGTCGTGCTTTCTTCCAGTCTCGCAGCACGGTGCGGGTGGTGACGCCGAGGACTTCGGCGATCTCCTCATCGTTCAGCCCGCCGAAAAAACGCATCTCGACAACCTTGCCTTTGCGTTTGTCGAATTGCGACAGCTTCTCCAACGCTTCGTCGAGCGCGACGAAATCAGCCGCGCGCTGTTCGAGCGGGACTTGCACGTCGTCGATTGAAAGCCGAATCGCGCCGCCGCCGCGTTTCTCGGCAGCGTGGGCGCGCGCATGGTCAACAAGCACGCGGCGCATCATTCTCGCTGCAATGCCGTAGAAGTGCGCGCGGTTCTGCCAGTTGACGCGGGTTTGGTCAACCAGACGGACATAAGCCTCGTGGACCAGGGCCGTCGGCTGCAGGGTGTGATCGCCGCGCTCTTTTACCAGGAACGAGCGCGCCAGGCGCCGCAACTCGTCATAGACGAAGGGCATCAGGCGCTCCTGTGCTTTTTGGTCGCCACCGCTCCAGTCGTTCAGAATTTGCGTGACGTCGTGTTGCGCATCGCCGCTCATCCGATCTTCAACCCTCCCCGGGTTCGCCGAGATATTCGGGATATTAACGCGAAAGTCTTTGCCTCAAAAATTATTTCTTTACTCGTGTCAGTTTCCTCCGCCGCGCGCCGCGTGTGTATGTGAATCCAAACCTCATAAGGAGATCCGGAAACATGAAAGCACTTAAATCGGCAAAATTTACCAGGCAAAGAACTAGTCTTCGTCTCCGCCTAATCGGCATCGCTGCGCTGTTGGTCACGGGCTGTGTGCTCTACGCATCGAGCGCGCGCGGACCGGCCGTTTGGGCGCAATCGCCTTTGGTCGGTGACTACGACACCAGCTTTGCCACTCCGCGGGGCTATTACGTTGACCCCGAAACTCCGGTTCCTCCGGCAACGGACACATTTCAAACGTATTTCCACACGGGCGAATTGCTGCTGGATGGCTCAATCATCGCTGGCGGGCGACACGTTGACAACGCTCCGAAAGGAGATTTTTATTTGAGAAAATTTACCGCGTCGGGCGCGGTGGACACTTCTTTCGGAACGGGCGGATATGTCCGCACCAATTTTCACACCGGATTCAACAGCGCAACCGGAAGCGATACCCCGTCTGTTTTGAAAGTTCAGCCGGACGGCAAAATCGTCTTTGCCGGGCAATGCACCATGGTCGAGCCCACTTCGACTTCTCAGGCGTTTGGAGTTGACGCCTGCGTAATGCGCTACAACCCGAACGGCACACTCGACTCGACGTTCGGCGGCGGAACACTTACTTACAATTGGCCCGGCTCCACCCAAAATGCGCAACTCGACCCGGGTAAAGTGATTTTCCAAACCGGAGTCGTAAGTAACGGGCAGACGTTTGGCACCAGCGGTATTTATTACGATATGGCGATTCAGCCCGACGGCAAAATCATCCTCGTTGGTGAGACGCGCAATTGGGCCAGCTTCAATGTCGCACAAGGTTACGGCGCGATCGTTGTTCGTTTAAATCCAAACGGTTCGCTCGACTCAACGTTCGGAACCAACGGGATCGCCAGATGGACTGCGCCCGAAGGTCCCGCGAATTGTTTTCCGCCGAGAAGTTTCCACGGTGTGCTGCTACAGCCGGACGGGCGAATTGTCGCCGTCGGATTTAATAGCGTGTCCACTTGCAGCGGCTCACAAGCGCCGGGAAATCGGTTCGTCGTAACGCGCTGGACTGCTGCAGGCCAGCTTGAAACGGTGCGCCATCTCGACAGCGAGACGACTTTCAACTTTCAGGACCAGGGCGCAAGCGCGGTTCTTCTCACCAGAGACGCGAGCAAAATTCTTGTGTCCGGCGCTTATAAAAATCTAGCCGCTGGTTCCCAACACCAACCGACAATGGCCCGCTTTAAGTTGAACGATTTATCGCTTGACACGACTTTCGGCACGGGCGGCATCCGTCAGAACAATGGGTGCGTGGGAGGTACTTGCGGCTTCAATTCCGGCGGACGCCTGAGCATCAGAGCGATTCAGCCGGACGGCAAGATACTCGGCGTCGACAACCTTACAGGCGGAAATATCGTTCGCTTCAACCCGGACGGTACACCCGATCAATCTTTCGGCAACCTGGGGATGGACGGCGCGGGCGGCGGGCGCGGCAGGCTGAGCGTTTCAGTGACAAATTACAACGGAGCTGTGAACCCGATCGTGGCCGGGCAAATCCTCGTACGTCCGAACGGCAGAATGAATTTAATCGGCTACAGCAATGCGCACGCCGGTCTGGGCATCCTGCGCGCCGCCGTGTCGCAGAACACAACTACAGGTGCCCAAAACCCAATTGACGACGCGCAGACCTTCACCTTCGTCCACTACTTTGACTTCCTCAACCGCGAGGCCGACGCGCCGGGGCTGGCATTCTGGACGTCAGAGATCACTTCGTGTGGCGGAAACGCTGGCTGTATTGATAATAAGCGCACCAACGTTTCGCAGGCATTCTTCTTTTCCATAGAATTTCAGCAAACCGGTTATCTGGTCTTTCGTTTCTACAAATCTAGCTTCCTTGATTCGATTGCGCGCCCGCGCGGAATGCCGCGAATGACCGAGTTCCTGGCTGATACACGCACCGTGGGCGAGGGTGTGATAGTGGGCCAGGGAAACTGGGAACAGAAGCTCCTTGAGAACCAGCAAAACTTCGCCCGTGCGTGGGTGCAGCGTGCAGAGTTTCTTGCGGCCTTCCCTTCCGATATGACTGCGCAAGCTTTCGTCGACAAGCTGTTCCTGCAGTCTGAAGTTGCACCCACGACTGCCGAGCGCAACGGAGCGATAGCGGCGTTCGGCGCCGGCGGGGTCGAAGGACGCGCAGCGGCCCTCCGGAGCGTGGCCGACTCTGGCTCGGTCTACAACAAACAATACAACCCCGCCTTCGTCCTGATGCAGTACATTGGCTATCTCCGGCGCAATCCAAATGATCACCCGGACACCAATTATGTAGGCTTCGACTTCTGGCTCACCAAGATGAACAGCTTCAGCTTTCCGGGCGAGGATGTGAGGATTGAAGAGGTGGCGCGCCGCCGTGCGCAACGCGCCGAGATGGTCCGGTCCTTCCTCCTCGCGACGGAATACCGCAGCCGGTTCGGCCAGCCTTAGTCTGCGGAATAAGTCGATCGCCGGCGGCCCTCAAGATAGCGAGGGCCGCCGCTTTTTCTTAGACGCGACAGAGTTTCACCGTTGTTGACATCGGCTGCTGTGCGGGCGCAGGCTCACGCTTGAATTGGGCGTTCTTATTGCGCTCCTACAATGCGCCAGTTGTTTGATGGTTCGGTGGGAATTCGCTTGTTACGTTCGACCCAATCGATGATGAGCTCGCGCACTTCTTCGCTCGAGCGATAAACCACGGGCGCGTTCTTGAACATCGTGAAGCCACCGCCGCCGTTCACGCGATAGTTGTTCGTGACCACGCGCAGTTTCTGTGTCAGCGACAACGGTTGTCCTTTGAACTTCAGATTCTGAATGCGCTGGCCGAACGGCTTCGTAAGATCGAGGTCATAGGTCACTCCCTCAGCCATGTCAAAGTTGTATCCCGGGATGCGCGTATCAACCAGTTCAGTCAGGCTCTTGCCCGCCTGATACTCTTTAAAATACCGCGCCGAATGTTCCAGCGCGTCTTTCAACTGTTGCCCCGTCAGCTCTAAAGTCACCAGCGTGTTCTCGTATTCGTAGAGGCTCGCAATCTCACGGACCGTCACGGCGCCGCTCGAGATGCGCGCTTCCGTATTGAAACAGGCGGCCATTGAAACGTCAGCTTTGCCGGCGTCAAGCTGCACTTTATGAATCAAGTCGATGATGGCTGTGTCCCTGGCCCGGCAGCCCTGGGCCGTCAGTTCCTTGTCTGATTCGCCAATCGTCTTACCGAGCCACGCCTGGGTTTCGTCGTGATAAGGCTGACCGAGTTTCGCCATCTCCGGATCGACCTCGGTCTTTTCCGTAACCGGAATCGTTCGCGATGACTTAGCCATCACGTGCCAGCGATTGTCGCCGCCTTTTTCCAGATACAAATCGACGCGCGCCAGGTGACTCGCCCAACGATTGGCTTGCGTCAGTAAGACGCCCTCGTTGAAGTAGCCCGAGGTGCGCTGATTCGGAATGTCCATGTAAGTTTTGATGACGTTGTTGTTCACCAGGAGCGACGGCACGTCGCGATGCGTGTGACCCATCAGGATTACATCAACGCCGGGCACCTCACGCGCAATCGCGAGTGCGGCATTTTCGTTAGGCATCTGCGAAGGGCTGCGCGTGCCCGTGCGCAAGTCTTCTTCAACACCCATGTGCATTGCGACCACGACGACATCGGCCTTTCCTTCATTGCGCAGGAGCGGCACCCACTTCTTCGCTTCACTGACAGTTTCGCGAAACTCGAGGCCTTCGTAATTAGGCACGTTCTCCCAATTCGGAATCCCCGGCGTCGTCAGACCGAGAATCGCAACGCGCACGCCCTGGACTTCTTTGATGATGTAAGGCTTGTGGTAATTCGACGGATCTCCTTTGACACGGGTGTCATAGGTGTTGGCCGACAGCCACGGAAAACTTGCTTCACTACGGGCCTTCTCCTGGACTCTCAATCCGAAGTTGTACTCGTGATTGCCAACGGCCATGGCGTCATATTTCAGCGCGCTCATGGTGAGCATCATCGGATCGGGCGGCTTGTTGTTGCGCCGGTTATGAAGGTAAGCGAGGGGCGTTCCCTGAATCGTGTCGCCCGAATCAATCAACAAAAGATCCGGGTTACTCTTGCGCGCGTCCTTGACCAGCGTCCCCACCTTCGCGATCCCGACGTTGTCGTACTTATTCGTGTAGTAGTCGATCGGAAAAATGCGTCCGTGCATGTCTGTGGTACTGAGGATGACGACGTGCGCGCGCGGTGGGGCCTGTTGCCCATCAGCAATCCACCCGACAGCCGGTAAGAGAAACAAGACCGCCAGCGCAAAAAATCTCTTCATTTCACGAATCCCTTTCATTCACACCTCGCCTCAGCGAGGTATCGTGGTGGAATAGCTGCAGTTGGGAAGGGTGGCTTGCCCCCGCAAGTTGGATGACTGACTACTGGTTACAAGAAGCTTCTGCATCCTTAACTGAGCGAATCGCAACAGCGGGGGCAAGCCACCCTTCCCAACTGCAATTAGTCTGACAGACTCGGTTGCGAGGTGTGAACGGGGAACCTTTTCTCATCGTTTCGCGTCAGTGCACGGATGCGTAATGGCGCTGGCCCCCGTTTGCGCCGAATAGACTTCCGCCGCCGTGTAGCCGCGCACGCAGCTCGCATAAACGAGGGGAAAGCGCTCGCGCACCTGCTTCAACTTTTCCTGATTCTCAAAGTAGGTGCGGCCGCGTTGCAGAATGAAATATGCGGGCGCTTGATCGGGAACAGTGAACTCAGGATCCGAAATGACACGCGACTGTAAATCGCTCCGGCCGAATTTTTCCGAGTAGTAACGGACGACACCAGGCGTTTCAGTAACGATCGCGGCGCCGGTGGGCGCGCTCGCGCATGTGAACTGAATCGCCTCTCTCAAGCCGTCGTCGTAAAACTCATCGTGCGGAAAGAAGTAAGCCGTGTAGCGATCGCCAATCACATTTGAGTAAAGCGCGTAGTGCGGCGCGCTGGCGTATGCCGTAATGGCCGGCACCACCACCACCAGGAGCAACAGCAAGCCGGTCGCCGCTACGGTCACTCCGCCTTTCGCATTCCATTTGCGGAACGCGGACGACGCCCAGCGAATCAGAAACACAATCCCCACGGCGGCAGCCATGTAAAGGAAAGGCGCCAGCGAGAGCAAATAGCGCGGCCACTTTGCGCCCATCAACGAGTAGGGAACGATCCAAAACAGGATCATGAACAAGACAAAACCGTAGTTCGCCTTGCGCCAATGTCGGAGGCTCACGAAGAACCCAATTATCGATGTCGCCAACACCGCCAACGGAACCTTGAGCGCGAGAAACAAAAGATAGAAGTAAACCGGAGTGGCCCAGAACGGCGATCGCGAAATGTTGTTCCTGTACAGGCTATCGCCCATCAGGTAGCCGGTGTGCGTCAGCAGCCGTTCTCCGGAGTACGCGTTCAAATAGTTCCACACCTTTGGCAAAAGGATCGCCGGGTTCGCGATCACAAACGCGACGCCCATGATGATGAAAAAGCTGAGCGGCGTTTTCCAGCGCGGCTCTTCCGGTCTTGGCTGCCGCACACTGTAATTATGGTGATACAGCATGTTCAGCCCGAGATAATGCGGGAAATATTTTGACGCCATCATCAGGCCGAAGCTGACTGCGCTCAGGTTCAGCAAGCGCGCCACCAGTTTGTTGTTAGTCCGATCAACTTTTTTCGCCTGGATGAAAAGATAGAACGCGAACAGCATGAAGAAGACCATCAGCGTGTCTTCTTTGCCGATCCGGTTGTAGGTGATGGCGGTAACGCCGAATGACCACAAAGCCGCCGCCCATAATCCCGTGCTGAGATCGAACAGGGCCGCCGTCAAAAGCAATAAAGGAATCGCAGTAAGCGCGCCGAACAGGGCGTTCGGCAATCGCAACGCGGCTTCGTCCGAAACGGCCTGGCTGGTCAGCGAATTCCACGCGCGAGCGCCGCGAAGCGCCACATAGATCAGCAGCTTCATCAGCATCGGATGCTCGGCATTGGCGGAAAAGTCGCCGCGATCGTACGCGCGCGCGGCCTCGACTTTGTTTATTTCATCCTCGGCAAACCCGACCGCACCCAGCCCTTTCAAACGCAGTCCCGCGCCGATGAGAATCATCAGGGCTAACGCGATGACCGCCGTTTTTTGCCACGACACGGCAAAGCCACCGCTGTGCACTGAACCGATCGCCCGCGACGAAGACAGCGCGTCACCTTTGGCTGAATTTACACCGGCAACTGACATTGAGTTAGCTGGATTGGCTTGCAGGGTTTGCGGAAACCGCAAGTTTGGCTTCCTTGGCCAGCGCCTGTTCAGCATCCCGAGCGATGGCGCGCAGCGACAAACCGCGTTGCAGCAGGAGTATCATACCCGTTGCCGCCCAAAATACATCACGCGCTTTGCGCACGATCGCGAGCGTGACGCCGGTTACCTCGGCAAATTGCAGCACCTTTGAAACTCGGCCAGTGCCCGCTTCGTCGACACCCATGCGCAGGGGGATGAATTTGAACGCGACGGTGATCACGCGATTTACCGATTCGAGAATGAACGCCGTCAAAAAAGTTGGGGGCTGATCAGGACTAATGAAGCTAAGTACTACATAAATTTCGGTGGCGCCGGCCAGGTGGAAACACGCTTCGAGCAAAACGATCGGCAGAAATCGCGATTGGTTTCGACTATAGAATCCGTAGATGCGTTCTTCGATCGACCGGGTCTTCTCAATCCATTTGGCATCCAGGCCACGCCGGTGCAGGAACCCAGCGGTTCCGCTAATGAACTTCAGGCGTTTAAAAATGAGTGAGGCTCCCAGGCCAATGACAATTACAATTACGACCAGCGTGACGATGCTGATAATTCGCAAGCCCTTCGTCACGTTGAAACTCAAAAGCAGCGCCGTCATGCCTGAGAAGATGAATAGCGCCACCGACAGTGCGTAAAAAGTATTTTCGATTGCCAGCGCTGAGATGCCGGCGGTCAAAGGCACGCGATCGCGAATCAAGGCGGGCTTGGCGGGCTCAGAAACTAAAAATCCCGCGAAGGGAATGACGTTGCCCATTGCGTCGCCCATGATGCGCGCGCGGATGGCATCGCGAAACCGCAGACGATATGGTGGTTCCATGCAAAGCGTCCACGCGATTGAGCGCACGATTTGGCGAATCGAAGAGATGGCGATCACCAGCACGAAACCGGCGCCGAGTCTCGAGATTCCCTCGAGTATCTGACCCACGCCCGCCTTGCGCACGAAATAAGCAAACAGGGCAATTCCGGCTAAGAAGGCGATGATGCCAAACGGAGTGAGCCCTTTCTTGCCGGGTCTTTTGACCGAATCTTTCGTCATTGATTTGAGCTGCCTAATCACAAAATAGATGATTGCGAAAGGTATGTCCAAACAAACGGCATTCCGCCAATAGGAAGCCTTGTAAAACGAATAAGTGAGCGTCGCGCGCCGCGGATCGTCGGAAAAATCAGACAATTGAAAGGTGTCTCATAGCTTTGCCGCGAAAGTCTGAGAGCCTTAATCTCATTCACACCGGGCTTTAGCCCGGTGATGAAAGACCGGGATATTCGAGAAACCGTTTCAACGGTTTATCAGTGTCCTTTGCTGGGCGAGTCCCTTGTAGCCATCGCGTGAGTGGCTTGAGAAGACCGTAAACCGTTCAAACGGTTCGCTAGTTCCTTGCTCTGCTTGTCACCGGGCTAAAGCCCGGTGTGAATGAAAGCTGCCTTTTCGGAAGTTTGAGGCAAGTCTATGCCACTTGCGATTTTGCGTTTTGAGTGAGCCGTTGATTATCATGTCGATTCAAGATCGTCATTCCTTTTCCGCGACCCGATCGTTATGACTAAAACCCAAACTGCAATCGAAGAGTCCTTTGCGCGTCCGCTGACCACGTTGTCGGAAGACGAACAGATGTTCCGCGACAGCGTGCGCGAGTTCGCGGAAGGCGAAATCCGCAAGCGGGTCGAAAGAATGGACGAGGCGGGCCAGATGGATGCCGACCTGATCCAGCAATGTTTCGACCTCGGCTTGATGGGCATTGAGACCCCTGAGGAGTTTGGCGGCGCGGGCGGAACTTTCTTTCAGGCGATTCTCGCGGTCGAGGAGTTGTCACGGGTCGATGCCTCGGTCGGCGTGCTGGTCGACGTGCAGAACACCCTCGTGAATAACGCCTTCGTTCGCTGGGGGAACGGGGAGCAGAAGAAAAAATATCTATCGCAGTTGGCGGCGGAAAAAGTTGGCGCCTACGCGTTGAGCGAGGCCGGATCCGGGTCCGACGCCTTCGCGATGCAGACGCGCGCAGTCGATGCCGGCGATCACTTCGTCGTGAACGGCCGCAAGCTTTGGATTACCAACGGCAAAGAGGCCGGGATTTTCGTGCTGTTCGCTAACGTGAATCCTGAGGCTGGTTACCGCGGCATCACCGCTTTCATCGTTGAGAAGACCACCGAAGGATTCTCAGTCGGCAAGAAAGAAAACAAACTCGGCATTCGCGCTTCCTCCACCACCGAACTGATTCTGGAAGACTGCAAGGTGCCGAAGGAAAACGTGCTCGGCGAAATCGGCAAGGGCTACAAAGTTTCAATCGAGACCCTCAACGAAGGGCGCATTGGCATTGGCGCGCAGATGATTGGGTTGGCGCGCGGCGCGCTCGAGGCGGCGCTGGCTTACACGAAAGAGCGGCAGCAATTCGGGAAGAGCATCAGCGAATTTCAGGGTGTCCAGTTTCAACTGGCCGACATGGCCACGGAACTGGAAGCGGCGCGCTTGATGGTTTACAACGCCGCGCGCATGAAAGACGCCGGCCAGAATTTCGTCAAAGAGGCGGCAATGGCCAAGCTGTTTTCCTCGCGCGCCGCGGAACAAATCACGTCGAAAGCGATCGAGCTGTATGGTGGCTACGGCTATGTGAAGGACTATCCCGTTGAGAAGTACTGGCGCGATTCAAAGATCGGCGCGATTTACGAGGGCACCTCGAATATGCAATTGCAAACGATCGCGAAATTGATGATAGGGAAGTAGGCCGTGTCAGAACCCGGAGCGGACCGGGGTCCCCGCGCGGGCAGCCCGCGTGGGGTTGTGGATGCGACGGGATCGAACACTCAACTTGCGTAATGATCCGGTCGGACCGCTCGCGGTTCTGACACCAACGACCATGCAATCACGAATCGAAGTCTTCGAACAGATGCTTTCGAGCGATCCGAACAACACGATGGTGTTGTTTGGCCTGGCGAAGGAATACGAAAAAGGCGGCGATGACCCGAAGGTGATCGAAACGCTCGAGCGGTATCTCACTGCGGCCGATGACGAGGGGAACGCGTACGGTATGCTGGCCCGCGCGTACGAACGCAGCAAACAGACGGATAAAGCACGCGAGTCCTATCAACGTGGAGTCGACGCCGCGACGCGCCACGGTCACCCAGGTATGGCCGAAGAATACCGCGAGTTGTTAGAAAGCGAGTTTTAGTGGCAAAGACTTCAGTCTGTGACTTCATTACGAGATACCACAGACTGAAGTCTGTGCCACAAAAATCATGAGCGACACGAAAGTTCTAAGACTAGTAAAAAAATCCGACGGCAAATTGCCCGAAGGCGTTTTCACCGCGAAGGCTGTGGCCCGTCCCGAGCCGCGCCCCGTTCCCGCGCCTGAGCCGAAACCCGCTCGCGGACGGCGACGCCACCGGCGTGATCGTGATCGCGAGCGGCCGCGCGAAGTGCCACAGCTTAACTCCGAGCAGATGGTTGAGATCTTTCGCACGATGTACTTGTCGCGGAAGCTGGATGACAAAGAAATCCAGTTGAAAGGGCAGAACAAGATCTTCTTTCAAATCAGCGGCGCGGGTCATGAAGCGATCCTGACGGCAGCGGCGATGTGTCTAAAGCCCAGCTACGACTGGTTCTATCCCTACTATCGCGATCGCGCCCTGTGTTTGGGTTTGGGGATGACGCCTGTGGAAATGCTTCTGGAGGGCGTCGGCGCCGAAGCCGATCCTAATTCGCACGGGCGCCAGATGCCTTCGCACTGGGGACACAAGAAACTCAACATCGTGTCACAGTCCTCGCCCACGGGCACGCAACTCTTGCAGGCAGTTGGCTGTGCGGAAGCTGCTTACCGGGTCAGGCTGATCAAGGACCTGAAAAAGGCGGTTAAGAATTTCCGCAACGATGAAGTTGCCTATGTCTCGCTGGGCGACGGCACTTCGAGCGAAGGCGAGTTCTGGGAAGCGCTCAACACGGCGTGCAACTTGAAGCTGCCGGTTGTGTTCCTGCTCGAAGACAACGGCTATGCGATCAGCGTTCCCGTGGAAGTGCAAACCGCGGGTGGCGATATTTCGAAATTGGTTTCAGGTTTTCCGAATCTTTACCGGCAGAAAGTCGATGGCACTGATCCGGTCGAGTCCTACGCCGCCATGTGGCGCGCCGTGGATAATTGCCGGAAGAACCGCGGCCCTTCCTTTGTTCATGCGAAGGTCATTCGGCCGTATTCGCATTCGCTGTCCGATGACGAAAAACTCTATCGCGCCGATGAAGAGCGCACCTCAGACGCCGAGCGCGATCCGATCAAGAAGTTCGGCGCGCGGATCGTCGACGAAGGCATCATCGATCAGGACAGCCTGCAAACGATCAAGGATGAAATCGATCGCGAGGTGACTGAGGCCGCCGACGCAGCGCTTGCCAGTCCGCAGCCTGCGCCTGAGACCGCGACCCTTTACGTTTACTCGCCCGATGTCGATCCGACTTCTGCGCGGTTCGACACCGAAGACAAAGTCGAACTCAGCGGCAATCCCGGCACCATGGTCGATCTCATCAACCGTTGCCTGCACACTGAGATGAAGCGCGACCCGCGCATCGTCGTGTTCGGCGAAGACGTGGCCGACTGCTCGCGCGAACAGTCCCTGGACAAGGTGAAAGGTAAAGGCGGCGTCTTCAAAGTCACGGCGAACTTGCAGCGCGAGTTTGGCAGTGCGCGCGTCTTCAATTCGCCGCTTGCCGAAGCCAACATCGTCGGGCGCGCGATCGGGATGGCGACTCGTGGTTTGAAGCCGGTTGTCGAGATCCAGTTCTTCGATTACATCTGGCCGGCGTTTCACCAGATTCGCAACGAATTGGCCGTGATGCGCTGGCGTTCGGCCAACGATTTCTCGTCGCCGATGGTCATTCGCGTTCCTGTCGGTGGTTATTTAAAAGGCGGCGCGATTTATCACTCGCAGTCGGGCGTGTCTTTGTTCACGCAAATCCCGGGCTTGCGCGTCGTTTATCCTTCGAACGCGCTGGACGCGAACGGATTGTTGCGCACGTCGATCCGTTGCGACGACCCGGTCATCTTTCTCGAGCACAAGCATCTTTATCGGCAGGCCTACAACAAGTCGCCTTATCCCGGCGAAGACTTTATGGTCCCGTTCGGGAAGGCGAAGACCGTGCGCGAGGGATCCGATGTTTCGATTATCACCTACGGAGCCCTCGTGCAGCGTTCGGTGGTGGCCGCCAAGGAAGCCGAGAAGCAGGGAATCAGCGTCGAGATAATCGACCTGCGCAGTTTGAGTCCGTACGACTGGAACGCGATTGCCGAATCCGTGAAGAAGACTTCGCGTGTGATCGTCGCGCATGAAGATTCTATTTCGTGGGGTTACGGCGCAGAGATCGCAGCGCGAATTTCCAAAGAGCTCTTCGAATACCTCGACGCTCCTGCCCACCGCGTGGGCGCGCTCGACACGTTCGTCGCCTACGCACCGCAATTGGAAGACGCGATCCTGCCGCAGGCGGCGGACGTGCTGAAGGCGATTACGGACGTGCACGGCTATTAGTCTTTCACGAAAACCTCAGAGAACGACCCTGAGAGTACGCCGCTTGCTTTCACCCCGCTAGGGGTGAAATGTTTATAGCACCGAGCCGACCTCAATCTTCAAATCTCCTTTAGGAGCGGCAGCTGAGAATATTTCGCTCCTATCGGAGCGAGAGGTTGTTTTTAGATGGTCCAGTGCTATAGACATTACGCTCCTAACGGAGCGAAGACTTGCCCTAGATAGCCTGGTACTATAAACATCTCGCCGCTCCTAACGAAGCAACCACCGACGCAATGACACCTCGCTTTTTCAAAACTCCTTCCGCCTTCCGCAAGTGGCTGGCGGCCAATCACGACAAAGCCAAAGAACTCATCGTGGGGTTCTACAAGAAAGGTTCCGGCAAACCGAGCATCACCTGGCCTGAATCTGTCGATGAAGCCCTGTGCTTCGGATGGATTGACGGCGTGCGCAAGAGAATCGATGACGATAGTTACATGATTAGATTCTCGCCGCGGAAACCGGAAAGCATCTGGAGCGCCGTCAACATTCGCAACGTCGAGCGGCTCACAGCAGAAAAGCGAATGCAGCCTGCCGGATTGAAAGCGTTCGCGGCTCGCAAGGAGAACCGTTCGGGCATCTACGCGTACGAACAACGGCCGGCAGAACTTGTCGAGCCATACGCCACACAATTCCGTCGGAACAAAGCCGCGTGGAAATTCTTTGAAGCCCAGCCTCCCTATTATCGAAAGACTCTCACGTGGTGGATCGTCAGCGCGAAGCAGGAAGAGACACGACTGAAGCGACTCGCAAAGCTGATTGAAATCTCGGCCCAGGGAAAAAGGATGCTATGACACATGCGTAAAGTCACCCTTGGCCTGGCCAATAGTCTCGACAATTTCATCGCCCGCCAGGACGGGGGTTCAGACTGGCTTCACTGGAGTAGCGAAGTCGCTGAGATTAGCGCCGCGTTCATGAAGACTGTCGATGTGCTCGTGATGGGCCGGAAGACTTATGAGGTGATGCTGGCCGCTGGTGAAACGTCTTACCCCGGCGCGACCAATTACGTTTTTACGCGCTCCGCGAAAAAAGCTGCGGCGTTGCGAAAGCGAGCCGGCAAGAAAACGAATCTGAAGATAGTGTCAGACGACGCGGCCGCGTTCATCGGGCAACTGAAAAGCACATCGGGCAAGGATATAGTCGTCTTCGGTGGCGGCGAGCTCGCGAGTATTTTGTTCAATGCGGATCTGATCGACGAAGTTGTGCTGAACGTGCATCCGGTAATTCTCGGCTCAGGCGTCCCGCTATTTTCCAAAATCGAGCGCCAAATCAACCTCGAACTGTTTAAAGTGAAACGACTGAAGAACAGCTGCATAATGCTTTCATACCGCGTTCAGCGCTGAACCCCTTCCGAACAGAAGCGAACAGTAAATCTGTACGCTTCACTCCCTCGCACTTCCAAAAATCGCTGCTTTTTCGGGTCTGAAAGCGAGATTGTGTCGGCACGTTGATTGCGACGGTTTAGCGTGCAAACACACGGACCTCTATCCCGACACAACGTAAACCATGGTTTTTTAAGGAGGAGTATTTATGAGCAAACGTCTGATTGCAGTGCTCGGGGGAGCTCTGCTCTTACTCTCGCTGGCCGTCACAAGCTTCGGCCAGGTCCCAACGACAACCACAACCACCACAACCAATAAAGTCGAAACAGTTCAGAATCCCGATGGAACATTCACCATCGTCGAATATCCGGTGGGCAAAGAAACGGTAGTCACGCTGACACCGGTGAGCGTAAAAGGCGCAACCGGAACGGCGACCATTTTGCGCGCCGCGGATGGAACCACAATCAAAGTTAATCTGACCGGCCTGCCGACTGAGGTAGCCGCGCTTAATCTTTACGCGGTCGAGCCAACCGGCGCGGTCACCCTACTCGGACCGATTGAAGTAGCAAGCGGTGCCGGCACGTTTACAACTACGACTCCGCTGTCGCGCTTCATGTTAATTAGTTCGTCTGAAGCAGCGCTGGCCGCTTATGACGCGAACACTCAAGTCCTTTTCCGCAGCAGCGTACCCACAGGCCTGTCGGTGATCCCGCTGAGTGCGCCGGTGGGCGAGAAAGTTGCCGCGACCGTCGCGCCGACTACTGACTACGCGGTGCCGATGCTCGGCATTCCGACGTTCAAGAAAGGCGATGACACTAAACTGAAGGTGAACTTTACCGACACGATGGCGGGTGCGCGGGCAAACATCTTCATCGAACCGAGGAAGAACGACACGACCCAGATCAAGGTTCGTTTTCACGATCTGAAAGAAGCGCCGGCGGGACAGGCTTACATTCTTTGGGCTGTTTCTCCTGACGGACAATTCCAGAATCTCGGGTCGATCGTGAACCTGAAAGACAAACACGAAGCAGAAATTAATTCAGCGGTGGCCTATGCGGATTTCGGCCTGTTCATAACAACCGAACCCGTCGCCGCGGACCTCAAGACGATCATCAAGCCAGCCGGTAGCCGGGTTGGTTTCATTGAGATCATTCCTTAACCAAACCACATTTGCAGACCTTTCGGCCGCCGCATGGCGGCCTTTTTTTTGTAACGCATAGGTGGTTAGCTTGCGCTGTGGGAAGCCGCGTCAACAACCCCGGCTACATCGACGGAACACTCGCCGCTGGCGCTTCGTATAAGTGACGCAAGCCAAAAAGACGGCGAAAAAAGGCTTAAAGTAGAAAGGTCTCAAAAGTGTTGAGATGAAAGAAGCGACGGACGTATTAAAGATTGTGGGAATGATTTTGCTGGCGCTGTTTGTGCTGGCCGTGGGTGTGCCCCTCGTTCTAGCGGCTGCCGGTGTGGCCCTTGGCGTTCTCGGATTCCTGGTTGGCCTCGCAGTGGCGCTGATTAAGATCGCTGTCGTAGTGGCGATTATCTATCTGATCATCGTGGGCATTCGCGCGGTCTTGAAGTGAGCTGCTAGACGTTGAACCTGAAATTCACTACATCCCCCTCCTGCATGATGTAGTCTTTCCCTTCCAACCTGGTTAATCCCTTTTCCTTGGCCGCTGGGTAAGATCCGGCACGCATCAGATCCTCGTAGCCGACGATCTCGGCGCGGATAAAGCCGCGCGCGATGTCGGAATGAATCGCTCCGGCAGCATCCTGAGCGCGCGAGCCCTGCGCAATCGTCCACGCGCGCGCCTCTTTTTCTCCGGCCGTCAGGAAAGACATCAAACCCAGCACGCGATACGCGCTCTTGATCAGCTGATCGACCCCGCTGCTTTTGACGCCAAGCGATTCGAGATACTCGACTCGTTCTGAAGGCGATAGATCGACGAGGTCAGCTTCGAGTTGCGCGCAAATGACAACGCACTCGGATCCTTCATCGAGAGCTATCTTGCGCATGGCCTTTACATGTTCGTTCTCGTCGGGCGCGTGCAGGGTTGCCTCGGCCACATTCGCCGCGTAGATCGTCGGCTTCATCGTCAGCAGGAAAAAATTTCGAGCGATGACGCGTTCTTCCTCGCTGAGAGAGACGCTTCGGGCCGGCTTAAATTCTTCCAGCACCGGCTGCAGTTTATCGAGGACCTCAAGTTCGGCTTTGGCGGTCTTGTCACCGCCCTTAACCGTTTTCTGTACGCGCTCTCGGCGACGCTCAACGGTGGAGAGATCGGCCAGGGCAAGCTCGATTTGGATTGTCTCAATGTCGCGCCTGGCATTGATCGAGTCCTCAACGTGTACCACCGTTTCGTCTTCAAAACAGCGCACGACATGGATCATGGTGTCCGTTTCACGGATCGCGTGAAGGAATTGATTGCCCATGCCTTCGCCCTGTGATGAGCCGCGCACCAGCCCGGCAATATCAACGAACTCAACACTGGCCGGCACGATCACTTCGGTCTTCACCAGTTTGGCCAGAGGCGCGAGGCGTTCGTCGGGCACGGCGACTACGCCGACGTTGGGTTTACTGGTGGAAAAAGCATAATTGGCAATCAAGGCAGACGACTGGGCCGTCACCGCATTGAAGAGCGTTGTCTTACCCACGTTGGGCAGTCCGACCATTCCCGCACGAAGCATAATCTTGATTAACAATACTATACGATCAAACTAAAATCAGTCTGCCCGGTGAAGTATCCAAAACAAAAACCGCGGCCGAGAAAATCTCGCCGCGGTTTTCTTGGACAGTCGCGAAAAGGTTATTGAATTTTTTGCATGGTGATGGTGATGGTTGGTTCGGCGCCGGCAGTGCGGCTGTACGAAACCCAATAACCCGCTTTCGGATATCTCACAACTTTGTGAATTGAACCGTCAGCTTTTGCGTCAGCCTCAGCGCCGAGCACAGCCTTCGCTGTCGGAATCCCATTAGCGCCGGTCATGTAGTCAATCGCGATGGCGCTGACGGTGCCCTTCTCGTAATAGATCTGCACGGCTTCGTTATCATTGAACAGGTAGAAGTCCTGATCTGCGCTTTTCTCCTTTGGCGAGCCAAGCTTCTTGCGCGCCTCCTCGGTCGCCATACCGATCTTGACGCCGCGAAACTGAAAACCATTTTCGTCCGGCGTGGCGACAGTGCCTTTCGAACCTTGCGCCGCGGCAGTTGACGCCGTCATCAGCAAGACGATTACCCCACAACTGAAGAGAACCACACTCTTAAACTGACTTGAAAAGAGCCCGAGGGATACGCGAAACATCTTTGCTCCTCCTTACGCTGGTTGCCGTGCTGGAAAACGCGGCGGAAAGTAATCAACGGTCGTAGCCTTCAGGGTTCGGTGGGCTGACCGACCGTGCGTTTGTGCCTGCCATTATTGCCACCGTCGAACGCTAAGTCAACTGGTTTTCGACACCGCGCCGCCTGGCACTTCGGCCAATTACTACCGCAGGTTTTGGGCTCAGCAGGCAATAAGGTATTCTCGAATTCAAGCTGGTTTCGCAGTACCTAGTTGAAGGAGTTTCGGTCGATGAAAAAACTTAATTTGACGCAAATGGCGCTGGTTTCGGCGCTGGTCGCCATGGGGGCTGTAAGCTGTACGCCGAGCGAGAATACGAACACGACAACGACCACCACGGTCACCGCCACGCCCTCACCCACGCCCGACACTAATGCGATTGTCGCGGAAATAACGAAGCTTGAGAACGACTTTCCCCGCATAATTCGCGAAAAGGACGGGGCAGCCCTGCGGCGTTTGGAAGCTGACGACTTGATGAGCGTCTATCCAGACGGTAACGCAGGAAACAAGGAACAGGACGTCAAAGACATCGAGGCTGGCCTGATGACTTTCGATTCGTGGGATCTGTCGAATATGAAAGTTAACGTAATCGACAGCGACACTGCAGTCGCAACTTTTCTAATCACCGTCGCTAATGGAAAGATCAAGTCACCGGACGGCAAAGCAACGCAAAATATCAGCGGCAAGTATCGCGTCATTGACACGTTCGTCCGGCGCAACGGCCAGTGGCAACTTGTGGCCTCGGGCATAACTCCTTTGAGTCCTGCCGCAGCGGCCGCCGCCGCCGCGTCAGCTTCACCTCAAGCGTCACCGGGGGCTACCGCCTCGCGGGCAACGAAAGCTTCACCCGCGCCGAGAGTTTCACCGACGCGGAGACCGCCACCGCCACCTGTCAGTACTCCGTAAGATTTACCAAAGTCGCGTTCGCGGGTCGTGTTCATTTGGACACGGCCCGTTTGCGTTGACGCGCCCTCAGTTTTGTTATAGAAGCTTCACGCTCTTAACCCATTCCGGAGGTAAAGCTTATGAAGAAACTGCTCGCGGGCGTGTGCTTTCTCGCGCTGTTTGCCGCTTGCCAACCCGTGGCGAACGAGAACACGGCGAACGTCAACAAGACACCCGAGACAAAGGACGTTGCCCCGCCGTCTGAAGCCGACATGATTGCGAAGGAGAAAGCGGCCTGGGACGCATTCAAGCGGAAAGACGCGGACGCCTTTAAGAAGGCGCTGGCGCCGGAATATGTCGAGATCACTCCAAACGGAGCAGGTGATACAGCCGCGACGCTCGCGGCAATGAAAGACGTGGAAATCTCGGACCTGACTTTTGCCGATTGGAAGATGACGCAGATCGACAAAGATCTGGTGCTCTTGACGTACACGACCACTCAGAAGGGCCTCTACAAGGGCCAGGCTTTTGATGGGACAAATCGTCACGGCGCCGCGTGGATCAATCGCAACGGTGAATGGTTAGCGATCTACTTCCAGGAGACGCCGGTTCCCAAGGTTCCGCCTCCACCTCCACCAGCTTCCAAGCCGACAGCAGCTACAGCATCACCGGCAGCTTCTCCGGTTAAAGTTGAGACCAGCGACGATGTCATCGCCAATGAGAAACTCGTTTGGGAGTTATTCAGGACCAAAAACTTTGACGCATTCCAGACGCTGCTGGCGCCCGAGTTTTTGGAAATTGAACCGACTGGTGTTTACGACAGGGCCGGTAGCGTCAAAGCCATATCGGAGATGGACGCGACGCAATTTGAGCAGAGTGATTGGAAAGCCGTTAAGTTGGGCGCGGACTCGGCGCTGGTGACCTACACCCTGACGATGAAAGGTGCGAAGCCGCAGAAAGACTATCATGCGACCATCTGGGCCAAGCGTGATGGTAAGTGGCTCGGGTTCCATCATCAGGGAACACCGGCCGCCCCGGCGTCTGGCGCTTCGCCTTCGCCTTCACCGTCGAAAGAAGATGTAAAAAAGAATATGTAAGTGAGAAACGTACGAGTTTTTCGGAGGGCGTTCTACCGGCGCCCTCTTTTTTTTTGTCGGAGCTCAAGCCCAGATGCCAGGAATTATTGCTGCACAGGAAGGGCATTGCCCGTTTGGCGTGACGTTCATCTGGCGAATCAAGTAGCCGTACCGTTCTACTAAAAGCTTGTCGCAATCGGGGCAGTAGGTATTTTCCCACCGTCCGACTCTGCCGGGCAGATTGCCGGCGTAGATGTAACGCAGGCCGGCCTCACGGCCAACCTCACACGCGCGCACCAATTGTTCCGCCGTCGTGTTCGCATTCTCTTGCATGTGATAGTCCTGATGAAAGGCCGTCACATGCCATGGAATATCCGGCGAAACCGACGCGATGAAATCCGCCGCGCGCCGCAGCTCATCTTCGGAATCATTGAATCCGGGAATGACCAGCGTCACGATCTCTTCCCAGAATCCCCGGTCGTGCACCATTTTCACGGTATCGAGAATGTTGTCCACGACGCCACCGAGACTACGGTAGCTCCGATCGCTCATCGACTTAAGATCAATCTTGTAACAGTCAGTCCAGGGCCGGAGGTAATCAAGCGCCTGCGGGGTCGCATTGCCGTTTGAAATGAATGCGGTGCGGAACCCTTCGGGCCGGGCTTTCTTGAAAACCTCGACCGCCCATTCGGCCGTGATTAGCGGCTCGTTGTAACTCGATCCGACCATTGACGCGCCATAGGCTTTTGCCATTGTCACCAACCGATCCGCGGTAACCGCATTCGGCATCGACACGGCTGAATCATCACGAAGCGCCTGCGACGTCAGCCAGTTCTGACAATAGGCGCAGTGCAGATCGCACCCCAGCATTCCGAAGGTGAGCGTGTCAGAGCCAGGCAAGCAATGAAAGAAAGGCTTCTTTTCTGTCGGATCGCAGGCGAGGGCAGCAACATAATTCATCGGCACCCGCAGCTGACCGGCTTCGTTGAAGCGAACTTTACAGATGCCGCGCTTACCTTCCTTGATCAAACAGCGATGGCCGCACGCGTAGCACTTCAGCGCATCCCGATCGAGATGCTCCGTCAACTCAGGCGCGCCTTCGCCGGTTAGCTCATCTAAAACTTCGGCAAGCGAAGCTTGTGCAGGTGTGAGTGGCATTGCTTGAAACTACTCTGTTTCCGGGAAGTTCTTTGAAATTATACTCTTTTGATGGTCAACATTCCGGCACGCTGCGATTTGCTGTAAACTTTGCCCGCGAGGGGTAAATCGATGAGCCTGGTAATTGAAGAAAAAGAAGTAGATCATTTGCCGATCAACGTGGACCCGGAGATCATGAGCGGAACTCCCGTTTTTGAAGGAACTCGTGTACCCGTCGATGCTCTGCTGAACAATCTCGAGGCAGGCGTCTCGCTCGACGAATTCCTGAAGAACTTCCCAACGGTAACCCGTGAACAAGCTGTGGCAGTACTTCGATTTTCGCACGACACTCTGCGTAAGCTGGGACTCTCCTCGTGAGAATTCTGCTGGATGAAAGCGTTCCGGACATTATCCAGACCCGCCTCACAAATTTCCCAATTTCCACCGTCAGCCAAATGAATTGGCGCGGTGTTAAGAATGGTGCTGTGCTTGATTTGATGGCTCAGCAGTTCTCAATTCTGATCACCACCGACAAGAATCTCCCGTTCCAACAGAACCTAAAGAAGCGGCAAGTGTCAGTAATTATCCTTCCATCCAACGACCTGCCATCAGTGATTGAGTTGGTGCCGCGTATCGAAGAGGCTGTCCAAATAGTGTCACCGGGTGAGTTCATACAACTTGAAAACTGATAATGATTATCGAACAAATTACCGTCACCGCTTTCCAACAACACACGCGCGTTCTCGGTTGCGAGAAAACCAGGCGCGCAATCTGCATCGATCCGGGTGACGACTCAGACGCGATTGTCGAAGCGATCGACAGACACGGCTTTGAGCTGCAGGCGATCGCCTGCACGCACGCCCATCTTGATCACATCGGCGGCGTGGCCGGGCTGAAGAAAAGAAAGCCAAACGCGAAGGTAATCATTCACGCGGCGGATGAGTTCATCTACGATGCACTGCCGCAGCAACCGGCCTGGATCGGCATTCCGGAATCACAGTACGCTGCGTACGGATTTGATTTCGAACAACCGCCGCACGTTGATGAATACTTTAGCGATGGCCAGATTTATGAAGTTGGCGAGCTGAGTTTCCAGATCATTCATTGTCCCGGCCATACCCCGGGGCACGTTGTTCTATTTGAGGCGAACGAGCAAAAGGTCTTTGTCGGCGACTGTTTGTTTGCGGGCTCAATCGGCAGAACAGATTTGCCCGGCGGCTCGAGCGAGCAACTGATGGATTCGCTCTTCAACAAAATCCTGCCGCTCGGCGACGACGTCGAAGTTCATTCGGGTCACGGGCCGGTGACGACGATCGGAGCAGAACGACGGACCAATCCGTTTCTCACCGGTGTCTACTCGATTGGAAGCAGTGGCCGGATGTAGGGCAAGTCCCGCGGATTAACGCGGATCGACATTTAGGCGGTGGCATGTTTTCGTTCTCCCCTCTCCGCTTGCGGAGAGGGGCCGGGGGAGAGTTGGCCGCGTCAAACCCCACCCCTAACCCCTCCCCGCGTACGGGGAGGGGAAACCGAGAAGCGAAACTGACTTTTGAAAGTGGCGTTCGGCTACGGCTTCTCGACAATGTCCTTCTTCTGCGTCCCCACAAACGCCATCAACTCGTCCTTTTCCGCCTGCGGAACTTTGTACTTGTCCATCGCGGCGACCAGGTGTTTAGCAGCCGCGTCCCACTCGGCTTCCGTAATTCCCAAGCCAGTATGGGTGGTCTTCATGTCGCGGCCAATGTACTCGCATGGGCCACCGGCTGCCTTACAAAACTGATCCAGGATGTGCTGACGCAGACGCTTTTGCGAATCGACGCTGAAACCGGAAAAGAACTTCGCAAATTTAGGATCGGTGGCCAAACGCTTAATGAAATCGTCGACTACCAGCGCCAGCGCGTCATAGCCACCAACTCGCGCGTACAAAGACTTCTTTTCCTGTGCACCATGGGTAGCAGCCACTGACGCAGGGGTCGATGTTTGGAGCGCCTGCGCGCCGGCGACTGTCGCCAGGGCAACTAACAAACATAACGTTAGGGCAATTCTCTTCGTCATGATTCTCACCTCGTGTTTTCTGAGTTGTGGCACAGACTTCAGTCGGTGATGCGATTACCGTGTCAGGATTAACAGACTAAAGTCTGTGCCAGGAAAATAAGAAGGCGGCCAGACCGTTTGGCCTTGCCGCCTTGATAGTTTTCAAACCGGATGTTCGGAACGTTAATTCGTCAGCAGCACTGCGTTGACCACGTGTATCACCCCGTTGGACTGATAGACGTTCGCGGTGGTGACGGTCGATGTGCCGCCTTTTGCATCACGCAGGACGATGTTATCACCATCCATCATCGCCCAGAGAGTGCCACCGCTCACAGTTTTTAACGACGCCTTGCCGCCACCCTTCTTGATGAGCTTTGCCAAAGCTTTCGAATCGTACTTGCCGGCCAGCACGTGGTACGTCAGAACTTTGGTCAGCATCGACTTGTTCTCAGGCTTGAGCAGCGTGTCCACTGTTCCGGCGGGTAGCTGATCAAAAGCTGCGTTGGTTGGCGCAAAGACCGTGAATGGTCCCGCGCTATTAAGCGTATCGACCAGTCCCGCGGCCTTCACGGCGGCGACCAGGGTGGTATGATCTGCGGAATTTACGGCGTTGGCAACGATTGTCTTGCTCGGATACATTGCCGCACCGCCCACCATTGGGTTCTCTTTCATCATCTGCGCGGAAGCGTTTGCGCTCACCAGCGCAATTCCCGCAACTGCAAACAGAATGGCGTAAAGCCTTTTCATTTTTTTGGTCTCCTCATTTTTGACTTCGAATTTGAAACTTCTGAAGGCTATACGGGAGTGCGGGACGGATCGGATTTAGAGGCCGCATCAATTCTAGGGATGAGGTCAGTACCGGGAGCGGTAGCGACCGGGTAGCAGATCTGATCAACGTGGGCTGAGGCTACTCGCGCACCCGGTCGCAACCACCACCTCCCGCGGGCTGCCCGCGCGGGGACCCCGGTCCTCTCCCGGTACCGACCTCATAACGTTTATGAAGCGGGGCTGGCGAGATAAATTGGGCCGGTGGGACTGGCTGATCCCTTCTCGGGCTCGAGGGTGATTGCTACGACCGCATTCTCCATTGCTTCTGCGGGCATTTGATCCATCATCATCGCCTTGCCCGCGGCATCGACGGTGAAAGTCTTGCCGGGCATTGGTGACTGACCTTTGGGAATGAACCAAACTTCATAGGCCATCCCCGCCGGGGCCATCGGCAGTCCCTCAGTCAGAAGCATGCCGCGGCCAGTTTTCTGATCGTAAATAAAAGTTGCGCGCGCGGCTTGTGCGGTTGGCGTTCCCGCCAAATCCATCGTCTTCATGCCGGGGGAACGAAGGAACTCGAGCGCTTCCCGCTGACGCGCAAGTGCTTCGCGTTCACGACTAAGGTCACTGTTCTGCTGATTGAGTTGCTGCGCAAGCCGCGCGACTTCCTGCCGCGATTGAGTATCGCGCCGCCAGAGCACGCCAACGCCGATCAGCAAAGCCACGAAAGCAATCACCGCCGCCAGCCTTAAAAGATTTGGCCAGGGACTCGACGGTACGCGTGGTCTAAACTCTACTACCGATGCGGAAGGTTCATTGGAAGACTGGCGACTGCGGCCCTCGCTGCGCACTTGGTTCAGAATACGCTCACGAACTTGAGCCCGCGGCTCGGCGCCCGTCGTCGCGTGCGCCAGCAAACCCGCCGCGTCGCGCATCTCCGCCAACTCGGCGCGACATTCGGAACAAGCCTCGAGGTGTTCTTCGAGCTGGCGCCGGTCCGGAGCGTCCAACGCATCCAGCGCATACACGGTCAGCAACTCTTCGTATTCCTGATGTGCCATCTCTTAAAGTCCGCGCGAATCCTGCCGCAGAACTTCCCGTAATTTCATTAGTCCGGCCCGCATCCGGGTCTTTACGGTGCCCAAAGGATCGCCGAGCCGGGCGGCAATTTCACTTTGAGTGAGACCCTCAAAGTAAGCCAGAAAAAGCGTTCGTTTTTGCTCTTCAGGTAATTCCGACAGAGCTTGCCGCACAATCTTCCCTTGCTCTGATTTGACTGCTTCTTCGGCAGCGTCACCAGCCTGGTCATGTGCCGAATGCGCTATGACTTCTTCAGCTGTTCGGGCCCGGCTACTCAGAGCACGCAGACGATCCAGGGCGCGACTGCGCGCGATGGTCACCAGCCAGGTAAAGACCCGTCCGCGCCCGGCGTCAAAGTCCGCAGCCCGCCGCCAAACCTGCAAAAACGTCTCTTGAAGCACGTCCTCCGCCTCTTGGCGGTCATGTACTATACGTAGGATTAGGCCAAAGAGGATTAGCCTGTAACGATCATAAATCACCGCCAACGCTTGTTCATCGCCGCGTGAGATTGCGCCGAGCAGTTCGTTGTCGGAAATCTCTGATGGCTGGGCGTGCAAGGACTGGGACCCCGGTCTTATTGCTTTGGCGCTGAAATAGCCGGACTCAATCTCACCGATGCGCCTTCGCGGTTCGTCCGCACACGTAAACGCCGGTTAGTCGCGCTCGCTTCCGACGAATATGTGATCGTGTAGGCTGTGCGCAGCTGGGCAACCACGTCGTCATACGCTTTCTGCAATTCTTCGAGACGCTTGATCGAGTAGAACACACCGCCCGAAACGTCCGCGAGCTTCTGTCCTTCCTCCGCGGCGCGCGTGGTAATCGTTAAATAACGCGTTCGCATCGGATCGACGGTGATGGTCGGTTTCGGCACGCTCCCTTCCGGGATCAGACCCGACGGCACGTAGAGCGGATAGATCAGCGCGCCCGATTCAATCGTCGCTTCGAGGATCGCAGGGAAGGGCACGAAAGATCTGTTGTCATCGCCGTCGGAGAGAATGACGATCGCGGTACGCTCGCCGCGCAGAGGTTTCAGCGTGTGAACCAGCGAATACCCAAGCGCGTCGTAAAGCGAGGTTGCCCCGCCGGCATCGAAATCGTCGAGCTTCTTCGACAGCAGGCTCCGGTCCGTCGTGAAATCCGAAATTATCTGGATATCGTCGCGGAAGCCGATGATCGCGATCCGATCCTGGGGACTGGCGGTGTGCAGAAAGTCGCGCGCGGCTTTGCGAATGAAATCGATCCGTTCTTCGACGCTGCCGGAAACATCCAGCAGAAGGATCAGGTTGAAGGGCTCAGTCGCCGGCGTGACGTCGACGACTTTTCGTTCCGCACCGCCTTCCGTAATCGTAAAGTCACTTGTGCGCAGGCCGGCGATCGCGCGTCCGTTCCGATCCGTGACGCTTGCAGTTACCCGCACGAGTTGCGGCGCTACGCGGGTCGCGACGTCGCCGGGCGGACGCATGGTGACCAGCGCTGGTTCTTCGCGCGGCGGCGGTAACGTGCTGGCGTAATCGCCGAACAGGCGCGGGCTGACTTTGCGAATGGCGTCGATCAAAGGGCCGTCACCGCTGCGCACGATGGCTCGCGCGGCTTCGGTTAAGGGACGCTCGCGCAGATCGTTGGGTGCCATGCTCGGATCGACGTTGAGCAGGATCACGCCGCGCTGCGTCGTCAGGTTTAGCTGCACGAGCTTTTCCTTCGCAGCCTTCTTTTCGTCGTCCGGTTTTTTTCCGTTCCCGTCCTCCGAATCGTCCGGGGGTTGCGTGCTATCGCCGTCAGCTTCCGCCGTGGGGAGTTCTTTCTTTTTGTCTTTGCTTTTCTTCGCACCCGCTCCGAGTTTGCCGGAGATCGAATACGATCCCGCCCGACCTTCTTTAACTTTCGGTAGTTCGACGTCGCTCAGAAAACGCGGCCGGCTTGCCTGCCACAGGAACTTAAACCTCACGTCATCGAGCGGCACGTCAGCGTGAATTGTGCCGGTGTTCGTGATCACTTCGGCCAGGGCAAGATTGCCGATGACGTCCACCATTCCGCTTTCGCTTTCGATTTTCACGCGAGTGCGCGCCGGGACGCGCACCGTCAGGTCGATGCGATCCTTCGCCGGCCGTTCGCGCACTGTAATTTCGCCGCCTGAGACACTGACGTCGCGAGGCTCGATTGGGGCGCCAGGCGAGGTTGCTTGCAGCAGAGGCTTCAGGTCTTCGTCGTCTGAAGCGATGACGGAAACGCGGCCGTTGCGGTTCGTGATTGTCAGCGTCGATTTGGCGCCAATGTTGAGTTCCTTCTCGTAGGTCTGGGCGTGGGCCGGCTGAACCGCAGGAAACAGCAGCGTCGAGGCGATAACGACTACAAAGATGCAGTGGAAAAGCTTTCGCAAAAAGCCGGGAGAAAACACCGGGTGGAAAAACATAGCGCCTGATCTTGCCTTTGGATGTACGAACGGTCAAGTGCGTGGCGCGGGCTTATTCACACCTCGCTTTGGGAATGGGTGTTGCCCAGGATGGAAACGTCTTACTCAGGCAGCTTGAAGTTTCTGCTAGAATTGCGACCCATCTGATGGTCGTGAAAAGATTTCAATCGTTCTCGGAATTCTGGCCATACTACCTCAACGAGCACAGCAAACCGGTGACGCGCGTGCTGCATGCCGTTGGGTCGTTCGCCGGCATCGCCCTGCTGATTCTGTTCATTGTGATTGGCAAGTGGTGGCTGTTTCCGTTGGCGTTCGTACCGGGCTATGGTTTCGCCTGGATCGGACACTTCTTTGTTGAAAAGAACCGGCCCGCGACCTTCACGTATCCGCTTTGGTCGTTCATGGGTGATTGGAAAATGCTGGCGTTGATGCTCACCGGGAGATTGAAATAAGTTGATGGGTCGCATTCGTCCTATAGGGTCACATAGGACAAATAGGACACATGGGACGAATGGGACGTATGCGAGAATCCAAATCCCAACGCCAGGCTCGCACGCAGGAAATCATCAAACTTTTAAAACGCGCGCATCCTGACGCGAAGTGCGCGCTCAATCACTCGAACGCATTCGAACTTTTGATCGCGACGATTCTTTCCGCCCAGTGCACCGACGAACGCGTCAACATTGTTACCGCCGACCTGTTTCGCAAGTACCGAAAGCCGGAAGACTATCTGAAAGTCCGCGACACTGAGCTGCAACAGGACATCAGGACCACGGGGTTCTTTCGGAACAAGACCAAGTCCATTCAGGGCGCGTGCAAAGTGCTGATCGAAGAGTTCGGCGGCGAAGTGCCGCGAACTATGGAAGAGTTGTTACGCGTTCCGGGGGCGGCGCGTAAAACCTCGAACGTAGTCCTGGGCGTCGCTTACGGGATCGCGGAAGGAGTCGTAGTTGATACGCACGTGAGCCGGCTATCGCAACGGCTAAAACTCACTCGTCAAAACGATCCGGTCAAGATCGAAAAGGACCTGATGGAGCTGGTGCCGAAGAAGGATTGGATTATCTTTTCGCACCTGCTGATTTTTCACGGACGCAGAGTTTGCAAGGCACGGCGGCCGCTGTGTGAAGAGTGTGTCGTGGAAAGGCTTTGTCCGTCATCGATGCTAAAGACTGGAAAATTACCCGCTGTTTAGAGGCGGGCTACCGCCCGCCTCCCCAAAGCCACGCAAAGGAAAACAGGAGAGTCTGAGGCATAATCGACGCGTGCCCGAAACAGAGATCCCATTCACAGAGAGCGGCAAAGGCATCGCGGTAGTTTTGCTGCATGGCTATCCGTTCGACAAATCGATGTGGAGCGCGCAGCTTCACGCGATCGCAGACGCAGGCTTTCGCGCGATTGCACCTGATCTACGAGGACTAGGGGAGAACAAATCATCCGGTGAAGTCGCTTCGATGGATGACATGGCGCGCGATGTTGCGGCGTTGCTCAATCAGCTGGAGGTGGAGCAAGCCGTCATCTGCGGACTTTCGATGGGCGGCTACGTTGCGTTCGAATTCATGCAACTGTTTCCGGCGCGCGTCCTTGGCTTAGTCCTCGCCGGAACACGCGCCCCAGCCGACAACGATCAGGAGAAAGCGGGACGCGAGCAGCAGGTGCAGACGATGCTGCGCTCGGGGATGGTGCCGATTAGTATTGCTACATTACCGAAACTGCTCGCGCCGCGGACACTCGCCGAGAAGCCGGACGTCGTTAAGCGTGTTCGCGCAATGATCACGACATCTGATCCAAAAGGCGCCGCCGCGGCCCAAAGAGGGATGGCTGCGCGACGCGATTACACGGACGACCTGGGGAAGATTAATGTGCCGACGCTAATCATCGTCGGCCGTGAAGACTCGATCCGGCCAATCGCGGACGCGGAATTAATGCATCGGGGCATTCGCAACTCGCGTCTCGAAATCATCGAAGACGCAGCACACATGACGAACATGGAACAACCGGAGGTTTTCGATGAGGCGTTACTGACGTTTTTGAAGGAATTGACGTAATGAAGTCAGTACCGGGAGCGGTAGCGACCAGGTCTCAACTAAGTCGAGATCGAGCTGGCCGCAACTGTACCCCGGTCGCAACCACCACCTCCCGCGGGCTGCCCGCGCGGGGACCCCGGTCCGCTTCCGGTACTGACCTCATGTCATGGACTCAATGAATCAATTTACGAAATTCACGATCGAGGAACGCGTCCGGTGGGGTGACGTTGATGCCGCGGGAATTATTTTCTACGGCTCGTACATTCGTTTCTTTGAAATAGCCGAGACGGAATTATTTCGCGCCGTCGGCCTTCCCTACGGCAAAGTTTTCGAAGAACTAAACATTTGGCTGCCGCGCGTGCATTTAGAGTGCGACTTTCATCGCGCGGCGCAGATGGATGACCTGCTCGAAGTCAGCGTTTACGTGGCCCGGATAGGCAAGAGTTCGCTGCGTTTGAATTTCGAAGTGCGGAAGAGGAATGAAGCCGGCGCAATCGAAGAGAAGCTGATGGCTACCGCGCATTTTGTGCTTGTCTCAACCGATCGCGAGAACCTGAAACCCCTCCCCGTTCCGGACGAGCTGCGTCGCGCGCTCGAGCCCTACACGTCAGAACCGCGTGCGTAAGCGCGCGTCACTCAAACCTACCCGCTACCGTGGGTGGGACCGATCACTCTCCGGCATCGGAAGCCCCTCGATCAGATGATCCATCCCCAGCCAAAGGGCCCAAGCGTGATGGTAAAACGCGAGGGGAAAGCCGACGGCCATCACAAATAGAATCGTCAGCATTATTTGATCACCAACCCTGGCCAGCAGTAGGACGAAATACGTCACGAGAATAAACACCTCGGTGGCGACCACATTGGCCATGATCGCGCCGACAAAAAAACCCTCCTCGCGTTTGAAGAGCGCGCCGCATACGTCGCATCGATGTTTTACGTGGAAAGGCCGCTGCACGAGCGAGGCACGGCCGCACACCGGGCATTGCAGTTTGAGACAACGCGATAGTGTTGTGAGGATGGTGTGGGCGTTACGTTTCATCAAAATCAATCGGTTTAGAGTCGGGCTACTGCCCGACTGAGCGGGCGGTAGCCCGCTCCTAAACCCTGGGATCTTACTCGCCCAGCGCGGCGTACTTGAACAGTCTGAACCGATACGTCTGCGTGTCACGAATGTTCTTGGCCACCACGCCGTGCAGATCGTCTCTCCAGACAGCGTATTGATCGATGAATCGATCACTGCCCGCTTTGTCGCCCTGATACTGCACGTCCAGAACTTTCTGCAGCAGCTTGCCCACCACGTCATGGTACTTGTCGTAGTGGATCCGCATCAGTCCCGTGCGCGCATCAAAACTCAGCAGCCCGTTCTCGAGAAAGAAATTCCATTGCATCAACTGCATCGTCTGGTAAGGCTGGTCACGCCGCGGTTTGTTGTTTTGTAGCACCCGCAGGATGCCGCCGGCGTAAACGCTGCGCAGTTGCGCCTCGGTGTAGTAACCCTGCTTGCGCAAAGCTTCGGCGACGAACAGCGAAACCAGATCCGCCTTCATCTCTTCCATCGTGTTGCCGTTGTCCTGCAAAGCTTCGTCGAGATCGCGATTGTCTTTGGTGCGATCGACGCCGAGATAATGGCCGACTTCGTGCCACAGAGTGCGATAGAAATTACCGTCGTTAGTCAGCGCCTTGGCTTGTTCTTCACCGATCGCCGCCGCGAGAGTTCGGTTCGTGCTCTCGAAGATATTCGGGTCGCGCATGATGTTGGCGCGCAGAAGGATCGTGCGGCCGTAGCGCCGCGCGAGATAACTTTCGTTCGGCAGAATCGTTGCCGTGTTGCCGCCCCGCGTCTGGCCGAAATCCGCTATCACGTCGTAAACGCCGACCGGAATGTCTTCACGAACCTTCTTGTGATGTTCGTACGGCAACGAATCTTCGAGCGCCTGCAAACCTTTCATTGCCTGCCGGAGCGCCGTCGTCTCCGGCGGCCGGGTCGCCAGCAAACTGAGGCCAAAAAAAGTCTTCACCCCGTACAGTTCGTCGTCGTATGTCTCGTATGATCCGATTTGCGCGTTGATGTTCTTGAAACGACCGGTGACCCACGCCGCGTCGCCTGATTCATAATCGTCGGAGAGAAGATCGCGCGCGCGATTCCGCAGGAACCTGGCAAACTCTTCGTCCTCTTTTTCAAGAAGTTCTGCCGCCTCGTTGAGCAGGCCGTGGGCTTTCATTAACTGGTCCGCATACGCCACGGAATAGGGGACCGCGTAGAATTCCGCTTTGCGAAGTTGGTTTCGCGTTGTGGACATCTCCGTTAGCCGGCTCTTCAAACCCGGGTGCAGGGTATCGAGGACCGGATACTTCGCCAGCTTCGCGAGATCGCTTCGCAGATTCTCGGCCGTCGCTCGGCGCACGACCGATCGCAGATCCATGATCTCATCACGATTCGACGTGCCTCGGGAAAACGAGCTTTCAATTTCCTCTTTCTTCACGCCCCAGGGATACACGTTCTTTCCAGGGGTGGTTGGTTCGACCGGCAGGAACGGCTCACGCTTGTTTTCGAGCGTGGTGGCGATTGGCCCCTGAGCCAATCGATAGAGCGTCAAGAGATTTTCCGTGGGCGCAGGATTGCCGACGCGCATGTGCAGTTCGAAAAGCTTTTCATACGCGCTTAACGCCTGCGCGTGGCGCTGATCCTCGTAAAGCTTCTGAAAAATTTCGCCCACTGCGAGTAACTTCCGGACCGCCAGTTTTTCACCCGCGGACAAGCGCGAAAGGTCCGGCGCCAGCCGAATCGTCTGCGTCTTTTCAATGATCGGTTGGCTTTTTTCAAGCGGCCAGTATCCGGCCGGCCACGGCGTCTGCGTTTTTCTTCCCGGTCGCGGTTGAGATGGCGTAATCACAAACAGGCTGGTAACGATGAGAAGCGCGGCTACTCTGGTAAACATAGTTCACTCCGATATTTTGATTGTGGGTCGAGTATAACGTCAGCGGCAGTAATCTCGGAATTGAGTCGCCGGCTTAACCGCCCGCGGCTTCTCCCGAGTAGATAAAACTTGCCGCAACGAATCGCAGTTACGCTACACTGTTTTGAGTGTCCGCAGACCAAACCTCAGACAATCCCATAGTGCAATCGATCATTTCCGATTCGGCGCCGCCGGCGGCGCGGATGGCCGCCGCCCGCGGTCTGCTGCCCCTGACGCAGACGGATTTGCTCGAGGCCCTGGTACACCTGCGTAATGATTCCGACGCCGCGGTGGCCCAGGCCGCGGAAAGAACGCTGGACGAACAATCCGCCGCAGACATTTTGGCCGTCGCGAAATCCTCTGACGCGCCCGCGTCGGTCCTCGGTTACCTGGCGGGAAAAACCAATGCCGATCGCGAATTGCACGAATCTATCGCGACGCATGCGAACACCCCTGACGCCGCCATCGCGTTGCTCGCGGGCTCCACCACGCACGCGTCCGTAATCGAACTGATTACCATCAATCAACAGCGTCTCATTCGCGCCCCGGAAATCATTGATGCGGTCCTTCAGAATGCTGCCCGCACTCCGGAGGCGGAACGGCGCGCGCGAGAAACGCAACGTGAATTCTTTGAGAAAGAACGCGGTGCTCGCCAAATCGCCGAAGAGCTGCGGGCCCGGGGAAATAACGCCGCCGCGGAATTCTTCGAGTCGGCAGAGCTGGCTCCGTTGGATGGTGAGTTGTCAGCCGATGACGCGTGGCTTCTGGCGCAGCACCTTGAGGTTTCGGACGACGACATCGACGATAGTTGGCTCGCGCGCGAACGGCTCGAAGAGTTACTGGTCGAAGCTGCCGAACAGACAACTGCAAACGCCCAGGCAGTGCTGAATGCGGAGCGTCTTGAAACCGGCGAAATCGCGCCGGAACGCATCTCGCTGATTCGACGGCTCATGTTCATGACCGTGAAGGACCGCGTGAAGTTTGCGTTAAAGGGTGATCGCGAAGCGCGCGGCATTCTCATTCGTGACTCCAACCGGGTCGTCGCGACGGCGGTCATTCACAACCCGCGCATCAGCGACAAAGAGATCGAGAACATTGCCAGCATGCGAACTGTTTCCGATGAGGTGCTGCGTCTGATTGGCATGAACCGCGCGTGGACGCGCTCGTATCCCATCATTCATAACCTGGCACGCAATCCGCGAACGCCGATGGCCACGGCTATCCAAATTCTGCCGCGCATTCAGATGAAGGATCTTAAGGCGCTTTCGGAGAATCGGAATATTTCCGAAGGCGTTCGCCGGCAGGCTTATCGCCTGGTTCAAACCCGGGCGGGGAAGTAAGCGGCCGTGACAGCCTGTCACAGACCTGTCACATTTTTGTGGATTTAGCTTGACTGCGGTTCGGAATGGGTATAGATTGCGCTTTAAGCCGAGTCAAGTTCAGGTATTTGACAGTGTGATAACGCAACGAAGCGCGATCGTGTGCTGAGGCAAAGCGAAGAGCGGCGGTTTCTTATTCTTACCGCGCCGTGGACTTATCTCGCCCGTCAATGCACCTCGTAGTACAGGATCGGACGTGAGTGACGATTCTCAAGTCTTTTGCTTTGTCACCCCTTTATATACCCGAACCTACCCGGAAGTCGGCGCCCTGCCAGTTCGCAAGATTGGCGGGGCGCTTTTCTGTTTGCTGCCCGTCTTAAACTTCAGGCAAGATTCGAAACGTGAAAACTATAGGCAGTCGGAAACTCGCGATCGCCGCGACCGTAGCCCTGTGCTTTGTGTCCTCGTGTGCACGGGCGCCCAGGCAAATCGATCGACAGGCTTACGCGAAAGAGATTGAACAATGGCGGGAGAAACGACTTGCTAGTCTGACGGGAGACAGCGGTTGGCTGACGTTGATTGGATTGTATTGGCTTGATGAAGGCGAGAACCGGTTCGGAAACGATCCGGGAAATGCGATCGTTTGGCCTCGCATAATTCCCGGGGGCTCCGGAGGCGCGTTCGTGGTTAAGAGCGGCGTCGTGCGCTTGCAAGCACCGGCATCGGCCGGCTTCACGGTCGACGGACAACCGGTTACCAACATGGAGCTAAAGTCCGATGCCGATAGCAACCCAACGATCCTGCGGATCGGGCCTATCAGTTTTCAGATCATTAAACGCAACGATAAGTTAGCGTTGCGAGTTAAAGATCCACACAATCCCGATCGGGTGAACTTTCGCGGACTCGAGTACTTTCCCACTGAGCCCAAGTGGCGCATCGAAGCGCGGTTCGAACCTTACAACCCACCCAAGGCGGTTCCGATTCTAAACGTACTTAACATGGAGACGGATGAGCCGTCGCCCGGCGCCGTTGCGTTCGAGGTCAACGGGAAGACCTATCGACTGGACGCAATTACCGAAAAAGGCAATCCGCAGTTCTTCATGATCTTCGCAGATCACACGCGCGGCAAAGAGACGTATGGCGCCGGCCGGTATCTCTACATCGATCCGCCCGATGCAAACAATCGGATCGTGATCGATTTCAACAAGGCTTACAGTCCGCCCTGTGCATTCACTAACTTTGCGACCTGCCCACTACCGCCACAGCAGAATATTCTGCCCGTTAGGATCGACGCAGGTGAGAAGTTTACTAGTCACTAGCCCGCGCCCCCGCCATGGTTTGTAAAAAGTTGTGAATTGCAGGGCCAAATTCGTTGCCAGTCTTGCCGAGTCGTGCGCCGCGGTGGATAATGCGCGCACAAATTTCACCTTCTAAGGAGTGCCCGCGATGATTTCTCGTAAACGATTCTCTCTTCTTCTGGCCACGGCTGCGTTCACGCTAACCTCCGCCGTGTGCGCCCTCGCGCAACAGCCACCGGTGACGGTTAAGCCGATTCGGCCGAGCCAAAAGGCCAGCGTCATGCAGACGTTTGGGACGACGGACGTGACGATCACTTACAGTCGCCCGGGCGTCAAAGGGCGGAAGATTTGGGGCGACCCGCCCGCCGGAATGGAGGCCCGCGCTCCGGGTGAGGCGACACTGGACAATCAGAACGAGCGCAAGCCCGGCGAACCAATCGTTCCGTATAACCACGTCTGGCGCGCCGGCGCGAACGAAGCGACGCTGTTTCAGGTCACTGACGATGTCTTGATCAACGGCCAACCGTTGAAGGCCGGCTCGTACAGTCTGCATACGATTCCCGGTAAGGACGAATGGACGATCATTTTCAATAGTGATCCCGGGCAATGGGGCAGCTTCAATTACGACAGTAAGAAAGATACGCTGCGCGTCAAGACCAAGCCGGAGGCAGCAGCCGACAACCAGGAATGGTTGCAGTACACAATCGATCCGGTTGACGCTAGTTCTGCGCGCGTCAACATCCGCTGGGAAAAGCTGACCGTGCCTTTCACCGTGGCGGTGAAGGACGCGAAGGCGCTCTGGCGCGCGAAGGCCGACGCGGTGATCGCAGCGAACCCGACTAATGAGCTATTGACGCGACAGGTGGCATTGACCTACCTGGGTGACAAGAATTACGACGAGGCGCTGAAGTTCATCGATCAGTCGATCAAAGTCAAAGAGACCTTTCAAAACCTCTCTTCCAAAGCCAACATTCTTTGGGCCGCCGGTAGAAAGGACGAAGCGATTAAGGTTGCCGACGCTGCGATCGCCAAAGGCAAAGCTGACAAGGCAAACACCACCGCCTTTGAAAAGCGCGTCGCTGATATGAAGGCCGGCAAGTTGTAAGTCAACCGCCCGGCTCGCACACTCAATTTTTATGAAGATTCTCACGGGGCTGCTGATCGGGAGCGCTTGCTTGCTAATCAGCAACCCCGTTGTTTCTCAAGAGGTTTCGCAATCGACGGGTCCGCCGGGTATTACTATTCTCAAAGTCAAATGGGAGACTTACACTCATGTCGGCACCGCCGCAAGTGCTCCTTTGGGAGCCTCGCCCGACACGAATGTGAATCGATTACCTTTGCCAACCCAAAGCACTGGCAAGATGGTCGTCAGGACTCAGTTGTACGTGTATTCGATGGAGTTGACTAACAACGGACCTAAACCAATCAAAGCGCTGGCCTGGGACTTCATCTTTGCCGATGCTGCAAACCACACCGAGTTGAAGCAGCAATCGATGGCAAACGTTCAAAAGATAGGCACAGAGGAAAAGAAGATACTCCGGTTCACTACGCAAGCTGCGCCGCCCAGTATCGTAACCGTCGTTGGGTTGGAAAAGGACAAGCGCTCACCCTTCATTCACCGCGCGAGAATACGCTGCCTGCTGTTCACTGACGATTCAGTGTGGGAGCAGCCAACGTTGCAGGGCGCGTGCCTCGAGCTGAAACAATGGATTGCCCGTCGCAAAAAAGTTCGACCTGGCGTTGAAGACTTGCCACTCAAGAATTAGTCAGGCAGCGTCCCTGTGTTTAGCAAGATTTAGTTGAACGCCTGAAACTTCAATCTCACTCCATCCGTAAAAAACGGTATTCTTTGGGCGATTTTTTATGCCTTTTCTTGAAGCACTTAGACTGGCGCTCGCCGCGATTCTGGGCCACAAAATGCGGTCGTTTCTCACGCTGCTCGGGGTGATTTTCGGCGTGGCGACGGTGATTGTGGTCGTGTCGCTGGTCGAAGGCTTCAATCACTATGTCGATGAGAAGATCGCCGATATCGGGACGAACGCCTTCGCCGTGCGAAAGTTTTCGATTGATGACTTCTCAAGTGTGGCCGCGCTAAACGCCGCCCGCCGTCGCAACAAAGACATCCGCCTGGAAGATGTTGAAGCACTGCGCGCTCGCGGTGGGGCGATTGGCGATGTGGGTGCGAAAGCCGAGGTGCTCGGAGACATCAAATACGCCTCGACCACGCTGTCACGCGTGCGGATCAGCGCCACCACCGCGAACATTGCCGACATCGAACGAATCGACGCCGGCACCGGCCGCTACTTCAACAAAGGTGAAGACGATACGCGCAAGAGAGTGTGCTTTATCGGCGCCGATGTGGCCGAGAAATTATTTCCGCGATCTGAGCCGCTGGGCCAAACCATTCGCATGGATGGGCACGCCTTCCAGGTAATCGGCGTGGGCAAAGCTCTCGGCTCAGTTTTTGGCCAGCCGCGCGACATGTATGTGGCCGTTCCGCTCTCGACTTTTCTTTCGCTCTACGGTTCGCGCCGCTCGCTGGGCATCATCGCGACGGCCACCAGTGAAGAGACGTATCAGCACGCGATCGACGAAGCGCGCACGGTGATGCGCATTCGCCGGCGCTTGGGACCAAACGAAAAGGACAACTTCGGCATCATCACACCTTCGGCGATCAATGAGCTGCGCGACAAAATCTTCGGGACGATTCAAGTCGCAGCTATCGGGGTCACGTCCATTTCGCTGGTCGTGGGCGGCATCGTCATCATGAACATCATGCTGGTGAGCGTCACCGAACGCACCAAAGAAATCGGTTTGCGGAAGAGCATTGGCGCGCGCCGCGGCGACATTTTGAAGCAGTTCCTGGCCGAATCGACGATGCTCTCGCTGTTCGGCGGCGCGATCGGCATCAGCATCGCGTATGCCCTGGCGAAACTGGTAGCGGTGGTCACGCCGGTGCCGACGTCTTTACCGCTGCCGGCAGTGACCGCCGCATTGTTCGTTTCCGCAAGCGTCGGATTGGCGTCGGGAGTTTATCCGGCGTGGCGCGCGGCGCGGCTTGATCCGATTGAAGCGCTCCGCGCAGAAACGTAAAACGGTCAGTTGTCAGTAGTCCGTTGTTAGTTGCTACTAATCGACAAACTGACTGACTAACTAACTGACTAACTGACTGACTGACCACTGACCACTGACCACTGACGTGAAGCTGTTCAATTCCGACATCTGGGAAAATCTTTGGATGGCGCTCGACACGCTGCGTCAGCACAAGCTGCGCTCGCTGCTGACGATTCTTGGCGTGGTCATCGGCACGATGACCGTAATTGTGATCGCGGCATTCGTCTCGGGCATCGATACGCGCGTGTCCAAAGAGATCGAAGGGTTCGGCACCAATTCGATTTACATCTATCGATTCGATCCCGGCTTCAACTTTAATCCGACGCAGGAAGAGCGGCAGCGCAAGCCGATATCGTACGAAGACACCATGGCAATTCAGGCCGAGTGTCCTTCAGTCACCTACGCCGCTGCGTTCATGTCACCGGTTGATTTCTTTGGCGGAAGCTTTACTCCGCGTGTGCATGTGCGCTACCGCGACATCGAAATGACGAATGCGTCCGTCCAGGGCGCGTCGCCGGCATATTTCAATATGGGCGTCACCAACATCGCCGAAGGCCGCTACTTCACGGAGGAAGACAATGCGCGGCACGCGAGCGTCGTCGTGATCGGTCCTGACGTCGCGAATACTCTGTTTCCTTTTTCCAATGCGGTTGATCAAAGCGTCACCATCAACGGCCGGTTGTATCGTGTGATCGGCGTGCTGACGGCGCGCGACGTGTTTCTCACCGGCGGTGAAGATCCGAACAACGAAAACAAAGCCGTTTACATGCCTTACCTAACGTTGCGAAAACTCTATCCCGACGTTAACGACAACTTTGTGATGGCGCAGGCGCGCCCGGGCATGATGAAAGAAGCTGTGGAAGAGGTCCGCGATCTGTTGCGCCGGCGCCGAAAGGTCGCCTTCGGGGCGCCGGACAACTTTGGTATCTCGACTTCCGAACAGATCATCACGCAATTCAAGGCGATCACCGGCGGAGTGTTCGCGTTGATGGTCGCGATTTCCAGCGTGGGCTTGCTCATTGGCGGCATCGGGGTGATGAACATCATGCTGGTAAGCGTGACTGAGCGCACCCGGGAAATCGGTGTGCGCAAAGCGATCGGCGCGCGCCGCCGCGACATCATCGTTCAATTTTTGATCGAGGCAGCGACTCTGACCGGCCTCGGTGGCTTGATCGGAATTCTGTTCGGCTCGGGCATCGCGCTGCTAATCAAGACGATCATGCCGACTTATATTCCGGTCTGGGCGCCGATCGTCGGCTTTGTTGTTTCCGTCGGTCTCGGCGTCGGATTCGGATTGTGGCCCGCGTGGAAAGCCGCGCGGCTGAACCCGATCGAGGCGCTCCGGTTCGAGTAGCTATCTCTTCGCATTAGCTTCGGCCTTTTGCTTTTTTAATCACCTCGAGGATCTTTTCGGCGAGCATCGGCGCCGCTTCGTTGCTGTCAAAGGCAGTCACTTTTCCCGTCGCCAAAATGATCCCCGTGCTCCGATCGAGCATCTCGTAGGTAAAGGTGTAGGTAAAGAGCGGGCGATCGATTTCAATGAAGATGTCGGCGACGTCCCGCTTGGCCCAACCGTCGACAATCGCCAGTTGCAACGTC
This sequence comes from Pyrinomonadaceae bacterium, assembly GCA_036277115.1. Taxonomy (NCBI): domain Bacteria; kingdom Pseudomonadati; phylum Acidobacteriota; class Blastocatellia; order Blastocatellales; family Pyrinomonadaceae; species Pyrinomonadaceae bacterium. Next base: position 806,068 of record DASUNM010000027.1, read on the forward strand.
TCCATGTCGGCGTGACTACGCAGCGCATTCTGCAACTGCACCTCTTCAAAGAATTTGGTGTCCGAAGAGATGAAGAGCGTGCGCGCGCGGGCCAGTACTGTTTTGGGATTTGTCGCCGCGATTCTTGCGGATTCCGCGGCGGCAAGCTTTTCTTCAGCCGCTTTCCGCAGTTCCTTTTCCTTCATTTCGTTCGCCACGCGCTCTTCGACGGTGCCCGCCGGCTGGACGGTAACGTTAATATTCTGAGTTGTGGTTTGGGCCGCGGCGACTCCTATCGCGGCCGGCAGCAAGCTCAACGCGAAAACCATTCTCAAGATTCTCTTGTTCATCTTCGCACCCCTTCAGTTTAGAATGACGCCTCTTCGCGTCGTGTTTCAAAGCTGAACCTGGTTGAGCAACGCTTGTGCCGTTAGTTCGTTGATGGAATTACGACAGTCTTTGCCGCTGAGAAGATTCAGAAAGATCGTGAGTACGAAAAAAAGGAATCAAGTGGAGCCTTATTGCTGCGGGTTTGATCGCCTTCGCACACCTTTGCTCTGACCAGCACGATTAGAATGACTCGACATCTCTTCATCTTGGCAGTCTTTGGGGTTTTGCTTGCCGGCGGTTTCGCTGTGCGGTCCGAGGCTGTGGGCCAGGGGATCACTCGCGACGCGCGTTATCCGGCGCATTGGTGGACGCCGGTCGAAGATCCCAGGAAACCCATTTGGGAAATTCTGCCGCAGGAAGCTAAACCCGGCGAAGTCATTCTCTCAAAGCGCCACGAACTCGGGTTGCTGTCTAATTTCGCACCGACTCCGTTTCTCTTTCACGGCAAACGCTACGCGAGCTTAGAAGGCTTCTGGCAGGCCATGTTGTATCCAGAGGGCCCAACGGATCCGCGCGCGCAGTCTCCAGGCTTCGAGTGGAAATACACGCGCGATCAGGTGGCGCAGATGACGGCGTTCGAAGCCAAGCGTGCCGGCGATCTGGCGGAAGAGAACATGCGGATAATGAAAATCGGTTGGGTCAGTTTTGAGGGAAGACGTTTCGCTTACCGGCCCAAACAAGCCGGACGACATTATCGGCTTATCGTTGCCGCCACGCGGGCCAAGGTTTTGCAGAATCCTGAGGTGAAGAAGGTGCTGCTCACAACCGGCGAGTTAGTCCTCAGGCCTGATCATCATCAAGAGCCCAACGCACCGGCGGCCTGGCGCTACTTTGAGATCCTCATGAATATCCGAAAGGAACTGCAACGAAGCAGGAAGTGAGGTCAGCCCATACCTGCAAGAGAGGGCTCGGTCCTCCGTTCAACCTTAAAATGAGACTTCGAATTATTCTGGTTACAGCTTCTTTGTTGATCTGCTTCGCTTCAACCAGTGCGCAAAAGCGTTCGGCAGTACCGGACTCAGCTTTGCTGCGGGCGAGTTTCCTGGCCACTTTCGGGAATGATTTTGAGCTCGTGAAGGACGGGATCACTCCGCGCACAAACGAACAAGGCGGCGGGATGTACTGGCTGGCTTATGTCCACGCCCGGCAACCGGGCTATTTCACTCTGCAGTACAGCTTTAAACGTGACGACAAGCACTATTCGCACGAGGAGCGTGAAATACGTATCGCAGTCGCGCCGAAAGGGTGTCGCCGCGGGCCACCGTCGTCAGGCGTCTATCCCAGATTCTGCATGGGCGACACGATCATCGTGCCGGTATTAGTCTCGGGAGTGAGCGGTCATGAGTTCAAGTTAACGAAACAAGCCCCGGCAGCGGACGAAGACTGGAAGACATTTGCAGAAAAGTATCCGGACTTTGGCGATGGCAATTTGAACAAAACGCCGGTAACAAATCCATCGGAGAGTTTGCGATACGTCGGTCGCCGCGTGCACAAAATGCTGCACCGAAAACCGGGTTATACGCTTCAGTTATTCGCTGACTTTGAAGCGGTGAAACCGGGAAAGTTTAACCTGCTTGTCGGTTCGTCGGTTTATCGGGGACCGGCAGACCAGACTCCTCCCGGCAGCATTCCGATCATCGTGGTGGATCGCAGTACCCCGCTCACGTTGATTGCCGGACGCGAAGAGGTCCGAGGTTATACGATGGGGCACAACGGGCAGGAGTACGTTTCGTCGACCAGCGGCAATAGCTACATGACAAGTTTGATTATTTTACAGCCGGGCGATCGAGTTTCGTTTCGGTACCTGAGCGCCATCCGCAGCCCGCAGTTTGAGCGGCATGGATACACTCGTCCCGGTGCGGTCGATCCGGCCGAATCGACTGTGCCGGTGATCAGTGTGCACCCGTTTGCACTGGAGACGAAGTATGACTTTGGCGGGTGGTTGGTGGATTACCTTCCCTAGCGGCACCTCACAAAACCTAACTCCCTGCCGACGAGTAATGCCTCCTGAAATTGCTGGTAACGACCTCGCTGTTCAGCTAAGATTGCCGCGCATTTCGAGACCTTAGCGCCGCACGTCCGAAAGAAGCTCTCAGCTTTGGGAAGGTCACCTTATGCCCTCATCGAAAGATCCAGAAAGACGCGAGCCGGTCCGAAACTCTCGTTACTTACGACTACTCAAAGTAACCAAACGTCTGATTCTGATGACGCTTTGCGGCCTGCTCGTGATCGGGCTCGTGTTCGGCGTGACTCTGATTTTCGGCAAGAGGTTCATGGTTTCGTGGGCGTGTTTTGGCTGTGGTTTAGTGGGCGGCTTTGTCAGCATCCAGCAGCGATTGAAACAAATTCCCGATGAGGAGCTGGAACTGCTCTCGCGGTCGTGGTTTCAGATTCTGCTGATTCCTGTTTATGGCGGCGTGTTTGCCATTGTTCTTTATCTCGCGTTTCTCGGTGGCATTATCGAAGGCGCGATGTTCCCTCGATTCTCGGTGCCTGAGTTCGCCGTTCCCCCTTCGAGCCAGGACATGAAAAACCTGTTCACATCGACCTATCCGACCACGGGTCCTGACCTGGCGAAATTGATCTTCTGGTCATTCATCGCCGGTTTCTCAGAACGGTTTGTGCCGCAAATCATCAGCAAGACCACAAACGACGAGAAATGATCCTGCGCTAAAGGCGCGCGCGGAACTTCCCTTATCGCCGCGATCGTCTGCCAATCTCCTCAAACCTTTGGTTTCCGATCCGATACTTCTGCCAGTCCTTGTAGTCGAAGTGCCACCACTCAGGCGCGAAGATGGCGAAATCTTCGGCCTCCATCGCTTTGCGCAGCAGCTCGCGATGCCAGCGTTGCAAAGAAGTGCCGCCGGGATAATCCGAATGGGCCCGCTCGGTCGTCTCGTCATAGGTCGCGACCATCTCGACCGGTTTGCCGGTTTTCAAATGATAGAGCGTTAGGTCAACCGCGCAGCCGCGATTGTGACGCGAGCCGCGTGCGGGATCCGCGACAAAAAGCTTCTTGTCCTCAGGCACGGCATCCCAGAAAACTTTTGTCACATACCACGGCCGGTACGCATCGTGAATCAGCAAGCCGTAACCCTGACGTTTTAAGTTGCGATGGACGCGCACGAGGGCCTCAGCCGCGGGTCTTTGCATGAACGCCCGTGCTTGCGTGTAGAACTTCGTGCCGAGAAAGTTGTTTGTCGTCGCGTAACGAACCTCGAGACGAATTGTCGGATCAAGTTTTCGCAATTCCACCAGGTCGGTGTTCAGAAAGTCGCCGTTCTCCAGCGGTGGTTGCGAAGCGAGCGCTTCTTTCATCAACTCCGCGATCGGCCGGACGGGTTTGATGCGGAGTTGATTCCCGGATTCCGGTTCGATGTTGCGGCGTTTGAGAACGATCGCATCGAGGGCGACCTGGGTTGCGCGTCCTCGGCGGTCACGAGTAAAGATGAGTGTTTGACCAACGCGTGGTCCGCTGTCAGTGAGCTCGAAGACGTTCCCTGACTCCTCGTTAAGCGGATAGTAGTCGCCGCCTCGCTTGAACAGAGCTCTTAGGCCGCCCTCTTCAAAAATGATCAGAATGTCATCGTCGGGTAGTGGTACAAGTTTGTCGGGACCATACTCACCGATCAGTCCGCGCCAGCGTGCGGGAACGGATGTGGGTTTCGATTGGTGCAGCGTCCCGACAGACTGAGCCGATGCGAAGGATGTCGGAGAATTGACTCGGAGAATTGAGCCATAACCGACCAAAACTATGACGAGAGTCGTCGCAAGAGTCGTACGTTTCATATTCTTCCGAACCTCAAAAACGTTGCCGCCAGACGCGATCATGTCGCGCTGCGTGAATTACTGCTGCAATTACGACAAGCCGCTCTTCCTCTATCACCTCGAAAATGACGCGATACGGAAATCGTTTTGGATAGCGCCAGCGAATGTTCTTAATTGGATGACGGCGGCAATTTTGAAGAGGATTTTCGGCGATCGCATCGACTACGGTCACGACTTCTTCGATGAATTCATCGCCGAGGCCCGGTTGTTGCCGGTCATACCAATCGGCCGCTTCAAGAACGTCGTTCTCCGCCTGAGGTCGCGCAACGACTGTCCATTTCATGTGGTTCTACCGTGAGCGCAAGCGGTTCTTCAGCTCATCCAGGGACATAGAAGACGCGGGATCTGCATGATGCGCTGCCAGTCGTTCTTCCACGAATGCCTCATCGCTTGCTGACAAAGGCGGGTCATCTAACTCCACCACCCGTCGAATCAGAATCTGGCGCTCTTCAAACGTAAGACGTGGAAGTTCGGCTATGACTTCGTTGAAACTCATGGAGCCCAAGGTTAACCGCAAACGTGTCGGTTTTTCAATACTGAGCATTGATATAAACTGGGCGACCTGTTGTTAGGACTCGCAGGATAACCATGAAAACCAGACTTCTGCAAAAACTGACTGCCTCCCTTTCCGCGATTTGTCTTCTCGCGCAATTCGCGCTCGCGCAAACACCCGCCAAGCCGCCGGTGAAACCATTCGAGCTCACCGTTGACAGCATCATGCGCGGGCCGCGTTTGGTGGGCCATCAGCCCAGCGGCGTCTACTGGTCGCAGGACAGCCAGCGCGTTTACTTTCGTTGGAAGCAGGCGAACGAGCCGCGCCTGAAAGAGATGAGTCTCTACGTCATCAATCGTGACGGCACGGGCCTGCGTCGTCTGACGGATGAAGAAGCGAAGCAGGCGCCGCCCGCGTCCGGCGACTTATCGAAAGACAAGACGATGACCGTCTTCACGGACGAGGGCGACATCTTCATCTACGACCACGCCAAACAGGCGCGCCGCCAAATCACTCGCACCGTCGAGTCCGAAACGAACGCGCGCTTCACGTTCGATCAGAAACGCATCTACTTCACGCGAACGAACAACCTGTACGTGATGTCTTTGGAAAGCGGGCTGCTCGAGCAGCTCACCGACATTCGCATTGGCGCACTGGCATCGCCGAGCTCGACGCCGAGAGGAACCGACAGTCAGGAATACTTGAAGAAGGAAGAGCGCGCGCTAATCGATGCCGTCCGCGAGCGCGCCGAACAGCGCGAAGAGCAGGAGAAGAAACGCAAAGAACGCGAGAAGCGCAAACCGTTCAGCATTCCTATTGGTCAGAATGTTCTCAATCTGAACCTGTCACCCGACGGCAAGTATGTGATTGCCACCATCAGCGAACCGGCATCGGGCGCGAAGAACATCATCGTGCCGAACTACGTGACCGAATCGGCCTACACCGAAGATATTCCGGGCCGCAGCAAAGTTGGCGACATGCAGGGCCGTACGCGCCTTTTGATCATCGATGTCGAATCAGGCGAGACGAAGAACGTCGATCATGGGCAGAAGCAGCCGGCGACTCCCGCCGTTCAGCGGACTGAAATGAACACGACCGAGCAAGCGCAACGTGATCGCGGTGAGGTCAGTACCGGGAGCGGTAGCGACCGGGTCGATTCGCAAGCAAAACCGACTCCACCGAAAGATCGCGACGTACAACTAGCGCCGGTCCAATGGTCCGAAGATGGAAAGAGCGCGGCGCTGCTGGCGCGCGCGGCCGACAACAAAGATCGTTGGGTGCTGCTCCTCGATCCGGCTACGGGCAAAACTAAAGTTCTCGCGTCCGTCCATGACGATGCGTGGGTAGATGGGCCGGGCGCTAACACACTCGGCTGGCTGCCCGACAACACGACTGTCTATTTTGAATCAGAGCGTGATGGCTGGGCACACCTTTATTCCGTTTCGAAGGATGGTGGCGCGGCCGTACAACTGACTTCCGGGCCGTTTGAAGTTTCAGATGTGCGCCTGTCGGCAGACAAGACCAAATTCTATTTCACGTCGAGCGAAGGCAGTGTCTTTCAACGACACTTGTTTTCGATGGCGCTTACGGGAGGTCCGCGAACTCAGATCACCGGCATGCCGGGACACAATCAGGCGACGGTCTCGCCCGACGAAACGATGCTGGCGGACGTGCGGTCTTACAGCAACCTGCCGCCGGAACTCTATCTCATTCCGAATATACCGATGGATGAGTACGCCAGCGCCCGACTGAAGCCGCTGACCACTTCGCCGATTCTGGAGTTCTTTACCCATGATTGGATCGATCCGCGGCTGGTGAGCTTCAAAGCGCGCGACGGCGCAACGGTTTGGGGCCGCATGTATATGCCTTCGAATTACAAAGGTGGCGGGCCGGCGGTACTGTTTGTGCATGGCGCCGGCTATCTGCAAAACGTGCATCGGTGGTGGAGTTCCTACTATCGCGAGTACATGTTTCATCACTTGCTGATGGAAATGGGTTTCGTGGTGCTCGACATCGACTATCGCGGCAGCGCGGGATACGGCCGCGACTGGCGTACCGGGATTTATCGGCACATGGGCGGCAAGGATCTGATCGATCATGTCGATGCGGTGAATTACCTGGTGAAGGAACACGGTGTCGATCCGAAACGGATCGGACTGTATGGTGGCAGCTACGGGGGCTTCATCACGTTGATGGCGATGTTCACGGAAGCCGATGTGTTTGCCGCGGGTGCGGCCTTGCGACCCGTGACGGACTGGGCGCACTACAATCATCCTTACACCAGCAACATTTTGAATCTGCCGCAGACCGATCCGGAGGCTTACAAACGCAGCTCACCGATTTATTTCGCGAACGGGTTGAAAGGCCCGCTGCTGATCTGCCACGGCGTCGTTGACGTCAACGTGAATTTTCAGGATACAGTGCGGCTGGTCGAGAAATTGATCGAACTGCGCAAAGAGAATTGGGAAGTCGCACCTTACCCGGTCGAAGACCACGGGTTTGAAAGGGAAGAGAGTTGGGCGGACGAGTACAAGAGGATTCTGAAGTTGTTTAGGACGAATCTGAAGCCTGAAGTGAGAACCCGGAGGCGGTGAGGTCAGTACCCGGAGCGGTAGCGACGGAGTAAGGTACCTGTAGATCCGGTCGCATCCACCACCCCACGCGGGCTGCCCGCTCGGGAACCCCGGTCCGCTCCCGTACTGACTTCATGGCGCATCTCATTGCCTTCGGGATCAATCTTTCCGATAAACCACGCCATTCTTCATCACGAACGTAACCTTTCCCATCGCGTGAATATCTTTCAACGGATCGCCTGAGACGGCGACGATGTCGGCCCATTTACCCACCGTCAGCGAGCCGAGGTTTTTGTCCCAGCCGAGCAGCTTCGCAGAGTTCAGCGTCGTAGAAATCGCGTCCATGTTCGACATGCCGCCCCAATCCATCAGCAGGAAGAATTCGCGCGCGTTGGTGCCATGCGGAATGACGCCCGAGTCTGTGCCGAAAGCTATCGGCACCCCGGTGGCGACAGCCATCTTGATGCCACGACGCATTGCGGCCGCTGCCGCCAGGGCTTTCTGCGCACGCAAGCCTTTCAAGACTCCGTTCTTCGCGGCGCGTTCAACTGCTTCGGCAGCCATCAAGGTCGGCACGAGATAAGTCCCACGCTCTTTCATTAGCCGCGCGCCTTCTTCGTCGATAAACGATCCGTGTTCGATTGAAGCGACGCCCGCGCGGGTGGCGACCTTGATTCCTTCAGTCCCGTGCGCATGCGCGGCCACCTTGCGTTCGTGCTGCGCAGCTTCATCGACGAGGGCTTTCATTTCTTCAAAGCTATATTGCGTCGTGCCGACAGCCGCGACTTCAGACAAGACGCCGCCAGTCGCACAAGTCTTGATCACCCCAGCGCCATACTTGATTTGATAACGCACAGCGGCGCGAATTTCGTCCGGGCCGTTTGCGATTCCATCTTCGATTCCCTTGTCAAAAATGCCCGGTCGGTAGCCATTGGTATCGCAATGGCCGCCCGTGATTCCGAGCGAGTGACCCGCGGTCTGCATGCGTGGACCGGGAACCCAGCCCTCCTCGATCGCTTTACGCAGAGCGATGTCGTTAAAAGGTCCCGAAGCTCCGACATTCCGAACCGAAGTGAAACCGGCCATCAACGTTTCGCGCGCGTGATTGACGCCAAGGATTGCTCCAAACGCGGAGTAGTCTCTCACCGCGGCGTTTTCGCCATCCGGATCGCCGAGCACTCGGCCAATCAGATGGGTGTGCGCATCGATAAATCCCGGCAACAAAGTCGCGTTACCGAGATCGATTACCTTTGCGCCGGACGGTACACGCAGGGATCGCGCGTCGCCGACCGCCGTAATCTTGTTATCGGTGACGATGACGATCGCGTTGTTGATGGCGGGCGCGCCCGTGCCATCAATCAATCGAGCGGCCTTTAGAACGACCACGCCCTGGCCTTCGGTTGGCTGCGTCGTGATTCCGGGGCGCGGCTGATTCTGCGGCCGCGCGGAAATCCCGAGGCTTGCCACCATCATTAGGATGAGAAATGCTCTGAAGCTCTTCACAGTGAACTCCTCGCGTATCTGTTTTTAGGTTGACGTAAACGGACTAGCCACTAGCGGGCGGCATTCTAGTTGAGATTTGAGTTGAGCGAAAGGGACTTTGGAAAACCGGATCGCACTATTGTCGCTTACGGCGTGACTCCCACGAGCACCACGTTACTCGTCCTACCATTAACGGTAATGCTCACCTGCAGATCGCCTGCGACAGTTATTCCGTCGGGAAGCTTCACATTCACCTGCGTAAAGCCCGCGAAAGTAGATAAGCTGCCCACGAACTCGACCGAAAGTTGATGGACTGTTTGTTGTGAGTCTACTGCCTGGGCAGTCACCACGAGCCCCTGAGTTACGGTAAGGTTTGTCGCGAAGAGCGCAACGCGCGTTCGTGGGTCCGTGTTCAGGAACCCGGGATTAGTTATCGAGAACGGATCGCGCAAGAACAAGAATGAGTTGAGGGCAATCGCGCGTTGCGAGTTCTCTTCAGTCGCAAGCACCGGATTATCATCGTCCAGAATCGTGCCCACGCCCTGACTGTCGGAAATGGTTGCGTTCGTCGCTGCTGATAGATTGAGATTAAAAGTAAGCGTTGCCGCTTCGTTGAAGAGATCGCCGTTTACCTGAACATTGACGGGCTGTGTAGTCGTTCCCGGAGTGAACGTCAGAGTGCCGCTCGTGCTCACATAGTGAGTGCCGGCTATCGCCGTGTCGTTCGCCGTCGCATAATTCACGGTGATGGTTTGGAAGCTTGGATTCGACAACGACACAGTAAAGCCGGCGTTACACGTACCGGTGTTTCCCTCAGCTACGGACACGTTGTTGATAGAGATCGTTGGTTCCGCATCGTCGTTGTTGATGGTGCCGATTGCCTGACTGTCGCCGAGCGTGCCGTTATTCGGATTGGTGAGATTGACGAAGAAAGTCTCGGCCGGTTCAAACGTTATGTCTGAGTTGACGGTGACGTTGATGGTAGTAGAAAGCTGACCCGAAGCTATAGATGCCGTTCCACTGGCAGCCACAAAGTCGGTGCCGGAAGTCGCGGTATTGCCGGCCGTAGCGTAGTTTGCTGTCACCGTTTGACCGCTCGTATGTGAGAGCGAAACTGTGAATGTCGCGGTGGTCGTTCCGCTCGCTCCCTCTGTCACGCTGACATCGTTTATCGAAATCACGGGCGGACCATCGTCGTCTGTGATCGTGCCGACGCCTTGATTGTCATCTATCGTCGCGTTAACCGGGCTCGAAAGATTGACGTTGAAAGTCTCGTTAGGTTCGAAAGTCGTATCGCCGTTAATGGTGACGCTGATCGGTTGTGACTGTTGCCCGGAAGGGAAAGTTAAGGTGCCACCAGTGGCGACATAGTCAGTGCTGGCCGATGCCGTGTTGTTGGCAGTGGTGTAATTCACCGTCACTGTCTGCGCGCTCGCCGGCGACAGAAGTACGTTGAAGGTCGCTACGGACGTCCCGCTGTTGCCCTCGGTAATCGTGAGATTGTTAATCGCGAGGGTGGATCCACCGGAATACTGCACGCGAAACACGGCGCTGGATCCGCGGGCCAGATAATACAGACTCCCGTCTGATCCGACTGCCAGATCGACTGGTTGCGAGATTCCTGAGGCAAAGCCCTCGGCCGTGTTGTTCGATGGATCCATCAAGCGAATCCAGCCGCTGCAAAGATCCGCAAAAAAGTATCTGCCCACGTATTTGGCTGGGAATTGGAGCGTGCCAGGGTTGTAGAACGCGCCGCCGGCAATCGCGCAGCCGGTCGTTGGGCCGAATCCGTGACCGTATTGGAACAGGGGGTCACGAAAGTTAGGGTGCAAAATTGAACAGCCGCCTTCGCAAGTCGGCCAACCGTAATTCGACCCGGCAATCCCGTCGTTAATCTCTTCCGTGGAGCTTTGGCCGACGTCGTTGATGAACATGCGGCTTGTGCCGGGCTGGAACGCAAACGTGAATGGATTGCGCAAGCCAACGGCCCAGATCGCGCGATTGACGCCTGAGGGAGATCCGGCAATGTTTGGAAATGAGGTTGGGTTATCTGCCGGAATCGTTCCATCAGAGTTGATTCGCAGAATCTTTCCCAGCCGGTTGGCCAGCGACTGCGAAAATGAAGGAACCGCATTCTCCCCAGTCGCAATATAGAGCTTCCCGTCCGGCCCAAAATGGATGGCGCCGCCGTTATGGTTAGTTGCACTGAGCGTTTCCAGGTCGAGAAGGACCACTTCGCTGCCCGCTGCGGCGACGTCTTGATTGGCGATGTCGGCAGTGAAACGGCTTACGCGATTGTGCGTTGCGGGCGTAGTGGCGGTGTAGTAGACGTAAACAAAGCGATTGGTTGCGTAGTCCGGGTCGAAAGCAACGCCCAGTAGTCCACGCTCGCCCTGGGGATCCACCGTTAGCGTGACAAACGGCGTCGGCAGCAAGGCGCCGTTCTTAATTACTCGCAGTTGCCCCGTCTGCAGACAAACAAAGATGCGGCCGTCGGGAGCGATGGCCATTGCGGTCGGATTAGAGAGTCCGCTGATTTGAGTTTCCGTGAAACCGGCAGGCAGCGTTGCCGCGCCCGCAGATGTGAACGCACTCAGGCAAAAAAGCAGCGCCGACAAATGGATCGCCCATCGACGGGCGATGCTGCTTTGCATCATCAATCTGTTTCCAAAAGACTGTTCGCTCATTCCTTCGTGTTATTCCTGGCGCGCACGCGGCCATCCGGGCGCACTGCTGCATCTTTGACGAAGGGCAGCTGAAGTTGATTAAGACAACCCGGGAGACGAGTCTGGGGTTTAGGTTGTCCTTTCGAATTCTGAGGGGCCGAGGCCGATTATACGCGCCGCAACAGCCGGCTGCCATAACCAATTTGCCCGATCGGCCGGGCGCAGGTCGCTCATCACGCCGTCGCGTAACTTATTTCAGCGATGACCCAGCGGTCGCCTTCGCGGCGCCAACGAACATAGGTGTGGCTGGTAAGGTGCTCGCCGCGAGGCACAAACTTATTTCCCCTAAAGCTAGTCCACATTTTGTTGTCGGGAAAGTTATCCACAAAGGCATCGAAGTCCCCGTTATCGGCGCGCTCGATCAATAGCCAATAAAGATCGCCTTTCTTCTTCACATCCCTGGTTAATTGCGCGTAGCTAATCGAGTTGCGAAAATATTTCTTTGATCCCACGTTCATCGGATTCAAGTGAAAAAACGGGCGCGTGCGCGAAAACAGAGAAAGAAATAAAGACGTGTTACGAGTGCGCATTGCGCGGATAAGTTTTCTCATCGCCGCCGCAAGTGCGGCTGGCGGGGCCGAGGTGCGGTTGCTGGGCGCATTATCAATTGTAATGGTGAGCGAAAAACGTGCGACCCGGTAATCTGCCGGCTTCGTCACGAAGACCACATAGTCCCCGGTCTGTTTTAGCGTGCCGGACCAGTAGTAGTGATACGACTCGTCCTTACCGTCAGGGTCTTTAACGAGGAATATTGCTGAGTCCTGCGGGGCGGATGTGACCTCTATCAGCATCCATTGGCCCGCCCGGGCTTCCACCGCGTACTCGAATTGTTGATCGCCGCGTATCGTACCCTTCAAAGTTGCACTGTTTGTCCCGCGGGGAAATTGCACGCGGAGTGGCTCGGCTTTTCCACCTTGAGCAAGAGCCGGTTGGGCAAAGCCCAAGCAAAGCACCAAAACAAAGAACGGCGTCAGCGCGAAGTTGAGAATTAAACGGTTCCTCATTAACGGCGCATCATACCGCCAATTAGCGCCCTCCCGCTTCCAAAAAAACTAATTGTAATCCGCAGTGGTTTCCTTACTTCGGTTTTTCTTTGCGGTTTGGCCTGAGTAACCAGTATCGCCAGCGTCCTACTAAACTTCGCTTGGCCGTTCGCATTGGCTGCGGCTAAAGTAAAGCCCTGACTCCACCATGGGCGTTGCCAAGTTAACCGATCAAAATACTGTCGTTCCCGAAAGCAAATACGCGCGCGTCGAGCGCGAGCGGCGTTTTCTGTTGAACGACCTGCCGGAGGGCTTGATCCGGACCGATCACCACCTGCAAATCACCGATAGCTACATCACCGGCACACGGCTGCGGATTCGAAAAGTGCGCGATCCGAAGACGAATAAATGGATTGTGAAATTCACGCAGAAGTTTGCCCCGGAACCTGAAAATCTTTCGCGCACCATCATCACAAACATTTACTTGAACGCCCTCGAAGCTGAGACCCTGTCGGTATTCGCAGCGAACGAGATTCGGAAGAACCGGTACTATTTCGACTTTGAGGGCCGGCGATTTTCGGTCGATATGTTTCTCGGCGATTTGTTGGGGCTGACGCTGGCGGAAACGGGTTTCGCAACAGATGAAGAGATGGCTGCGTTTGCATTGCCGCCGTTTGCCATCGCTGACGTTACGAACAGCGAGATTTTTTCCGGCGGCAAATTGTGCGAGCTCACGTTTGAAGATATTCGAAAGGAAGCGCAAAAACGCGGATGGGTGAAGACGCAATCCGCCAACTCCAACGAGGCAGTAGTCCGACCGTAAGGGAGGGCTTATAAGACATGCGAAGCAAAACCCAACTAATCCTTTTCATCGCGACCGCGGTCATGCTTTTCGGCGCGTGCCGCAAATCAACGACGAAGCAAATCGCGAATACCAACACGACGTCTTCAGCGCAGGACACTTTGGGCGGCGGCGCAGCGCCGGCCGGCGAGAAAGTCAATTTCCGCGGCTCGATCGCGAGTTTGTCGATCGAAATGAATCTGGTGCGCGAAGGCGAGCTTCTAACTGGCACCTATTTTTATCCTCGAATCGCCAAGAACATTGATTTGAAAGGCGAGATCGACAAGGACGGCAACGTCACTCTCCGCGAGTCCGATGAAACGGGAAAGGAAACCGGCGTCTTCAAAGGCAAATGGAAATCCAATGCAACCGGTTTGGCCGACATTGAAGGCAAATGGTCACGACCTGACGGCTCGAAAGAGACTGACTTTTTTATCTCTCAGCAACCAATTGAATTCACCGCCGCGGTCCGAATCGTGCCGAAAGTGATTCGCGAAAACAACAAAGAAGCAAAGTATTCGGTGGACGCTGAGTATCCTCAGATAGAAGGCGATGCGCGGTTCGATAAGTTCAATCGCGAATCGCGCGCGATGATCACCAAAGACGTGGCGGCTTTTAAAACTGCTGAGACCGCGGCGCTCGAAGAAGAGGGAGATCTTCCGGAAGAAACACAGACCTCTTCCCTCGACATTGGATACCAGGTGCGACTGGCAACTGACGATTTGATCAGTGTCGAGTTTACCGAAGGGCAATACTCGCGCGGCGCGGCGCATGGCAACAGCATCACGGCCGTGCTGAACTTCGACGTGAAAAACGGCAAACGAATCGAGCTGGCGGATCTATTCAATCCGAAATCGAACTATCTCAGCGTGATCTCGGTGTATGCGATTAAAGATCTGAAGGAGCAGCGTAAGAGCAACGACATGCTCATGGACGACCAGATACAAGATGGAGCCGCCGCGCGCGCGGACAATTACCGAGCGTGGACGATCACGCGGAAGGGTCTTTGGATTACGTTCGATCCGTATCAGGTTGCGGCATACGCGGCCGGCCCGCAGCACGTCTTAGTTCCGTATTCGGCGGTGAAGCCGATCGTGAAGCCTGATGGGCCCATTGGAAATCTGGCGGGGTAGGTCAGTTTTAAGACCGAAGTTTTTAGTTTAGAGGTAGCCCGCCTCTAAACGACCAACTAGAGATTATCTGTTGTTCTATTTCGGGCGGCGGTTCTTCTGAGCCGTCATTATCCGATAAGCTTCAGCGCGTTTGATGCCCAGCTCACGCGCGGCGCTTTTCAAAGCCTCCTTCGAATTTAAACCTTCGCGCTCGAGTTCCTGCACGCGCTCGATCACTCGTTCAGTGGTTGTCTGTTCGGTATTCGCCGGTGAACTCTCGACAGCTTCGCCGGAAATGAGCAGCACCATCTCGCCGCGCGCCGTACCCACTTTCGAAAACTGTTCGACCAATTCATTCAAAGTTCCGCGGACGAATTCTTCGTGAAGCTTCGTTAGTTCGCGCGCGACGACGGCACGGCGATTACCGAGAGCTTCGGCCGCATCTTTCAGCGCCGCCGCGATTCGATGTGGGGCTTCGTAAAAAGCCAGCGTCGCGCGCACCGCGCGCAATTCTTCCAACCTGGCCCGTCGCGGATTCGCCCGAGCCGGTAAAAAACCGCCGAAGAAAAACTCATCGGTGGGCAGTCCGGAAGCCGCCAACGCCGCGATTAACGCGACGGCGCCGGGCACCGGTATCACGCGAATACCGCGTTCGATCGCCGCGGCCACAATTCGATAGCCCGGGTCGTTAATTAAAGGCGTGCCGGCGTCCGAAACCAGCGCGATGTTCTTTCCCGATTCCAGCAGTGCACAAAGTTCTGCAGCGCGTTCACGCTCGTTGTGCTCGTGATAACTAATCGTTTTCCTGGCGATGCCGAAATGGCTCAGGAGCTTTAGCGTGTGGCGTGTGTCTTCGCAAGCGATGAGATCAACTTCGCGGAGCAGGCGGAGGGCGCGTTGGGTAATGTCTTCGAGGTTGCCGATGGGCGTCGCGACGATGAACAGTTCTCCGGGCACGCGGGCTATTCTGTCATCGCGCGCTGAAAAGGCGAAAGCCCTGCTCGACGAATCGCGCAAGGCTCTCGAACGGTGACGACTTGTTCCGTCAGTCAGTTATGGTCGGATGATTCGCTCCCACCACGGAACGTTGTTGCGGTTGTCCTGCCGGCCACGACGCCAATCGTCGTTTGAGCCGTTGTATCCGATGCCGTAGGCATTCGAGATTATGTTCAGCTCGCGGCGGATTTCAGACCAGCGATAGCTCGCCTGCGTGTTCATCCGGCCCATGACGCGATCCAGCCGGCTGGCTTCGCTCAGCACCCGCTGCGCTTCGTCGCGGCTGCGGCTGAGGTCACGCCCGTTTCCAAAACTGGACTTGAGATTGCCGGCTGCATTGCGAAACTGACGCGCCTCGCCGTTCAACCTGTCTTCGCGGCGCGTGCCATCGGCCCGGCTGCGATCCAAATTACGATCGAGGTCTCTCTCGAAATCTTTTGCGAGCCGATCCAGCCGATGAACGCTGTCGCGCAAATAGCGATTGTCGTAACGACCGTTATCGCGGTCACGCCGATAATCCGGCCAGCTTTGCGCCGAAGCCACAGTGGGAATTAACAGCGCCAATAAACCGACCACCAAACTCAATCTAATCAGTTGCGTTTTCATTTCAATTCTCCTTACCAAGTGTTCATGTGACGCTCCGCGCCCGAACTGCATTTATGGTTGGCAATGACCGTGCCGTTCCGATGGATCCAGCGCGAAGGCTGGGCAGACCCGAGGAAAGGGCGTCCCGAACGCGCAATGCGCGGCATACCGTGCAAACGAGGGCGGAAATCGTTAAGAGAGGCTTGGTGGGTACGCAGGCCTCGGGCATGCTGCACGCCAGAGGCGTGCGTACCTGGCTAATCGTCGCGCAGGAAAGTAACGAAGTGCGAACGCAGTGTCTCTTCAGCGAACACTGTGCGATCGGTATCATCGTCGGCGACCAACCAATGCGGCTTGTCTTTCGACAACGGCGTCAGCAATAGCTCGGAGTTCGCGCCGCGCCGTCCAAAGTGTTTGATGTTCGCGCAGGCCAAGCCTCCCCCGCGCACAATGCCGTCGCGTGGGGTGCGCGGCCAGCCACACTCAATGGTGAGTTCGCGAACGCCGCGGCGAAGCGTCACTTGCCGGCCGACCATGGTGGCGTTGCGACGCGAAAATCTGTGCGGCTCTTTCTGCTCGATCTGAATTCCCGCGCCGCCGCGATTGGCCTGACCGGCAAGTAGAATGACTTCGTTGAGCAGCCAATCGATCGCGGTACGCCGCAGCAGGTCATTGCGCCGGCGCACGGTCAGAAATTCGGCAACGTCTGCTTGCCCGGTCGCGTGTGCACGCGATTGGGCTTCAGCCAAAGCAAGTTCCCAGGCGTCTTCGAGTTCGCTCATCGGACATCTTGTCAGAATCCCGACCGCGGGATAGCGGTCGGTTGAACCTTATGATCGAGTAACGTTAGCCAACAACATTCAACCGCCCGCATCCTACACTCCACGCGGGATGCCCGCGTGGGGACCCCGCTACTACAGGCGGTTCTGACTGCCTTTTTCCTTTTGCCTTCGGCGTGATGTTATCATGCCCCACCGTTTCAATCTTTCCCGACTTCTTTGCCGTCCTAATGACTAATCTTTCAAACAGAGTTTCCAAAAAGAATTACCGGGCATTGATCCTCTCAGCCCTGCTGGCTTTGGTTTGCGTGGCGCATGTCTTTGTCAGTGCGTCCGCCCAGGACAAACTGCCGGCGCCGTCCGGAAACATCAACGACTTTGCCGAAGTGCTCGATCCGGCAACTAAGCAACGTCTCGACACGGTGCTACAAAGCTTAAAGACCCGAACTGACGTGGACCTTATAGTTGCCGTGGTTAAGACAGCCGGGTCGGCGGACATGTACGACTACTCACTGCGAATTGCGAACGACTGGCAGGTGGGCACGCGAGCTTCAACGCGCAAGACGCTGCTAATGGTTATCGCGGCGGACACCGGCCAGTTCTTCACGCAATTCAGCCGCGCGGCGCAGACAACTCTTCCAGACGGTCTGGTGGGCGAGATGGGACGGCGGATGCGTCCTAAATTCGAAGCGCGCGATTTCAGCGGCGGGCTGGTCACCGGCGTGCAAGCGTTTGTTAACGGCCTTGGCGAGCAGCACAACTTCACTTTTGCACAGTTAGATGTACCGGCCGACGATGTGGCCGTCGCGCAGACGCGGCCGCGAACTGTCGAGAGTCCGCCGCCGGCTGACACACCGGCGCCGCAGCCCAGCGGATTGCCGTCGCCGGAAAACGTCCCCAGTCCGACGCCGACCGCAACGCCAACTGAAACGCCTTCCGGCACTCCAGTGCCCGAGGCTACGCCGACACCTCAAGCCACCGCGACCCCGGCGGAGAGTCCGACGCCATCCCCAGCGATGACTGAGACACCGGTGGCTGAACCCAGCGCGATGCCGGCTGCGTCGCCAATTGAATCGCCGGCGGAAACACCAGCGGCTTCGCCTCCGCCATCTGAATCGCCGTCGCCGAGCTCCGTCGCAAAGAACACACCCACCCGACCCGCGCGGCCGACGCGTTCGCCCGTCCCTCCTGCGGATCCTGAAGACGAATTAGAAGAAGTAGAACTGACGTTGACGAAGCCTTTGGCCGAACGCATCGAGCTTTTGAAAACGTTTATAGCAACGCACCCCAAGTCCGTTGCTGTCCGTCGCGCTAATGAACTGATCGTTTCTGCGCGGGCGTCACTTGGCGATCAAAAGCTTCAGGCCGGTGACGTTCGGGGAGGCCTTCAGCAGTTTCAGCTCGCAATGTCGGAAGCTCCGACGGACATGAGCGATCGCCTCTTTACGGAAGTTATCGCACGCATTCCGATGAACCTGTTTCTTCGTGGCCAGCGTGAAGCTGCCTACGAAGCCGCGCGGCGCGTCGAAGCCCTGGCGAAACTTAATCCCACGCGATTGCTCGCGGTAACACAGTTCTATTTGGGCATTGAGGACGTGAAGGAGGCCAATCGGCTTGCGGAGCTAACCGTTCAGAACGCTCCTGAAGTGGCGTCGGCGCATCAGGCGCTGGGCGCGGCGCGTCACATCGCGCTGCGGCTTGAAGACGCGGAAGCTGAATACGCGAAAGCGCTGGCGCTGAATCCGAAGCTGGCATCGGCCAAGCTGTCGCTGGCGGATTTGAAGCGTGCCTCGGCAAAAAGCGAAGAAGCACTGGTGCTTTATCGCGAAGTGCTGGAGGCTGATCCGAAAAATAATCCGGCGCGGGCCGGCGCCGTCGTGTCTTTGTTGGAGTCCGGGAAGCAGGAAGAAGCGGTGCTGGAGTTAAACGCCACGCTTCAGGATCCGGAAAAAGCAAGAAACTTGCCGCTGCTGGTGGGCGCAGCTTACTGGTTCATGGCGCGCGGCAACCCGGGCCGGGCGCTCGATCTAGCCCAACGGGCAGTCGCGCTTGAGCCGCGATATTCCTGGGCGCAGATTGCGTACGCGCGCGCGCTGGTGGCGGACAAGCGACCGCTGGATGCGGAACGCGTGCTGCGGTTCGCGCAAAATTATAGCCGCTTTCCCACACTCGATTACGAGCTGGCAAACGTGCTCGCGTCGGTCGGGTTGTATGACGAAGCCGCCGCGCAATTGGCTAAGTCTTTTTCGCTGAAAGACGGTCAGATCGAAACGAAGCTTGCCGGTCGATTGCCGGTCAAGGCCGCAAACTTTTCCGAATTGTTGGCGCCCGAACGGCGCGCGGCAATCTTTCAGAACAAGACGGCCGATTCTGACGCGAACGCGAAGATGCTGAAGGCCCTGCTGACGTTTACCAGCGCGCTCAACGCGGAACGTCGTTCGCCGCCGGAAGATGAGCTGGCAACACTCGCGCAGGAATTCATCTCAGGTGAAGATCCGATGCGCACCTACCGTCAGGTTTACGTGGCGTCTAAATTTCTGAAGAAGGGCGTGGCCCTTTCGACGGTATTGGATTTGATGGAGAGCGCAACCACCGGTGTTGAAGCAGCGCTCAATGTGCCGGGCGCGACGGTCGCCGTGCAGGCTGAAGAGCTTGCCGATATGCGCGCCCGCGCGCTGTCGCAAGGCGGCACGCCGTCTGTCCCGGATGCTCCGCGCACAGCGTTGTCCGGGTTGCTTCGAGGAAAAATGGAAGACAATGCCGGGCTGGCGCTTTTCAATCTCAACAAACCCGACGAGGCCGTTCTACGTTTCCGGCGCGCCGTCAGCACTGCGCCGGAAGGAACGCCGCTGTGGCGCTCGTCGCTGTGGCACCTGGGCGCGGCCCTCGAAGCCGACGGGAAGGGCGATCAAGCGCTGCTCTTCTACATCAAGAGTTATGTGGCCGGCCCGGACATCGCGCGCCGTTCGGTGATCGAGAATCTTTATAAGAAGATAAACGGCACGCTTGACGGGCTGGATGACAAGATCGGCGGGCGGTCTTCTTCAGCCGGACCCACGCCCACGCCTTCTCCGAGTCCCTGGTAAAAATAAAAAGTAAAAAGAAAAAGAGCAGCCCGGGTTGAACCGAGCTGCTCCGATTTAAGAAAGTGCCGGACTGTTTACTTGCCGGTGCCTTGCGGCTTGCCGTCAGCGTCGAAGACCACCACCGTTCCAAACTTCTCCAGGATCGTTTTGATCTTTTTCGCGTCGCCGACAACGACGATTTGCTGTGTCTGCGGATTTACGTACTGGCGCGCGACGCGCTGCACTTCATCCGCCGAAACGGCCATGACTTTCGAGGGGTAGGTCTCCCAATAATCATCCGGCAAACCGTAAATCTTGCGAGTGATCGAATAGTTCAACAGCTGCTGCGGGCTCTCGAGCGAAAGCGCGAAGCCGGCAACGATCGAGCGCTTTTGCTCTTCGAGTTCCTCGGCGGGAACCTTTTCATCCCGAATGCGATTTAGCTCTTTCATGAACTCAGTCATCGCGCCTTCGGTAACTTCGGTACGCACGTCGCCGCCGGCTGACCATGGGCCGGAATATTTCACCGCGGTGAAGTTGCTGTAGACCCCGTACGTGTAGCCCTTCTCTTCGCGCAGATTGAGAAACAGCCGCGCCGAGGCACCGCCGCCGACAATGCTGTTCATGACGACAACAGGAATGTAGTCAGGGTGACGGCGATCGATGGCGATATTGCCCATTGTGATCGTCGACTGCACTGAATTTGGCCGGTCAATCAGGTAAATCTTCGCATCGGCTACCGGTTTCGGGTTTGCCGGCAAGCTCTCTTTGTAGTCCGTGCGCTTCCAGCCGGCGAGCGCAGTTTTCAGCTTCGCAATAACTTCAGAAGCCTTCACGTCGCCCGCGATGCCGAGAATCGCGTTCTGCGGAACATAACGATCGCGATGCCACGCCGCGAGCAGCTCCGGCGTCAACGCATCGAGCACGGCCGGAGTCGTCGAATAAACGGCCGCCGGGTGATTCCCGTAGACCACGCGGCGAAACCTTTCCTCGGAAAGAAAACCAGGCTGCGTGCGCTGTTGCATCAGACCCGTCTTTTGACGCGCCTTCAGCTTTCCGAACTCGTCTGCCGGAAAAGTTGGATTCATCAGCATGTCAGCCATCAGCCCGAACCACTGATCGAAGTTGTCGGACAAACCTGAAGCGCTGATCGACGCGGCGGTCGAGCCGAAACCCGAATTGGCGGTAAGCGTGGCTCCGAGCTTGTCTACTTCTTCAGAAATCTGGCGACTGTTGCGCGTCTTCGTTCCTTCGCGCAGCATTTGCGCCGTCAGATTGGCGAGACCGGGCTTGTCGGCCGGATCGAAAATTGGACCGGCGCCGCTCATTTGCAAATTCACGTTGACGACTGGAAAGCGGTGGTCTTCCAGAATCATTACCGTTAAGCCGTTGTCGAGTGTCGCTTCGACGGCCTTCGGTAACTTAACGCGCAGCACTTCCTTCGACACCGGCGCGCGGTTCTTTCGTTCGACCGCTTTGCGCGAACTCCCTTTGTCTTGTCCCGGTTGTTGTGCACGCAAAGGCGCGACAACTGAGGCGATAAAAGCGAACCCGAGGAGGGTCGCGGTAATTGTTTTAAGCTTCAATGGATTCAGGTACTTCATTTCTCCTCCTGACAAATCTACCTAATCAGGTTAACGCCGCCGACGAATCGGGCGGGGTATGATTTCGTTAGTTAGAACCGGCGGCCGGCGCGGTCGCGCGCGGTTTCGGCGTCGTGGTGATCACCGTGCGGTTCGTTTCTTTAAAGTAAGTGCGCGCCACGCGCTGAATGTCTTCCTTGGTGACGCTATTGTATTTGGCTTCGATCTCGTTGATGAGATTGGGATCGCCGTAATACACCGCGGTAATTCCCAGGCTTACGGCGCGGCTCAAAGTGCCTTGTAACTGCTGCGCCCGTTGCCGGCGAATACCCATGCGGACCTTCTCGATTTCCCAATCTGCGACCGGTTCGTTCTTTACGCGCTCGATTTCTTCGTAAATCGCTTTCTCGACGTCCGCGAGTTGCTTGCCGGGAGGCAGGATCGCGGTCACGGTGAAGAGCGAGGGTCCGCGACGTTCTTGCGCGCCGGCGCCGACTTGCGCCACCAGTTCGCGCTCCTTGACCAGCTTCTGGTACAGCCGTGAAGACTGACCGCTGGATAAAATCTGTCCGAGCAAGCTCAGCGCGTAGTAGTCCGCGGTGTTGCCTTGCGGAATCTTGTACGCCACATCAATGCGCGGCGTACGCGCGAAACCGTCGTCAAGCGCCACCCGGCGCTCGGCCTTTTGCTCCGGTTCAGTCATGTCCGGGGCCGGCGGTTGCGGCTGCGATGGGATCGCTTCGAAATACTTCTTCACCTTGGCGAGCGCTTCGTCGGTTTTGAAGTCGCCAACCAAAGTCAGCACCGCGTTGTTGGGCGCGTAATAGATGCGAAAGAAATCAGCCACGTCCTTCACGTCCGCGGCATTCAAATCTTCCATCGATCCGATCGTCGAATGCTTGTAAGCGAAGTTGTCGTACGCCGTGCCGATAATCGTTTCGAAAGTCTTGCCGTAGGGCACATTGTCGACGCCGAGGCGTCGCTCTTCCTGGACCGCATTGCGCTGGTTGTCCAGGTTGGCCTGGTTAATTACCAGACTCTTCATGCGATCGGCTTCGAGCCACAGGCCGAGGTCGAGCTGGTTCGCCGGTAGCGCCTGGAAATAATTCGTGCGGTCCTGGTTGGTCGTGCCGTTCATTTGGCCGCCATTCATGTCAACCAGAATGAAGTGCTCGCCTTTGCCGACATTCTCTGAACCCTGAAACATCATGTGCTCGAAGAGGTGGGCAAAGCCGGTGCGACCCTGGCGCTCATCGCGCGACCCCACGTTATACGTGATCGCGATCGCGTAAGTCGGCGCCGAGTGATCTTCGGACATGATTACTCGCAGGCCATTCTTGAGTTTGAATTCGCGGACCGGAATTCGGCTCGACTTGGTGGCGGGCGCTGATTTTCCGCCCTGGGCGAGAGCGGCGATTGGCAACGCCGCGCAAACAAGCGCCGACAAAACGGCGAAACTGAGAAATCTCCTATGCAGCTTCATGACTGAAAAACTCCTGAATTGTTCAATTGGTGGACGTTGTGGCGCCCGTGAGCCGACGCCGTTTTTCAAAACCGAAAACGATATGAGAATCTAATCGCGCCCCACTGCAGTGTCAAGGACGCACGCCAAGAGACGCGATGCTGACAGTTTGTCGAGGTAGTTCGGCAACCGCCGCACCGTCCCAGCCATCAAATCGGGGCCCAAGGTGCCTCTAATTTAACGGCTCATTAAACCGTGCAATAATGCACGCAAGACCTGACTCGTCAGCTATGTTTAGAACAAAACTACTTTCCCTGATTGGCTCCGCGCTCGCCGTCGTCGCTTTTGCGAGTGCTGCAAATGCTCAACAACCAGCCGTTGCCGGCACCCGCTTTGACATCACGAATTACCGGATTGAAGTGCAGCTTCAGCCGGATGACCACACACTTCGCGCCGGGGCTGACGTTACTTTAACGCCGCTCGAGGCCACGCGTTCCGTTGTTTTTGAGCTGAACGGCTCATTAAAAGTGAACGCGGTGGAGAAGGATGGCCGGGTTCTGCCGGGCGTCGTCCAGGATCCGGTAGGGGCGGGCGCTCTCGGACCTAACGTCCGAATCGATTTAGGGGAAGTGGTTCCCGCGGGACAACCGGTGACCCTGCGAATTCGCTGGAGTGGCGCGTTAATTTCGCCGGAAGGTGGCCCGCTGGCGAGCAAGCGGCTCGCGTATGTCGGCACGGAAGGCTCGTATCTGATGTACGCGGCCCGTTGGTTCCCGTTTCACGACTACATGGCTGACCGCGCGACCTCAGACATCACCGTAATCGTCCCGACCGGAGTGCAGGTGGGCGGTATCAGCGACGAGCCGGTGAATCCGCAAGTTGATAAGAGCGGCACAACCAGGTTTCGTTTCGTGCAGAAGACGCCGCAGTTAGTTGGTAACTTTGTCGCCGGACAATTCATCACCAAGAGTCTCCGTTTCGGGCGGTACGAGGTGCAATTCTTTGTTAAGCCCGGCAGTGAAAATCGCATCACGCCGTTCGGCGAGTTGATGGGGCGCGCGCTCGACTTCTACACAAAGCAGTACGGCACGCCCGCGTTCGGGACGCGCATGATCGTCGCGCAGACCGACGATGAAGCGTTCGAAGCGTATTCGGGACTCGGCTTGCTGTTCCTCGCGTCGAAGTTTTTCGAAGGCCGCACGACTCCCGAAGATCGTTTACAACGAGAGATAGCCTATCAATGGTGGGGACAGACCGTCGGATTGAAATCGTTTGACGACGCCTGGGTTTCGCAGGGCCTCGCCGAGTGGAGCGCGTTCGCGTTCCGCCAATCAATATTGACCGGGGCGCAACTGGACGCGGCGCAGCGGGAAGAACAGGAACGCGCGCTGACTTTTGAACAGACGTCATCGATCGCGCGCGCGCCGGCTTCGCTCGACGATCAGTCGGCGGCTTACCAGTCGATCGTCTTTTACAAAGGCGCAATGGTCTTCAGCATGTTGCGTGAGACCCTGGGCCCCGCCAAGTTTGAAGAGCTGCTGGCGCGATTTGTGGAACAGTTCCGCAACAAGAACGCTTCGGTCGACGATTTTGAGCGGCTCACGTCTCAGGTCGCGGGGCGCAACATGCGCTACTTTTTCGCGCAGTGGCTGGAAGGCACCGGCGTTCCTGAGTTCAGTGTGGATTATCAAATTATCCGCACGCGCAGCGGCAAGTTCCGCACGCGCGGCACGGTCCGGCAGAACTTTGAAAATCTCAACATGCCGGTTGAACTGACGCTGCGTTCCGAAGGCGGCGACGCGCAGACTAAGAAATTGGTTTTCGCGGGTCGCAGTGAAGACTTCGACTTTGAATCAGGCGGCCAGCCGATCGCGGCCGAAGTCGATCCAAACAACAAAATTCTGCGCATGTCGGACGATTTGAAAGTGTCCATCGTCGCGCGTCGCGGCATCGAGTTGTTCAAGGAAGGCCAGTACGCCGAAGCGCAGCAGCAAATGGAATCAGCGCTGAAGCTGGATCGAAACAACGCCTGGGTTTATTACAACCTCGCGTTAATTTACTTCGAACAGAAAAACTGGCAACTGGCGCTGGACAATTTTCAGGCGGCCATCGATTCGACCAGCAGCAAGCCGACCTGGATCGACGCGTGGGCGCACATCAGGCGCGGCAATGCGTACGATGCGAAGGGCGATCGCAACAAGGCAGTGTTCGAATACAACAAGGCCCTGCAAACCGGCAGCAACTACGATAACGCCCAAGCCGCTGCCAAGAAATTCATTGAAACTCCGTTCGATCCGAAGACTCCCGCGGAAACAGTCCAAGCCGCGCCTGGGAGCGAGTGATTGAGAGCGCGGCAGCAAGCCGCAGGGGCGACACCGGTTTGGATGTTTGATAGCATTGCCCATCCAAAACGGTGTCGCTTTTTTGCGCACTCCATAATGTTCGATGGCTCACACATCACCCGGAACGTCACCCGAACTCAAACCTGAACAAGCCGTCGCCGCGTACACACTCGATCGTCACCTTTCCGTGACTGCCGGTCCGGGCGCGGGAAAGACCAGAGTTCTGGTCGAACGCTACCTGGAAATTCTGCGCACCCAAAACGCCTCGGTCGATAACATCGTGGCTATCACTTTCACCAATCGTGCCGCGAATGAAATGCGCGAGCGTGTCCGGGGCGCGATTGATGCTTTGCTGCGCCGCGCGGCACCGGCTGAGCGCCAGGGCTGGCTCCGACATAAGCGGACGCTTGAAGGCGCCGTCATCACGACCATCCACGGTTTCTGCTCGCGCATCCTGCATGAGTTTCCCGTCGAAGCGAACATCGACCCGCAGTTCGTGCTGCTCGATGAACAACAAGCGACGATGATGCTCGAAGCCGTCGTCGACGAGGCTTTGAGCAATGCCATCCATCACGGTAATGAAAAGATCGTGAAGCTCGCGCAGGGCGTCGGCGGTCGCGGCGTTTTGTCCGCAGTGCTGGCAGATCTCTACAAGAATTATCGTGGCGAAGGACTCGCACTCGGCGAGATAAGACGGCGCGCGATGGCTAATCACTTAACCTCCGAAGACTACGCAGCAGCCTTTCGCGCCCTCGACCTGCGCATGTCAGAGTTGCTTAGTGATCGCGTCAAGACACCGGCCGCGCGCGATAAGCAGGCGAAACTTGCCAACGAGTGGCCACGGGTGCGCGCGCTGTTGTCGCAACCGCCGTCCCAACAAACCATCGCTAAGTACTGCCAGGCAATCGAAGACCTGCGCGACGTTCGTCCCTACAAAAGTGTCATCAAGAAAATCGACTTTGTCGATCCATTGTTGTGGGGAGAAAAATCAACGCCTGAGGAGTGTTTCGACGGGAGAGTTCCCTGTATCGGGTTCGATCTGCTGGCGAAGGATCACGCCCTGGCCGTACTGAACCTGATGCAGGAAATCGAAAGCCGTCTTAATGACGAGAAGCAAAAACTCTCCGTGGTCGATTTCGATGACTTGCAGCTCCGGACGCTGAAGTTGCTGAACGAGCATCCGCAGTTGATGAATCGGATTTCGGAACGTTACCGCTTTTTCCTCGTCGATGAATTCCAGGACACGAACGGCCTGCAGCGCGATTTGATGATGAAGCTCGGACTGCGTCGCGGCGCGAACCTTTTCATCGTGGGCGATCGGAAGCAGTCAATTTATGGATTCCGCGGCGCCGATGTTGACGTGTTCGGCGAAATGACCGATGCGATCAAAGCCGCAGGGGGCCTCAAACAGCCGTTACATTTGAACTTTCGCAGTCAGCGCCCGCTGATCGATTGTCTCAACTTCGTTTTCGCGAAGACTTTCCAGCCGCGCGCCGACGTCCCGCCCGAACAGCTGCCGGAGCTCGGTTACGTGGAACACGAAGCCAGCATTGCCGAACGCGAAGCGCGCGACGCGCCGCCTTTGGTTGAGTTTCTCTTCAACATCTTGCCCGACCGGCAATCAGCAGATTATTCCGAAGATGAAGTGCAGAGTCGCTACGAAAGCCGCGATGCTCGCGAACGTGACGCCGCCCAACTGGTCGCGAGAATTCAGGAATTAGTTCGGTTCGCGGACGTCTCGTCCGCTTCCGAGAGCACGCGGGACGCGTGCGTACCCATCAATTACGGCGACATTGCCGTGCTGTTTCGCGCGCTCACCGGCGTGGGCATTTACGAAAGTGCCCTGCGTCGCGGCGGCATTCCGTACCTGACTGTACAGGGCAAGGGTTTTTATCAACGCGAAGAGATCACCGATCTGATTCAGCTGCTGCGGTTTCTCGATAACACGACGGATGAAATCGCTTTGGCGGCCGTGTTGCGCTCGCCCCTTGGCGGCATTTCCGACAACGCGCTGTTCGCGCTGCGTTCGGCGCCCCTGGTGGGCGAGACCACCGACGGCAAAAAGTTGCCGCGCAGAAACCTATGGCGCGCAGTGCGACAGCATCGGGAGATTCAGTTCATCGATGAAGAAGAACATGCGGAACTCGATCGCGTCACAGCCTTCCTCGGCGACATAATTGAGCGACGCAGCCGATACTCGATCGCCGACTTACTGCGTCATGCGGTCGCGGCGGCTGATTTCATGGCCGTAATCGCCGCAAACTTCGACGGCGCGCATCGCATCGCGAACGTCGAAAAGCTTTTTCGCCTCGCGGAAGCGTTTGAAAAATCAGGCGAGCTGATCCGCGACTTTGTGCACTACGTCGAGAAGTTTGAAGAGATCGGTGGGCGTGAGACTGAAGGGCAGATCGACAAAACGGCGAACGTGGTGCGGTTGATGACCATTCATCAGGCAAAGGGTCTCGAGTTTCCCGTGGTCATCCTCCCTGATCTCCAGCGTTACGCAGCTTCGCAGCGCGACAATTCATTGTTTGTCCTGGACCGGCACCGAGGATTCAGTGTGGCCGTGCCTGACGGCCGCGGCGGTGTCGTGCGCGGCGCGACTTTCAAAGAACTGCGACAGCGCGCGGGTTGGCGCGAAGAATTTGAGAGCATGCGGCTTTTGTATGTCGCCGCGACGCGCGCGGAAGATCGTCTGATTTTCTCCGGTGCGGCCACTGAGAAAGAGTTGAAGAACTTAAAAGAGACGAAACGCGAGCAGTGGCTCGCCTGGGTATGGCAAGCTTTGGAACTCGATGAGCATCCGCAAACCGGAGTGCTGAAGTTTGAAGATGGCGTCCAGATCGATTTGCGCGTGAGTCGCGAACCGGCTGGGAGCGCGGGCATACTGCCCGCAACATCGACGGTTTCATCCACGATCGATTCATCTCAGCCGCTTGCTAAAATATTCCCGCTGTTGAGACCCGTCGAGGCCGAACGCGGAACCACGTTGCGACGCTTCACCGTAACTCAACTCATCAATTTTCAGCGTTGCCCGCGGCAGTATTACTTCGAGCGGCTTTTGCGGACACCGGGCGCTGAAGAACTCGCGGTGTGGAACGATGCCGAAGCGCCTGAACCGCCGGCGAACTTAACGGCGACTCTGAAAGGCGCCGTCATCCACCGTTTCTGCGAAACGTTTTGCGAAGGTGACAACGCTGAGGTTCGCTTGCGCGAAAGTTTCGAGCACGTGAGGTTGATGCGGCGCGCCCAATTGGCCGGCAGGGAACTGGGCATCGACGACGCGACGGCGGTGGCTGATTTGCTGCCGCTGGCCCAAAACTATCTGGCGAGCGATGTCTTCCGCCGCGTCGGGGACGCATCGCGATTGCAGTTTTCTGACAATCCGAAATCCGAAATCCGCATTCCGAAATCGTCTGCGGGCCTTTGGAGCGAATTGCGTTTTCGTCTGCGCCGTCGCCTGGGAATTCTGACTGGCACAATCGACAAGCTGCTGATCACGCCCGCCGCCAACGGTTTGGACGTGGAGATAATCGATTTCAAGACGAACCGTTTTAGAGAAAGAGATTTTTCCCCCTCTCCGCACGCGGAGAGGGGGTTAGGGGGAGAGGTTGCGGCGCCGCTTAACCCCACCCCCATCCCCTCCCCGCGCGCGGGGAGGGGAGATTCGACGCGAACCGCGCAACCTGATGGGTCCACGCGAATCGCCCAGCCCGGCCAGGCGGCCTTCGATTTCGAAGCCGCCGCGCAAGCCGTCGCGGTCGAAGTCTCCGCCGCACAACCTGCGTCATCATTCGAAGATCAAATCGACAACGCGGCGCGCGATTACCGTTTGCAGATGCAAGGCTACGCGCTCGCGTTGCGAGAGCTGCTGCCGGAAGACGCGCCCATCAACTCGCTCCGGGCGACGCTGCATTTCATCCATCCGAATGTTGAAGCGATCGTGCCCAACGAACTCCTCGAATACGAAACGTGCGCGCGCGCCATCGACGATGCGATGTCAGAGATCGCTTCGCTTGACGGCACGTTGGAGATGGAGCATTTCCCGCCGATTGCCAATTCGCACTGCCGGATATGTAATTTTTTGAGCTTTTGTTCGGCCGGGCGCGAATGGCTGCGTATGCGATAGCGTTCAGAACGAATTCTTGTGGAGTTTTACACACCCGATTCGCCTAATTAAACGTTGTTTAGGAATATCAGTCAGCCCGAAGGGCTGAAAGAGAGTAGCCGGGGGTTGGGCGCGAAGCGCGATACCCCCGGATCGAGTGTCCATAGTTTCTGACCCTGAAAGGGTCACAGAACTAGTCTTGCACCCTTTCAGGGTGCGAATTCGACGCCTCCGCTTTCCGGGGGTCTACGCTTCGCTGCGACCCCCGGCTACTTTCTTGCAACCCTCCGGGTTGCTTACCCGATCCGTCGGCAGTTCTGACTTAATCCTGTTTCAAGTTTAGCGTGGTGTGTTCGGTAACCGAGGCGCCTTTTTCCGAAGCGAGATTGGAAGTCGTGGGCGACCGTAGCATCGGTGATTCACCGGATCGAACTGGCGGTGGCGTGTAGGCTGAATCGAGCAAATTCTGGAGCTTTGCGTCCGGCAAACGATCATCCAAGGCGCTACGCGTTTTGGTGAAGAGCAATCCATTTAAGATAAAACCAAGTCCAAGCGTGAAAGCGGTTAGACCCAGGCCGCCAACCCAAAGGGCCGCTTCATAGTCCGGACCATTTAGCGCTTCTGACATTATCAATCCGAGGATGCCGGCGCCTAAACCGCATGCGGCGATGATCGTCCCCGCGCGAATTCGACGCAGCCGTTTTTCCTCCGGCGACTCGAGAAACTTTTCCACCTGCGGCAGGACGCTGTCGGTCACGATCTTCAATTCGGCGGCGTCTTTTACGGAACGTATCCGGTCGCCGATAGCGCGGCCAATTTCTTCGCGCGCTGATACGGCCGAGGCGGTGATTGAGTCGGGCCACTCAATACTGACACGGACGGCGCGCAGGTCGACGCCGCAGGCGCGGCAGTATTGGCTAGCCTGACGTTCCTCGGATCCGCAAGTTGGACAGAACATGTTGAAGAGTTATACGGCCGCGATTTGCGAACGTTCAACTAAAAGCGCCGGGTTTAGCCGCCGCTGACCGCGGGCATGATGCAAATATCGGCCGTGCCGTCGAGCGACGCATCCAGCACTTCGTCGCGCCGGACGACGCTGCTGTTCACAAAAATATTCACGTGCTGGCGAACCTCGCCTTGCTCAGTCAGAACCCGATCGCGCAATCCGCCGTGCCGGTTCCAAAGCTCGTGCAAAGCTTCGCGTACCGTCGCCGGCTGCGCATCGACCTTTATTTCGGCGTTGCCGCCAGTGAAGTCGGTCAGATGGCCTGTGATCTGAAAAGTGATCATCTATCGCGGTGCCCGAGCAAGATGCTCGCGGAAGGCAAGATGCCTGCGCTCCGTGGTTCAGTCTATACTGACACCGCACCTTCTACCTTGAATGTCCACTCCGAGTCAAAAACCGGGCGGGGAAGAATTGAAAGAGCGCGTCCGCGTTTTCTGGCAGGCGCACCCGTGCGGCACAAAGTTCAGCGACGCAGAGATCGGCACGCCGGAATTCTTCGAACGCGTCGAAGCGCATCGTTACGACAAAGAGTGGCACATTCCGGCGGCCGCGGACTTCACGAATGCGCGCGGTCTGCGCGTGCTGGAGATTGGCTGCGGCATGGGCACCGACGGCGCGCAGTTCGCGAAGGCGGGTGCGAATTATACGGGCATTGATCTGACTGACGCCGCCGTCGAGTTGGCGCGCAAACGTTTCCAGGTGTCAGGCTTGAAAGGTGAATTTCGGGTCGCTGATGCCGAGCGTCTCGACTTTCCCGATGCGTCGTTTGATTTGGTTTACTCGCACGGCGTTCTGCATCACACGCCCGACATCGAGGCGGCCGTGCGCGAAATTCATCGGGTGTTGAAGCCGGGCGGCCGGGCGATGGTGATGTTGTATCATCGCGGTAGCTACAACTATCGCGTTGGCATTCGGGTTTTGCGGCGCGCCGGAGCGGGGCTGCTGACCAGCGAAGCCGGAATCAAACTGATCAACCTGCTCACGCGCGAACCAATCGACTCGCTCAGAGAGCACGCGCAACTGGCAAAGAACGGCAACTCTTCAGCAGATGATTTTCTCAGCCAGAGCACCGATGGCGCCGGCAACCCGCTCGCCCGGGTCTATTCGCGACGCGAAGCCCGCGAATTGTTCAAAGACTTCTCAGCGGTCGAGTTGCGTGCCTATTTTCTGAACAAGAGATTCATTCCGATTATCGGCAACTTGCTGCCGCGTTCGTTTGAGTCAGCGCTGGCGTCGCGCTGGGGTTGGCATCTTTGGATCTATGCGAAGAAATGATTTGGAGTGCGCCGGCTTGACGGCGCTTTAGCTCCTGCAAAACATTAGGCTTACGAAACTAAAACAAAGCGGCGTCAAGCCGCCGCACTCCAAATGCGAAGCATCTTAATCACTGGCGGCGCGGGCTTCATTGGATCGCACCTGGTTGAGCGTTTGCTCGGCGAGGGCGATTGGCGCATCACAGTCGTCGACGACTTCAACGACTTCTACTCGCCGGCAATCAAACGCGAGAACGTTGGGCCGCATCTTTCGAGTCCGAACTTCAGGTTGATTGAAGCCGACATTCGCGATGCGGAAGCGCTTGCGTCGGCCTTCGACGACACAAAGTTCGATTGCCTTGTGCATCTGGCCGCGCGTGCCGGCGTCAGGCCGTCTTTGAAAGAACCACGTTTGTACGTCGAGACAAATGTTAATGGCACCGTGAACCTTCTGGAGTTAGCGCGCGCTCACGGGGTGAAGCAGTTTGTGTTCGGGTCGTCGTCCTCCGTTTACGGCGTGAACCCGAAAGTTCCGTTCAGCGAAGACGATCCGATATTCAATCCCATCTCGCCGTACGCCGCGACGAAAGCCGCGGGCGAGTTAATCTGCCACTCGTATTCGCATCTTTACGACATGCGAATCGTCTGCCTGCGATTCTTCACCGTGTATGGTGCGCGCCAGCGCCCTGATCTGGCGATTCACAAATTCGCGAAGCTGATTAGCGAAGGGAAACCAATTCCCGTTTTCGGCGACGGCACCACACGCCGCGATTACACATACGTTGATGACATCATTGCCGGCGTTCGCGCGGCGATTGATTACGACCAGACGAATTACGAAGTCATTAATCTCGGCGAATCGCGCACGGTGGAATTGCGCGAACTGATTTCGTTGATCGAGACGGAGCTTGGCACACGCGCGCAGATTGATTGGCAACCACCGCAGCCCGGCGACGTACCGCAAACATTCGCGGACATTTCCAAGGCGCGCCAGCTGCTCCGGTACGACCCGCAGACGCAAATCGAAGATGGTATTCAAAGGTTTGTTCAATGGTTCCGGCGAAACACGCGTCAGCCGCAGTCGCACGTTAACACGCCGTGAATTTCGGCTCGTTGCTTCCAATCCTCATCTCTCTGTGCCTCTGTGAAGGCTCGGTGTCTCTGTGGTAAGCATTTGGTAAGGATTTCTCACCACAGAGACACCGAGTTCCACTGAGACACAGAGAAAACGGCAATTCTCGCGTTGGAGTCTGCCTGATACTGCAATCCCGCGCCATTCAGTTTAAAATGCGACGGTTCAGAAGGAGTTGCATTTGATCACGACTGAATTCAAAGCGCCGCCACGTTTGGCCGAATCCTCGCGGGATGGCGACGCGCCGGAAATTTCTGTTTTTCTGCCGGTATTTAACGAAGAGCCGAACTTGAGACCGCTTCACGAGAAGCTGGATCAGTCGCTCGCGCAACTTGGACGCAGCGCTGAGATTATCTACGTGGACGATGGATCCTCAGACGGCAGTCTGTCGGTGCTTCGCGAGATCGCGGCGCGCGACAGCCGCGTGCGCGTGATTGCGCTGCGACGAAACTATGGCCAGACGCCCGCCATGGCCGCCGGCATCGATGCGGCGCGCGGCGAAGTCCTGATTCCGATGGATGCTGATCTGCAAAACGATCCGGCGGACATCATTCGGCTGCTGGAAAAATTAGACGAGGGTTTTGATGTTGTCTCAGGTTGGCGAAAGAACCGCAAAGATCCGCTGATCACGCGGAAGATTCCTTCCCAAATGGCGAACTGGTTGATCTCAAAGATTGGCGGCGTGCCGCTGCACGATTACGGCTGTTCTTTAAAAGCTTATCGGCGCGAATCGCTCCAGGACGTACAGCTTTATGGCGAGATGCATCGCTTCATTCCGATCTACGCGTCGTGGTCCGGCGCGCGCGTCGCGGAAATCCCCGTCGAGCATCATCCGCGCACGATGGGTAAATCCAAGTACGGTCTGTCCCGCACAATAAAAGTCGTGTTCGATCTGATGACGATCAAGTTCATGGCGTCGTATCAGACAAAGCCGCTTTACGTTTTCGGCTGGGCCGGGTTGTTGACCTTCGCCGTTTCGGTGATATGCGCCGTGCTCGCGTTCGTGATGAAATTCCTAAACTGGCCGCATCACGCGGATTTTGTCGAGACGCCTTTGCCGGTGCTGACCATGGTGCTGCTGGTGCTCGGCGTGCAGTTTTTCTTAATGGGACTACTCGCCGAGATGCTGGTACGGACTTATCACGAGTCCCAGGCTAAAAGGATTTATGCCGTCCGGGAGAGGATTGGTTTCGACGGCGACTAACTCAATGATGTCTTCAACTGCTCACTGCCCACTGCTCACTGCTCACTGAAGTTATGTGCGGAATTGCCGGCTGGGCCAATCTCAATCCACGCACGCCGCCACCTAACGGCGCGGAAGAATTATTGCGCTCGATGTGCGACCGCATGGTGCATCGCGGGCCCGATTCAGAAGGCTATGTAATCGATGACGGTGTCGCCCTGGGCATGCGCCGGCTCGCGATTATCGATCTGATCACTGGCGAGCAGCCCACCTTCAGCGAGGACCACAGCGTCGCGGTGATCCTCAACGGTGAGATTTACAACTATCGCGAGCTGCGCGCGGATCTGGAAGCGCGCGGACATACCTTTCGCAGCGCATCTGACACTGAAGTCCTGCCTCACCTTTACGAAGAATACGGCCGCGACATGGTCGAGCACATTAACGGCATGTTCGCGTTCGCGTTGTGGGACGATCGCCGCCGCCGTTTGTTCCTCGCGCGTGATCGATTCGGCGAGAAGCCGCTTTACTGGGGCGTGTTTGCGGGCACTCTGTTGTTCGCGTCCGAACCGAAAGTGCTGCTCGCGCATCCGTCAGTGCGCCCGGATCTTAATCTCAATGCGCTGCGACAGTATCTTTCGTTCGACTATGTTCCGGCGCCGCTTTCGATTTATGACGGCATCAGCAAGCTGCCGGCGGCGCACCATCTGACGCTCGAAGACGGCCGAGTCGAAGTCCGCCGCTACTGGCAACTGAGTTACAAAACGAAAGAACCGGCGCCCACCGTGGCCGAAGCTGCTTCGCAGCTCCAGGATTTGTTGCAGGATTCAGTGCGCATGCGCCTTGTCTCGGACGTGCCGCTCGGCGTGTTGCTTTCGGGCGGCATCGATTCGTCGCTGGTGACGGCGCTCGCGGTGCGGGCGTCTTCAGAAACGGTCAAGACCTTCTCGATCTCGTTCGCTGAAAGCTCGTTCGACGAGTCCGAATACGCGCGTCGCGTCGCGGCCTATCTCGGCACAGATCATCACGAAGAGCGATTCAGTGCGAGCCTTGCGGCAAATCTCGTCAGTGAAATTGGCGCGTGGATGGACGAGCCGATGAGCGATCCTTCGCTCATGCCGACGTTTCTGCTTTCGCGGTTCACGCGTAAACACGTGACGGTGGCGCTCGGCGGTGACGGGGGTGATGAATTGTTCGCCGGCTACCCGATGTATTTTGGTCACCGGATGGCCCACGCGTACCAAATGATTCCCCGACCGCTCCGAGTGGGACTCATTGAACGCATCGTGAACGGGCTGCCCGTGAAAACGAAGAACCTGTCGTTCGATTACCGCGCGCGCCGGTTCGTGGCCGCCGCGCATTACGACGAAGTCGCGCGCCATCACGTTTGGTTCGGCTCGTTCACGCCGCGCGATCAGGATTTGCTGCTCAGTGAAGAAGTGCGGGCGGCCAGTGACGGCGACATTTATCGGGACGCGCGTCGTATGTTTGCTGAGTGCGACTCAAACGATTTGACCGAGTGCATGCAAAGCCTCGACACGCAGTTCTATCTCGCCGAGGACATTCTGACGAAAGTCGATCGGGCGAGCATGGCAGTGAGTTTGGAAGTGCGCGCGCCGTATCTCGATCCGCGCGTGGCTGAATTCGCCGCCTCGCTGCCGTCGCATTACAAACTGCACGGCTACACGTCGAAGTATATTCTGAAGCGCGCGGCGAAAGGCTTGGTGCCTTCCTTTGTTGGCCGCCGCGGCAAGAAAGGTTTCGGCGTGCCGTTCGCCAAATGGTTGAAAGGCGAGTTGCGTCCACTGGCGCGCGACCTTCTTTCGCCTGACCGTTTGCGCCGCGGTGGTTTATTCAACCCGGAATATGTCGCGCGGCTTCAGGACGAGCACGAACGTGGCGTAGCCAATCACCGCAAGCTGCTTTGGACGCTTTTGTCGTTCGAGTTGTGGCGCGAGAGTTTTGTTGAGACGCCGCGCCGGATCGAAACATCGGTTTCTGCCGTTTAGCAGCGTTCTCGTAAGGAAGGTCCCGGGCAAATGAAAACAATACTGTTTTCGCTCGTAATGGTGATTTCAGTTTGCGGGTCAATTGCCGCCCAGACGAGCACCGAACTCCAGCAGGTCACGCTCCATTACTTTTCTTATCCGCGACACGAGACCACCAGATCTCACGTGAACTTTGAGACGGGTAAGCGAGGCCCCTTGCGCGGTGAGCTGCCCGACGAATTTGATTTGAAGTATGGCGGCCTGCGCATTGAAAAGGATGGCAAGGTCTTTCCCGACTGGTTAAGCGTTGCCGATTCCCGATCAATGATTGTCGAGTTGGGGGCGAAAAAGTGGGAGGACATCAAGCAGACGCCGCCGTTCCCTCAGCCCAAAAAGCCACTTCCGCCGTTATCACTTGCAAAACGCCCGATCGTGATTGACGTTTCTGCCGGATCCAAAGAAGTATCGCCTTATCGCCAGGTCATCGTGGTCAAGCCGGGCCACATGTACCTGATGCGGCTCCTCCACGGAAAGAAAGTTATCTACGCGATGTTCAGGGTTGAGAGTCTTCAATCGTGGGACAATTGCGTGCTCTCATGGAAGCTGGTGAGGCCGCCGAACGTCGACGACAACGAAAAATGACTTGCGTGTCTGTCGCCGCACCGTTAAATGGCAGTTGATCTCAATACCGCTCATCGAGATTTATGGAAGTGGTGCCGCAGTCAGGGCTTGGCCGGCTATGATCCTTTCGACGGTCTGAACAGCTCGTTATTTCAAGCCACACCGCTTCGGCATTCACGCGCCGCGCGTCTGGCCTGGACGCAGTTTCTTAAACGCTCACCATTTAACCTTCGTAAAATCGCCGGCGTTCCCGCAGAGCGGAACGCGAAGGGAATTGCGCTGTTTGCATTGGCGGCGCTTGCCGATTACCGGCGGCTGCAAACAAAAGAAGCTGAAGTCACCGCGCGCGAGTTGCTTGACGATCTAATCGGCATGAGCTTGAAAGGCTTCCGGGGCGCGTGTTGGGGCTACAACTTTGATTGGCAGTCGCGTTCGTTCTTCGCGCCGCGGGGTACGCCGACGATCATCCCCACGGCTTTTGCCGCGCGCGCGCTGTGTGAAGCGGCCGAAGTGATCGACCGCGATGAGTACCTGCCGTTTGCGCGCACCATCTGCGATTTCATTCTCAACGATCTGAATCAGTCGGACGAGACAAGCGAGGAGGTTTGTTTCAGCTATTCGCCGCTCGACCAGACGCGTGTTTTCAATGCCAGTCTAATGGCGGCGGAAGTGCTCGCGACGGTCGGTGGGATGCTGGCCGAACAAAGCCTGTGCGATGCGGCGATGCGTGCGACGCGTTACGTTGTTCGTCGCCAGCTTGCGGATGGGTCGTGGGCGTACGGCGCTGATGGATATCAAACGTGGAGCGATAATTTTCATACGGGTTTCATTCTTACGAGCCTGTCGCGAATCATAAGGGGATGCGAAGCGGGCGATGAGCTCGAGCCGGCTTTGGTACATGGATATGAGCTGTGGAAAGAACGCTTCTTTCTCAGCAACGGTTGGCCCAAGTATTACCCCACGCGGCTTTATCCGGCGGATGTACATTCAACCGCCGCCGCCATCGTGACACTGGTCGAGCTGCGCGGCCGCTTTCCTGGGACGTTGGAACTGGCCGAACGGATCGCCAGTTGGTCGATCGAGAACATGCGCAGCCCGAATGGATACTTTTACTATCAGCGCCATCGATTTCACACAAACCGAATTCCTTACATGCGCTGGTCGCAAGCGTGGATGGCGTACGCGATCTCGCGACTGCTGGAAGGAAGTCAGTACCGGGAGCGGTAGCGACCGGGTCTCGATCAACGTTTGCTCACCGGTCGCTACCGCCCCCGGTACTGACCTCATTACACTGTTGCGTTATGCGACTCTGGATTGATCTCGCCAACTCTCCGCACGTGCCGTTTTTTCGCGCGTTGATTCCGGAGTTTGTTGCGCGCGGTCATCAAGTCGAAATTAGCGCGCGTGACTTCGCGCAAACGGTCGAGCTCGCGACGAAGGCCGGGATGCTGCCGCACGTGATCGGCGGTCATGGCGGCGGCAAGCTCACGCGCAAAGCCGGGAACCTGGTTGGCCGCGCGGCGGCGCTGCGCAAGTGGGCTCGTGATCGGGGATTCGATCTCGCCGTCAGTCACAATTCGTACGCCCAAATCTCCGCAGCTGCGTCGTTGGGCATACGAAGCGTGACGTTGATGGATTACGAGCATCAGCCCGCAAATCATCTCGCTTTTCGGCTGGCGTCGAAAGTGATCGTGCCGCGCGCGTTTCCCTCCGCTGAACTGAAGAAATATGGCGCGTCGCTGCGCAAAGTCGCGCGTTACGACGGGCTGAAGGAAGATGTCTATCTCGCCGAGTTCACTCCTGATCCAAAGTTCGCGGAGGTGCTGCACGAACTCGGCGTCGCCGGCGAAGATGTGCTCATCGTTGCGCGCCCCCCGGCGCATGAAGCCTTGTATCATCGATTCGAAAACGAGTTATTTGACGAGCTGCTGGCCCATTTGAGTTTGCAGCCGAGTGTCAGAACCGTTTTGTTGCCGCGAACGGAAACCCAACGCGCTGACTACGAAGCGCGAAAACTGCCGAACACAATCATGCCCCGTGAAGCGTTGGACGGTGCTAACCTTGTGGCCGCCGCTGACCTGATTGTCAGCGCCGGGGGCACGATGAATCGCGAAGCGGCGGCGTTGGGTGTCCCGGCCGCAAGTATTTACGCCGGCAAGTGGGCGGCGATTGATGAGCAATTGGTCGCGGAAGGACGCCTGAACAAGATCGCCTCACGCGAGGACATCGATTCATTAGTCGTGCAGAAGAAAACGAGCACGGCGCCGCGAGCCAACAAAACAACGCGTGCTGAAGTCGCCAAACTCATCCTTGATGAAGCCTGAACTCGCCAAGACTGGAACCACCGCACAAGCCATTCGCGCTCCGGCGCGCGCGCCGCGCTGGGTCGTGCCCCTCGTCAAGGCGCTTCTGGTTGTTAGCGACATCATTCTCACCACGCTCTCGTTTGCCGCCGCATTTTCTTTGCGCCACAGCGAACCGGTTTTGATCCGCACTGCGGAAGGCGCGCTTGCATGGTCAAGCCAATTCGCGCCGTACGCAGTCCTTTTGCCGCTGGTCATTCCGATCCGTCTGCTCCTGTTGCGTTACTACGATTTGTATCGGCTGCGCGGCGAATTCTCGTTTGTTGATGATGCCGCGCGCGTCTTCAAAGCCACTGCCATCGGCTCACTGCTGATCGTGGCCGCCGCGTTCATGTATCGCGGCGGAGTGGCCTACCGCACGTTCTCGTATTCGCGCGCAATCTTTGCGCTCGACTTTCTGTTGGCGTTCGCGAGTATTGGTCTGCTGCGCGTGATCGTGCGCGCTGCGCAAATCGCAATTCGCCGCCGCGGCGTGAATCTGATTCCAACGCTGATTGTGGGTCGCGGGCCCGAAGCCGCGCTGTGCATTCGCGAGATGCGCGCCCGCCCGGAGCTTGGCTATCGCGTCATCGGAATCGTCGAAAACGGACACGTCGGCGCGCCCGGCGCGACGTTTGAAGGTGTGCCCATCGTCGGTGATCTGAAGTCATTGCCACAGGCGATTCGGGACTCGCACGCAAACGAAGTAATCATTTCCGATCCAAACGTGCCCGGCGAAGATCTGTTTGACGTGATGATCAAGACCGGCCGGCGTCGGGGCGTTGAGTTTCGCATCGCGCCCACGCTGCTGAATTGCCTGCCGAGCAAAACGGAAATCGATCAAGTGGGCTCGCTCCCGATGGTGACGCTGTTCCGCTCTCCTCTATCGAACGCAGCGCGGTTTCTGAAGCGCGCTTCCGATTTGGTAATCGCGATCACCGCGGCGGTGCTGCTGGCGCCGCTCTGGTTACTCGTAGCCCTGCTGATCAAGCTAGATTCGCGCGGACCGGTGTTCTACAAGCAGGAACGTGTCGGCATGGATGGCCGCGTTTTTCTCTTTTACAAGTTTCGTTCGATGCAGAAGGGATCTGACGACGAGCGCCATCGCGAGTTCCAGCGCAAGTACATCAAGGGCGAAGCCGAATCAAATCTCGGCGACGACGAGCGGCCGGCTTACAAGCTTCTCGGTGACGAGCGCGTCACCCGACTGGGACATGTTTTGCGGAAGACCAGTCTCGACGAGCTGCCTCAGCTTTTCAACGTACTGCGCGGCGACATGAGCATCGTCGGCCCGCGTCCGCCGATTCCTTACGAAGTGGAAAGCTACGAACTGTGGCATCGCAAGCGTCTCGACATGAAACCGGGGATTACGGGCCTTTGGCAGGTCTCGGGACGCAACCGTCTGCCATTCGACGAGATGGTGCGCATGGATCTTTACTACATCGAAAACTGGTCGTTGTTATTGGATGTGAAAATTATTCTGCAGACGCTGCCCGTGATGTGGCGCGGTGAAGATGCGTATTAGTCAGAAAGTTTTGAGAGAGACTTAAGCGGTAAGTCGTGATTCGATGGAAGTGCCAACCGGCTTCCATTCAGCGTCGTTCGGTTTTCGCATGAGCGAGCGGCGGCGCAGTTCTTCCCAATCTTCCGGCGGCACGCGATGAAAAGCGGCGACTACTTTTGGATCGAATTGGCGATCGGCCCATTCATCCAATTCAGCGAGCGCAGCTTCGTAAGGCCGGCCCTTGCGGTACACCCGGTCGCTGGTAATCGCGTCGAATGCGTCGGCGACGGAAAAGATGCGCGCGCAGATATCTATGTCTTCACCTTTTAATCCCAACGGATAACCGGAGCCGTCCCACTGCTCGTGATGCTGCGCGACCACGCGGGCGGCGCCTTCCAAAAATTTGATACCACGCAAAATCTGTTGGCCGTGCGTCGGATGTTCGCGCATCCGCACCCACTCTTCATCAGTGAGTTTCGCCGGCTTGCGGAGGATTGCATCGGGCACGCCGATCTTTCCAATGTCGTGAAGCAGCGAGCCGAACTCGAGCGCTTTCATCTCAGCCGCGTTCAAACCATATTCGCGGCCGAGCCGCAGACTGAAGGTAACTACGCGCTCCGAATGGCCATGCGTTTCTGCGTCGCGGGCTTCCAGCGCCGCGGTCAGGGCCTGCAAAGTTGATCGGTAAGCGCTTTCGACTGAGGCCAGTGCGTCGTCTAATTCCGCGGTGCGCTGGACGACCAGTTCTTCGAGGTGATTCTCGTAGCGCTGCTTGCCGACGATTAATTCATGATGCTCCTGCGCGCGCTGGATGGCGGCTTCAACCTGCCGCAGGTCGAACGGCTTCATCAAATAATCGAACGCGCCCAGACGCAGCGCGTTGATCGCGCTCTCCATCGTCTGCATGCCGCTAATCATCACGATGACGGTGTCCGGCGAAATGTCTTTGATGTGCGGAATCATTTCCAGGCCACTCATGCCGCTCATCGTGATGTCGCTGATCACCAGGTCAAAGGTGCCAAGCAGGAGTTGGTCCAAAGCTTCTTCGGCTGAAGAGGCTTCGGCGCAGTCGTATGAGCCTTCAAGCAAATCGTGCAAGACGCCGCGAACGACGGGTTCGTCATCCACGATTAATAGGCGGGGCTTAGTCTGTTCCTGCGACATGAATTCGGTTGAAGTGACGGGCGACTACGCTATGTGGGGCAAACTTCTGATTTGGGGGCCTGCCGGCTCGGGATGGACTCCGAAGCTCGTTAGCGGAATATCTCCAGTCGAATGACTGGCCGAACGATTGTACAATACCGCCTGCCGCGTGGCCAACAAGTTTTTTCATTACTAAAAGGCCTAAAATTGGCCGATTCAGTAGGATCCGGGGTGAGCAGCCGTTTGCGGCCGGTTCAAGTTGACGCTAAGCGCCGGTCTCTCTAATATGGCCTGACGCCGTCGAAAGGCGGTCCCGCAAGAGCCGGAGTGGCGAAATTGGTATACGCACCAGACTCAAAATCTGGCGAGGTTCACTCCTCATGAGAGTTCGAGTCTCTCCTCCGGCACCAAAAAATACAGCTAAATCGCTTTCCCGAATTCAAATATCTAGACCCGCGTAAGCCTTCAAGTATGCAGTCAGAATTCTTATCCAAGAACTGCAAACTCCTCAAAAACCTCCGCTAGATTTTCGCGACGATCCATCGACTTCATGTCTCCGACCGCCATAAACGACAAACTCGACCTCGACTCTCCGAACATCTTCTACCAAGTTCCCAGTGACAACCATCTACTTCGTTAAGACAAGCCAAGAGTGCTGAATCAGCAGAATCAGAATAAGGATTGTTACGATCAGCTCCTTAGATTCCCAGGCTAATTCCTTACCTCTCCGCACAGTATGTATGGCCACATCGAAGTAGTAGTCGATTGACGGATGTTGGGACCTGCTTACAGGAAGAATTGTTGGACTCGATTTGGCGGGTTTAGGTGCAAGTTGTTCAGACATACGCATTACTCCATTTTCTTTGCGTTGTGTCTGAAACTGGGTATTAGGGTATGCCCGAAACACCCTCTTTGCAACCGAAAAAGAAGTTATTACTGTAATAACTTCTGCTGATAAACCGAAGAGAGGCAAACAAAACTTTTCGCTATCTAATTTGAAGTTTTCTTTTGTGGATTTTTGAACCGCTAGTTACGTCTTGCGTTTTCGCCCACCCTTCTTTTTCTGTGGCCACCGTCCGCTTTGAACCACAGCCGGCGCTCGCTCATTCGGGTTGCGGCGTATTGCATTTGGGGTGATCGGTTTCCCCTCACGTTCTTGAGCAGCCTGAAGTACAGGAAACTCGATGCCTTCAACAAGCAATGGTTTTCCGTTAGCCCCCCCCGCGAGAGTTTTCCACCAGTCTCTTCTTTGCTTGCTACCGCGTGCCGCTATCTTCTCCATAGCTTCGTCGATCTGACTGACCACGTCATCATAGTTATTCTGATTCAGCCACTGTCGCCAGTTCATGCGTCGCTCTCGTCTGCCGATTGCCAGATATGCACTTTGCTTTCGGGACCGCTCTCAATCATCCAGATTTGTTCTTCACCATTCACGAGCTGAATGATGCTTCTAACAAAGAGCTTCTTAAACAGTAAGCGAATTTTGGCAAGTTCGTCATCATCTTGGTAGGGAAAAATAAAGCGCGTGACAGCCGTAGTCTCATCTACTAAATATCTTCGGCCAATCTTTTGGAAGGCAGCAACTTCGTCTTGCGTAAGCACCTTACCGGAGCGGAATCGGCCGTCTACATGGCTGATCGAATAACCTACGAAGTGATCTTCGATGAAGTTTAAGATTTCTAAAAGGTACAGGTCATCAGAGATACCTGCTAAACGCGGAAAGAGGCCACTTAAATCCGACGAGGAAATGGTTCGCAGCTTTGCGAGTAAGGTGTCTTTGTAAAACAATGCGTCAAGGGTTGTGCGAAGGTAAGCCTCGTTCGTCAATGGCATCAAGAAGTCATAAATCAAAACCTCTCGCTTGATCGGCTCATAGTCAGTGACGACTCTACGTACTTGAGTGACATGTTGTTTGAACCGTCGCCAGTCGACGAGTTTCCGGAATGATTCAGTTACGTGAAACCTTTCGCTCGGGGATATTTTGAACCCACCACCTACATTTTCTATTAAGCCCTTATACAGCTTACTGAGATATGTTTCGTAAGTTCTAGGCTTCTTTTTATCCCACCCAACCGCGTCGACGAATTCGGCGAGTGTAAAAGGTTCCTGAGTCTGAAGATGCTCTAATAGGAAGGTGTGGGCAGCGCGCTGGGTGTTGTCTTTCCCCATTTCTTTTTTCCTGTGCCTTCACGAGCCGCGCGGGTTGGTTGGTCTTCGGGATCCTGGCGGCCGGCTTCGTCAGATTTCAGCTGCGCGAATCATACTACGGCAAATTTCGGATCGCCATGACTTCTGGGGCTGGGGTTCTATCGCCATTGCAGCTTATTCGGCGGGGAGCCTTCATAAACTTGAGGTCAAAGCCTAGTCTTCGGTAGAGATCGATTATTCGTTTCGTCGCCTGATTAACTAGAATAACCGGTCCCGGATGCTTAGATAACCACACTGCGGTTGTTTCTTGCTCATGCCAGCCAAATCCCCCTTGTGAATACTGGCGAAACTCCACGTCGTACGGAGGATCCGCATAAATGAAGTCGTGTTCGTGTAGGTCAAGCTCTTTGAAGTGCAGATTGGTGAATTCCCAATTGGCAAACAGCGCCCGATATTCCCGAAAATCCACTTTGTAGCTGATCTTTTCGTAACGACCAAACGGCACATTAAATTCGCCACTCCGATTGAATCGGCAAAGCCCGTTGAAGCCGGTTCTATTGAGATAGTAGAAGAGGCCTGCAGCTTCTCGCGTATCGCTTTTTCCCTCTTTTAATAGTCTGTTGAAGTCACGACGCCGCGCATAGAAAAACGATTCGTTATTCTTTGCGACTAAGTCCGACACAAACCCTCGCTTTAGCTGTCTATAAAAATTGATCAGATGGGGATTGATGTCATTTAGCAACGCGTTCTCAGGCAGAAGTCCGAGTGCTACTGCAAGACCGCCGCAAAAGGGTTCCACTAGCCTCCTATATTGCTTAGGCTGCCAGTAAGGAACGAGGTAAGGAATCTGCCATCGTTTGCCGCCAGCCCACTTGAGTGGTGGACGAGCTCTTGCAGCAGGAGGTTCCGCTTCAAACAAGGTTGGTAAGAATGAGCGTGCAACTGCCGACATTTGATTCAAAGTTCGTAACGCGATTCGCAGCTGATAGTACAGAGG
Source organism: Pyrinomonadaceae bacterium (assembly GCA_036277115.1). Lineage (NCBI taxonomy): Bacteria > Pseudomonadati > Acidobacteriota > Blastocatellia > Blastocatellales > Pyrinomonadaceae > Pyrinomonadaceae bacterium. The sequence goes on from DASUNM010000027.1 coordinate 850,709, forward strand.
CTGTTGCATGGACGCAACAAGCGCCTATCATAATGATTCGGGCTAAGGGTTAGGGGGTTTCGGCCGAAACCTTGCGACAGGGAGTTTATTCCCCGAGGTAGGCTTCTTTAATTCGCGGATCGTTGGCGAGGTCTTTGGAATTACCTTCCATCGTGATCTCGCCGGTTTCCAAAACGTAAGCGCGATCGGAATGGTGCAGGGCAGCGTGGGCGTTCTGTTCGACGAGCAGAATCGTAGTGCCTTCGCTGCGAATTGAATCGATCGCTTCGAAGATTGTGTGCACCACCAGGGGCGCCAGACCCAACGAAGGCTCATCAAGCAGAAGCAAACGCGGACGAGACATCAGTGCTCGTCCCATGGCCAGCATTTGCTGCTCGCCGCCGGACAAGGTGCCGGCCTTCTGATTTTCGCGCTCTTTCAGACGCGAAAACATCTCGAAAACTTTCGCCAGGTCGCCGTTTATCTGGGCGCGGTTCTTTTGCAGATACGCACCCATATTCAGGTTTTCGCGTACGGACAAATTCGCGAACACGCCGCGCCCCTCGGGCGACATCGAAATTCCGCGGGCTACGAGTTTGTGAGTCGCCGTGCCGCCGATGTCCTCGCCCTCGAAAGTGACCTTGCCGGCACGCGGCGACAGCAAGCCGGTGATCGTGCGCAGCGTGGTGGTCTTGCCGGCGCCGTTCGCGCCAATGAGCGTTACGACCTCGCCTTTCTCGACATGCATCGAGATGCCGCGCAGCGCTTCGATGGCGCCGTAATTCACTGAGACATTTTCTAAAGTCAGCATAAAAACTGTCAGTGGTCAGTCGTCAGTAGTCAGTCGTAAAAGCGAACAACTGACCACGGACTACTGACAACGGACTAATCCCCGAGATACGCTTCAATCACTTTCGGATCGTTGCGAATTTCTTCCGGCAAGCCAAGCGCGATTGATTTTCCATAATCGACTACCTGAATGCGCTCGCAAACACCCATGACCACTTTCATGTTGTGCTCGACCAGAAGGATTGTCAGCCCGAATCGATCGCGAATCTGCTGAATCAGATTCATCAAATCCCCCTGCTCCGAAGGATTCAAACCGGCGGCCGGCTCATCCAGCAGCAGAAGTTTCGGTCGCGTGGCGAGCGCGCGCACGATCTCTAAACGGCGCTGCTTGCCGTAGGGCAAGCTCGTACCGCCTTCATCCTTTACGTCGGCCAGATCGAAAATTTCGAGCAGTTCCATCGCGAACTTCCGATGTTCCTCTTCGTCGCGATAGTACCGTGGCAGCCGCAGCACCGCGTCCATCAGGCTCTGCCGCGCGTGAATGTGGCATGCGGTCATGACGTTTTCCAACACGGACATGCCGGGGAACAAGCGAATATTTTGAAAAGTCCGCGAGACACCGCGTCGCGAAATCTGATAGGGACGCAGGCCGTCGATGCGCTCGCCCTCGAAATGAATCTCGCCGGAAGTTGGTTCATAAACGCCGGTCAGCAGATTGAAGATCGTTGTCTTGCCCGCGCCGTTCGGTCCGATGAGGCCGTAGATCTCGCCGCGCTTGACCTGCATGTCCAGTTCGTTGACGGCCACCAGTCCGCCGAAGCGAATTGTGCATTTCGCCGCGCGCAGCGGATGTTCGCCGCTGGCTTTTGGATTAGCCGCACTCATCGGTTCTCTAATTCCTTCTCACTCTTCTTAGTTGAATCGCTCTGCTCTGCGATTGGCGCGCCGGTGGATCCGCCTATGGCACCGCCACCTTCCGGACGTTTGCGCGCGCGCTTGAGCCATGACGCGATTTCATAGTTGCCCAGGATGCCCTGGGGACGCGTAATCATGATGATGATCAGCAGCAACGCATAAATGACGAGACGATAGTTGTAAACGCCGCCGGGCAGCATGCGCAGGACCTCGGGCACAAATGTGATCACCAGCGCGCCCAGCACGGCGCCGGTGATCGAGCCCATCCCCCCGAGCACAATCATGATGATGATTTCGAACGAGCGGACAAACGTGAAGTCGTTTGGATGCGGCAGCCGCCAGTGGCCGTAGAGCGCGCCCGCCACGCCGGCGAACGCTGAGCTGATCACAAACGACGTTACCTTGTATCGCGTCGTGTTAACGCCCATGGCCTGCGCCGCCAGCTCGTCTTCGCGAATCGAAATCAACGCGCGGCCCATGTCCGAATTCACGATGTTGTAGATGACGACAATCGTGATCACCGCGAGGAAGCCTATCCAAAAGAAATTGGTGTATGCCGGAATCGTTAGCCGCCCCAGTGAGGGATCGGAACACGTGATATTCGTGATCGGATCGACGCAGCCCCGGAAACCGGTGGCGCCGCCGATTTTGTTCATGTTGGTGATCACGATGCGGATAATCTCCGCAAAACCGAGGGTCGCAATCGCCAGGTAATCTCCGCGCAAGCGCAGAGTCGGAATGCCGACAATCAATCCCGCTACGGCGGCGGCCAGCGCGCCAATGATGATTACTAACGCGAAGACGATCGCGGCCGCGACTGAGGCGCCCAGAATTCCGGCCAGCCACTGCTCAAGTCCCTGCGTGTAATAGACAGTCATGAACGTCGACGAATACGCGCCGACGGCCATGAAGCCGATATGTCCGATCGAGAATTGACCGGTGAAGCCGTTAATGAGATTGAGAGAGACGGCGAGGATGATGTTGATACCCGCCATCTTCCAGAGATCGACCTGGTAGAGCGGAACGCCGAAACCAAACAGACCTTCCTTGCTCATCGCCAGGTTCAGCGCGTAGAGCACGGCGATGATGATCAGCGCGATGAGGAAGCGTTTGACGAACGAAATCATGTTTTCAGGTAAACAAAAAGATTCGGAGTTGTTCAGCGATCCACTAAACTTTCTCCTGCACGGTCGTGCCCAGAATGCCTGACGGACGAATTAACAGAACCAGAATCAGAATGGCGAAAGCGACTGCATCGCGATAAGTTGATTGAATCCCGATGTTGCTGCCGTAGCCGACGACCATCGTCTCAGCCACGCCGATGAGCAGCCCGCCGAGTACCGCGCCCGGAATATTGCCAATGCCGCCGAGCACCGCCGCCACGAAGGCTTTCAATCCGGTCGTGATGCCCATCAACGGATCGATCGTCGGGCTGTATTGCGCGGTCAGGACGCCGCCCGCCGCTGCCAGCGCCGAACCCAGCGCGAACGTAAACATGATGATCGCATCGGTATTGATGCCCATCAGCTTGGCTGAATTCAGGTTGAACGAAACGGCGCGCATCGCGGTGCCGACTTTCGTCTTAAAAATAATCCATTGCAGGATCACCATCAGCGCGATCGAAACGGCGAAAATCAGAATCTGCGATTTTGAGATGGCGGCGTTCCCGAACAAAGGGAACGTAGTGTCATTGATCAGTTGCGGAAAGCCGCGTCCTTGTCCGCCGAACAGCGCGACGAACAGGTTTTCTAATAAGAGCGAAACTCCGATCGCAGTAATCAGCGTCGTCATCCGCGCGTACTTTCTGACCGGCCGGTAAGCGAAGCGCTCGATCACCATCCCGAAGATTGCTGCAACCACCATCGACCCGATCAGCACAAAAAGAAGGCCGCCCCACGACGGCCCCAATCCTAGTTTCAGCGCAATGAAGTAACCGGCAAACGCGCCGACCATGTAAATGTCGCCGTGCGCGAAATTGATCAGACGAAGGATGCCGTAAACCATCGTGTAGCCGAGCGCAATCAGCGCATAGATGGCTCCGATGTTTAGGCCGTTGATGAGCTGCTGAACGAAAGTGTCCATCTTAAGACTCTTAATCTAAGAAGAGATCCTCTGACGTTCTTACGGTGCGATCGTTTCTTTGTAAACGAACTGTTTGTTCTTCAATTCGAGCACGACGGCCGATTTCACGGCGTTACGCTCTTCGTTGAGACTGATGATTCCGGTGATGCCCTTGTAGTCTTTGGTCGTGGCGATCGCATTGCGCAACGCCGCGCACTCAGTGCCATTGGCGCGCTTGATCGCATCAGCCAGGACCATCATGGCGTCGTAGCCGAGTGCGGCCAGCGCATCGGGCGCCGTGCCGTTGTATTTCGCCTTGAAGCGTCTGACGAAGTCCTGAATCTCCGGTTTAGGATCGTCAACCGAGTAATGGTTCGAGATGAAACTACCGTTCAAAGAGTCGCCGCCGAGGTCCCAAAGCTGTGGCGAGTCCCAACCATCACCGCCGAGCAGCGGCGCGGTGATTCCCAATTGTTTCGTCTGCTTGGCGATGACGCCGACTTCCTGATAGTAGCCGGGAACATAAATCACATCTGGTTTCAGATCGCGAATGGCCGTCAACTGGCCGGTGAAATCGCGGTCGCGTTGCGCGTAGGCTTTCTCAGTGACGATCTCGCCGCCGAGTTTAGTGAAGGCCGCTTTGAAGAACTGAACCAGGCCCTTGCTGTAGTCAGAGTTTGAATCGAAAAGAATCGCGGCCTTCTTCGCTTTCAAACTGTTCGCCGCGAACTTGGCCATGACTTCACCCTGAAACGGATCGATGAAACATACACGGAAGATGTAATCACCAACCTGCGTGACTTTCGGATTCGTCGAAGACGGCGAAATCATCGGCACCTTGCCTTCCTGAGCATGCGGCGCAGCCGCGAGGCTATTAGAAGATGCCACTTCGCCGATTAACGCCCGGACCTGATCCTGATTGATCAGTTTGGTCACGACGGTGGCGGCTTTGCCCGGTTCGCCCTGATCGTCTTCATGAATGAGTTGCACCTGACGACCGTTGATGCCGCCCGACGCATTGATCTCATCGGCCGCCATCTGCGAGCCGTTCTTGGTTGATTGGCCGAAGCTGGACGTTTGTCCAGTCAGATCGCCATATACACCAATCTTGATCGTGCCGCCGGGGTCGGCGCAGTTACCGCCGCGGCGCGTGCAGGTCGCCGACGCGAACACAGCAGTAATCAGGGTCAATGCGATGAGAATCCGTTTCATAGTTCACCTCACAGAGCGTTTCGGACCAGGCTTTCGGTTTTGCGGACAGCATCATAGCGGCGAGTCTTGGAATTAGGCAAACCCATTCTGAGGCTACTGTGCTTCGTGCTCTGTACTTGGGGCTTGTGCTTAGTACTTTGTACTTCGGGCTTTGATGCCTATTCAGAGCTAGTCACCTTGATGGAGAGGTCCAAGTACAAAGCACAAAGAACAAAGCACAAGTACTCAGCACGGTGACCAATGCCGGCGCATGAAGCCGAAATCGTTCGGGTTCTGGCGGCGAATCGAATACAATCATGGCGCCTCTGGGAGCGCATCCTGGGAGCGCAGGCATCTTGCTACTCTTAACCACCCGCTAGCGCAGGCGGTTCTGAACCGAATGTCGATAGAACTTCTCGTCAATTTCCACGAATTCTGGTCGCGCTTGCGCGGAGACATTGAGCGCGCGCATGAGTCGGTGTTTGTTCAGACCTTTGCGTTTGAAGGTGATTCAGTCGGCAAACAATTGGCTGAAACCCTGCTGCTCTCGCCCGCGTCTGACAAGCGAGTACTGGCTGATTCGTTTACGCGGATTGTTTTGAGCGATCGTTTTCGTTATTCGCCGGCCAACCTGCTTGACCGCGGACTGCAGCACGAAGCGCGAGAAACCGTGGCGATGCGAAAAAAGTTAGAGGCGGCGGGAACCAGGATCAGGTTTACGAACGCGTACCGCCCCACGCCGCGGACTTTGCTGAGCCGCAATCACAAGAAGCTGATCGTGATCGACGCATCGACGGCGTACATCGGCGGCATCAATTTCAGTGAGCACAACGCAGCGTGGCACGACATGATGCTGCGGATTGACGATCGGGCTGCGGTGGCGTTCCTGCGAAAAGATTTTCTTTCGACCTGGGACGGCGGGGATCACTTCGCGCACGGTGACTTTCCCGATCTCGAACTGTTCACGCTTGACGGTCGCGACAACCGGCGCGCGTTCCAGCGCGTACTTAATCTGATTGATGGCGCTCGCCGCAGCGTCTTCGTCGAGAGTCCTTACATCACGTTTCCGTTTTACGAGCGTTTGCGCGTGGCGGCGGATCGCGGCGTTAATGTGAAAGTTGTGACGCCCGGACAAAACAACTGGAGTTACTTCGCGAACTACGCGCGGTGTGAATCGGCACGATCAAAAATCGATCTGAGATTGTCCCAACGGGGAATGAGTCACTTAAAAGCGATGCTGATCGATGAAGAAGTTCTGATTGCCGGCTCTTCAAATTTTGATTACTTGAGTTACCGGCTGTATCAGGAAATCCTGGGCGTCTTCACCGACCAGGCGTTGATTTCCGACTTTCGTCAACGGGTGATGCTGCCCGACGTGGCGAACAGCGTCGCGGTCGATTGTCAGGCCAGTGCGTTCGACCTTCGTTGGTTGAATTGGCAGAACCGGCTGATCGATTTCGCGGTGACCACACTCACCTGAAACCCCGTGGCACAGACTTCAGTCTGTGAATTCAACTGACATTGAACGCGGCTGAGTACAAACCACAGACTAAAGTCTGTGCCACCATTCTTCAGCGCTTATCCATTGGAAAAACAAAATCGTTCTGCGCTGCCGACGCGTGACACTTCAGGCATTTGCCGTTCTTCTCGCGGTTCAGAATCTTTGTTCCGGTTCCGCTTAGCGTCAGAAATTCCCAACCGTTTGCTTTACGATTAAAGCTCTTCTCTCGTTTGATCATCACGACCAGCCGATCGGGATCTGATGATGGCGACCAGCGTCGCTCGCGCACGATGACCGTGCCGACCGGAAAACTAAACGGCTCACGTTCGAATCCACGGCGTCCGACCTCGTTCACATAACCGAAACCAAAGCTCGTTTCATGCCTGCCGTCGTCTTTCGTCGAACGATCAGGCGGCGGTTCAGAGCGCGGAAACCCAACTCTGGTCGAGTTTCCGGTGGTGATGACATTCGGCAGCCCGTCCATCACAGTACGCTGCGGAAAGTTGAGGGTCGATGCGGGGCGAGCAGCGCGCACGGCGCTGAAGCTAACGCTTCAAACCAATGCTGCGCCGACTGGAATGGCAGAATCTGTTGGGGTGATTGGGACTTCGACCTTCACCGGATCGGCATTTACTTTCGTCCACTGTCGATATCCGGAAATTTGATCGAGAACCTGCGTCTCGTTGTCGTTACCGGCGAGCGCGGCGGCGGCAAACGCTGCCCCGACTGCAATCGCCAGAGTGGCTAAGGAGAGTTTTTTCATGCGAAACCTCAATTCGTGTGTTGAGGTCCAGGGTTGCCCATGAGATGCGCGAGGCGCCGGTCTGGGTGCCCCTCATTAGTTCACTTCGCCAGTCTTTCGTTGAGGGCAGTGAGGTCGCTGGCTTTCCATGAACGATGATTGAAGACATACACGCGACGATTAGGTTTGAACTTAATGTCGAGGGGCTCGTCCACCGCGATGCCATAGCTCTTTTGGCAAAGCGGTTCGCGAAAGTCTTCGCCAGAGGACAAGAGGTTCTTGATCGATCGGTCGTCGGCTCCCATGCGAAAGATCATTGGCACGGCTTCGTCCACGGGCAAATCGCTGAGCCACCGATCCCCAACACAAAACGAAGCGAGCGCCGTCATCGATAGCGCCAGGTTGTCCGGCAACTTCGCGCGCACGTCGTGGAGCAGCGCGCGATAGAAGTCGCGTTCCGAACTAGTCGCATCGAAATCGATCTGGATCGCTGAGACATTGCGGAGTCGCATCGTTCGCAGAATGAGTTCGACGGCTTTGTGTCGTTGCGCGTCGCTCAATGAAGCGTATTCTCCCGTTGTTTTCTGCGATTCGATGCGCGTGACGGCAATTAACTTCATCTCAGGCGAGACATCGAGTGGCTGATGACGCGGCTTCAAAAGGACGTCATCATTCTTCAGCGCAAGTGTTTGCGCCAGGTACGCGACCGAAAAATGGTGCGGATCTACTGTCTTCAAATTTTCCGGCCGTTCCCACGCCCACAGAACTACGCGCGGAAAGTAACTCTCATCCAGGCGGTTCCTGTTTTGATCTCTCGGTGTGCAAGTGGCCAGCATCACGAGCGTTAACCCGCCGACTATGCACCGCTTACTTCTGAGTAACATCGGATTGCATGGTAACGACCGCGACGATAATGTGCCAGAAGCTTTACGATAAGAAGCGCGTAATCCTCAGTGACGACCGCGGAAAAACCTCACAGGACGAATACGACGCGGTGCTAGAATGCGTGCGCGGGAAGTTAATAAAGGTTCGAATGGAGTGGGCCCGATGAGAGTTGTTGACGCCGTCAAGATTTCCCTGGCCGCGCTTACGGTGAGCTTGTTGTTTAGATTCACTGACGTGGTGGCTCAAACCTCAGCGTCGCAAGCTACCTCGCTGCCTTCTTACCAACTTAAATTTGGCGCCTTCACCGCGCGGTTCGATCCCGGCGGCACTTTCACTCTGCAAGGCCAGGGCTGGCCGGCTTTGAATGGCAATTGGAAGAGCGGCGGCTCCGCGGAGGTTGAGTTGATGATGTCTGGTGGACCCGGCGGTTGCGATGGGCCCGGGCGTTATCAATTCCGGATGGAGGGAAAGCACGTTAAGTTCACCGTCCTCTCAGACGACTGTCGCGTACGTCGAATGATTCTCGACGGCAGTGACTGGGGTCCTGCCGACGAAGCGAAAGTCATCCTTTCACGCAAAATCACAGTGACAAATGCGGGCCGGGCCTCACTCCCCCGTCCACGCTCAGCCGCGGGAAGCTGGCCGTCGTTTCGAGGACATCGCGCATTGGGCGTCGCTGAAGGTCAAAGCCTACCCGATCAATGGAATGCCAGGACCGGCGAGAATATTTTGTGGCGGACGCCGATCCCCGGGCTCTCGCACTCAAGCCCGATCGTTTGGGGGGACAGGGTGTTTGTCACCACAGCGATTAGCACTGATCCAAAAGCGACGTTTCGTCCCGGCTTGTACGGTGATGGTGACGCGTCAAAGGATCGCTCAGTTCACAAATGGATGATCTATGCGATCGACAAACGCAGCGGAAAGATCGTCTGGGAACGTGTGGCCCACCAGGGCCCGCCCCTCGAAAAACGACACATCAAGGCGACTTATGCTAATGCGACGCCCGCCACCGATGGCCGCATCGTGGTGGCGTGGTTCGGATCGCAGGGTGTTCATGCCTACGACGTCAACGGCAAGTCTCTTTGGAAAGTCGATCTGGGCCGCGTGGACATGGGCGCTTATGACATCCCCACCTACGAATGGGGCCCGGCCAGTTCACCGATTATCTGGAATGATCTGGTCATCATCCAGTGCGACACGCAGACCGATTCCTTTCTGATCGCACTTGATGTGGCCACGGGAAAGACCATCTGGAAAACTGACCGTGAGGAACTGCCTTCGTGGGGCACGCCGACGGTTGCCGACACTTCAGCGGGAAGCCAGCTGCTAACGAACGCTTCAAACTTCATTCGCGCTTACGACCCGCGCAGCGGAAAAGAGTTGTGGCGGCTTGGGCGCAGCTCAAAGATCACCGCGCCCACACCCCTCGTCGGCGATGACCTGATCGTAGTCGCCAGCGGACGTGGTCCGGAACGGCCGATTTTCGTCGTGCGACCAAACGCTCGCGGGGACATCACGCTGGCCGAAGGCAAGACCGCCAGCGAGACGATCGCCTGGAGCCGCACGGGCCGTGGATCTTACATGCCGACGCCGCTCATCTATCAGGGGCGGCTATACGTGCTGGCGAATAACGGCACCTTCGACGCCTATAATTTGAAGACCGGTGAAGAGATTTATCGCCAGCGCCTGCCGTCAATCGGCAGTGGCTACAGCGCGTCACCCGTGGCGGCAGATGGCAAGATTTATCTGACGAATGAAGACGGTGAAATTGTAATCGTTGGCGCGGGAGATAAGTTCACTCACATCGCCACCAATTCGATGGGCGAACTTCTCATGGCCACTCCGGCATTGTCCGAAGGCGTAATGTACGTGCGGTCCGCGCAGAGTTTGTTTGCGGTGGGGAAAAAGCGGTAATGATTCGTTTCTGTAGCCAGGCGTTAACGCCTGGGAGGATTGATTCATTTTCGAAGCCCCATTAATGGGGCTTTAACCGTGATTCGCATCTCTGAACCAAGGCGTAAGCGCCTGGGCTACAAAAAAAGCCTATCTCCCATTACCATTCGCTTGCTCACGCGCGTGATAAGAGGATCGCGTTAGCGGGCTGGACTGGACGTGTTTGAATCCCATCGACATCCCGATGTCGCGCCAGCGATCGAATTCTTCGGGAGTGACGTAACGTTCGACCGGCAAGCGGCGCGCGTGCGGTTGCAGGTATTGGCCGATGGTCATGATGTCGCATGACGCGGCGCGCAAGTCTTTCATCAGCTCGACCACTTCATCGAATTCCTCGCCGAGACCGACCATGATGCCGCTCTTCGTCAACATGGAATGCTGTTCACGATCGCGGCGCGCGCCCGCGCGTTGCAGTAACGTCATCGACTGTTCGTAAACCGCATCCGGGCGAACACGACGGTAGAGCCGCGCAATCGTCTCAGTGTTGTGATTCAACACGTCGGGTTCGGCGTCGAGTACAGTGTTCAGCGCATCTTCATCGCCGTTGAAATCGGGAATCAGGACTTCGACTTTGCACTCAGGATTGAGCGCGCGCACTTCGCGAATCGTCTCAGCCCAGTGCGCGGCGCCGCCATCGGGCAAATCGTCGCGATTCACCGAAGTGATCACTGTGTGCGCAAGATTCAAGTGGCGCACGGCTTCGGCTACGTGACGTGGCTCTTCGGTGTCTAAAGCGTTGGGCGCGCCTTTGCCGACCGCGCAGAAACCGCAATGCCGCGTGCAGACATCGCCTCCTAACATGAATGTGGCGGTCCTGTTAGTCCAGCATTCAAAGATGTTTGGACACTTCGCCTCCTGACAGACCGTATGCAGGTTCAACCCTTCGATCAGCTTCAGCACATGGTTCTGATTCGTCGGATCACCCAGACGGATCCGCAGCCAATCAGGTTTAGGCTGACGAGGTTTGGTGTTTAGGACTCGAAGTTCGCGGGCCAAGTTTTGTTCCTATGGTTTTAGCAAAAACATTCTAGCATCCGCGTCTCGGAATCAGCATCCAAGGGCTTTGGGTCTTAGGTCCCAGGCCTTAGGTCTTAGGTTTGGGTCTTGGGTCGTCGTCACGGCCTGATTGAACCACGCCACGCAGGTCCGATCTAAACCAAAGTCCTAAGTCCTAAGTCCTAAGACCAAAGACCCGAGGCGCAGACCAAAGATGCGAAATTTGGGAGGATCCATGAAACGAATCTTGATTTCGATAACAGCACTCGTGGCTCTGCTTGCGACTTTCGTTTTTGCGTTTGGCGATGTTCCCCGGCCAAAACCAACGAAACCAACCGAACCGGTGAGACCGATAACGGTAAACAGCTCACTGACGATCACGTCTGACAGAAAAGCCTACGACGCGACAATACAAATCCCGGCAGAGACGCTGAAAGAGCTCAATGAGGCGGTGCAAAGAGGAGACGATTCAGCTTTGCTGGTGCAAAGCATTAAGCACAGCTCGACACGCACGATGATGGCCGGCCTGTTCATGTTTCTCGCCGTCTCGTTCGCCGGTGTTTGGCTGGCGCGTTCGAATCAGCGAAGGAATGTGAAAGCTGTCGCTGCCGTGATGGTGATCGCATTTGTCTTTGGATTGGCGACGGTGATTGTGCGCGCGAATGCAGGCCCGCCGGGATACGTTCGGTGGCGCAACCTACCGCAGAATTTAAAGGACGGCAAAGAGACCAGCGCCGATGTTGGTATCGAGATCGTTCCGGGCGATGGAGACATTAAAGTGATCCTCCCGGTGCGGAATTAATGTCAGTACCACCTGCTGCTCCTCTCCCTTTGGGAGAGGTTGGGGGAGGGTGCGAAGCATAGCGGGTGGGTTGAACTCGCGAGAGCAGAACCGGCAAGGTGCCGGTGGTCCGCACGCAAGGATGCATTGCGCTCCACTTCTCCTCGGTTATACTGCGCCGAATTTAGGAGGACATTATGAAACGAATTCACATTTCGACAGCGGCGATTGGAGCTTTGCTCACGACCTTTGTGTTTGCCTTCGGTGATATTGCTCGGCCGAGGCCGACGACGCCGACTGAACCGCACGGACAAATAGTCCTGCACAGCGGGCTGACCATTACGTCGGACAGCAAAACTTACGATGCGCGACTGCAAATCTCGGCAGAAACTTTGAAGGCGATTAACGAGTCTTTGGAGCGTAAAGACGGCTCGGCCTCGCTGATGCAAAACATCAAGCACAGCTCGACGCGGACGATGATGGCCGGGCTGTTCATGTTTCTCGCCGTTTCGTTCGCGGGTGTTTGGCTCGCGCGTTCAAATCAGCGGCGGAACGTGAAAGCCATCGCCGCGGTCGTGGTGATTGCGTTCGTTTTCGGGGTGGCGACGGTCATTGTGCGCGCAAACGCGGGACCGCCGGGATACATTCGCTGGCAGAATCTGCCGCAAGCTTTGAAGGACGGCAAAGCAACGACCGCCGGTGTTGATATCGAGATCGTTCCCGGCGATGGTCAGATTAGACTGATCATTCCGTTGCGCAACACGAATAGACCTGGGGAATAAGCTCAGAGCAGGCGCGCTCGGTGACTGTGCTTCGGACTTAGTACTTTGAGCTTTGATGTCTGTTCGAAGTGAGTCGTCCTGACTGAGAAATCAAAGTACAGAGTACAAAGAACAAAGTACAAAGCTCAAAATGGAACGAGCTGAAAACATTTCGGTTGCGACATGGTCGCGCGCAACAGCGCACGAGCGAGCGCGCGTGTCTGCAAAAACGTTCGCGGCGATTCTAATTGGCAGCGCGCTTTTATCGGCGGCGTTTGCCAGTTGGGTGCCGTTGACGGCGTCAATTGCGACCGTGTTCCTTTTTGCGGGTCCGCACAACTGGTTTGAGCTGCGTTACTTCCTCACGCGTTTGCCGGTGCGGTTTGGCCGCTCACGAAACTTCTTCATCGTCGCATTCAGCGGAATTTTCGCGCTCACTCTAGCCTACGTCTCGCTCCCGGCGCTTTATTACGCAAACCTCTGGTCGGGTCAGAACTGGCCCACTGCGATTGCCGCGTGGAATACGGCGCTCTTGTTATGGATAGCAGTGCTGGTCGCGATGCGTGGGAAACAAACGTCGCGACGAGATTGGTCATGGGCATTCCCGGTCGCTTTTGGCCTGTGCGCGGTCAACTGGCTGGTACCTGATTTGTTCAGTCTTGGGATCGTCTATCTACATCCACTCGTCGCGCTCTGGTTTCTTGATCGGCACCTGCGCCGCACAAAGCCGGAATGGCTGAAGACGTATCGCCGCTGTCTGATGCTGCTGCCGGTATTATTGGCCGGCATGCTCTGGCAGCTTTCACGCACTCCGTCGCTGGCTGAAGACAACGGCTTGTTCTGGCGTATCACGCAACACGCCGGTGCAGAGCTTCTGCCGAATGTCTCGAGTCACATGCTTGTTTCCACGCACGTGTTTCTCGAGATACTGCACTACGGTGTCTGGATTGTGGCCTTGCCGTTGATTGGCGCAACCGGCGCGATTTGGAAAGTGAAGACTATTCCAGTCGCAGGTCACTCGCGTGGTTTTCCGAAACTGATCGCGGGGTTACTCATCTTCAGCCTGTTTATCGTCGCCGTACTGTGGGTGGGGTTTTCGATGGACTACAACGCCACCCGAGACATTTACTTCACGGTGGCGATTGCCCACGTGCTCGCCGAAGCGCCGTTCCTTTTAAGAATGCTGTGATGTCTTCTTCCGCTCTTTGGCGCTTCCTGCCGCTTGGTTATCTCCTCACAATTCTGATCGAGACGCCGATTCTGCTCGTCGCTCTCTCAAAGCGGCATCCGATTAAGCGAAGACTGTTGGCGGGACTGTGGCTGACGGCGTGTACTTACCCCGTCGTCGTGCTCGTTCTGCCGCTATTGTTTGAAAGTAGATCGCGCGCGGCGTACCTCGTCGTCGCCGAAACATTCGCGCCGGTCGCGGAATGCATTTTGTTTTGGCTGGCTTACGGCACGGCGACGGAACTAGGAAAGAGTTCGATGTGGCGAGACTTCGCCGCCATCGTCGTCGCGAATCTCGCGTCGTTTGGGGCCGGTGAAGTTTTGAATGCTTACGGCTGGTTTGGACTGCTCTGAGGCTGAGCACCAGATTGAGAAGCCGCGTTACCCAGATTCAAACAGACGTCGCCCACGACCACGCGCGTACCTCCGCCGGCATTTCGTCTTAATCGCTTAAAAAGGAAAACGAATCCGACCAACACGGCCGCCGTCAGCATCAGCACAACGACGGCAACCAGGATCAAACCGGCGATACCGATGCCGACAGAGACCGGCTCGGGCGCTGCATCGAGCAATAAGATATGACTCATCATTCGCTAATCCCTCAGAACTCCGGCGAGCACATCGCTGTCAACGTTACCGCCGGATAGTACGACGCCCACGCGCCGGCAATTTTGCGGAAGCTTCTTCGCAAAAATCGCGGCCGCCGCGGCGGCTCCTGACGGCTCGACGACCATCTTCATTCTAAACAAGATGAATTTCATCGTGGCGATGATCTCATCGTCCGTCACGGTCAGAACTGCTTCGACGTTTTGACGCGTGATTGGAAAAGTGAGTTCGCCGGGCTTTTGCACGCGCAACCCGTCCGCGATTGTCGGTGGTGGAGAGATCTTTACGCGCTCGCCCTTGGCGAGCTTGCAGCTGGTTTGGATTGCCGTCCTAGTAAATAGCCGTAATCGGCCGACACTTTGGAGGGAATACAACTGCCGCTAGACGCGCCCTATGCGCTCGAAACGGCAACAATGGGAGACCCTATTTATGACGACTAGGAACTGCGGCGTGCGCCTTAGCGTGACCGTTTCCATTCGAAAACCGAAACACTTGTCTCTCGCGGTCTTTTCTAACAGCACACACAGGTGAGATCTTTCCATTAATTGCTACGTATGTGCCCGCCGGCAGTATTTGGACGGCAGCTATCGCCATTCCGAGATTCAAGATGGCATCAGTGCCTTTAGATCTCGCTGGTCTAAACGCACCAGTGAGGACGATGGTTTTCTTCGGAATGCCGGAAAGGAATTGGCCGGTCTCCACTATCGTGTCTGTGCCGTGCGTAATAATGATCCTTTTCTGAGTACACGCCTCGACCTCGTCACGAATCGCTTTCCGATCAACATCCGTCATCTCAAGACTATCTTTCTTGAGAATGGGTTTGATGAAGTATTTGAATCGCACTAGTCCATCACGCAGGATGCCTCTAATGAGTGGGCGTGGATCTTCAATTTCGAACGAACTCGTGAATGGCGAATACGTCTTGTCAATCGATCCCCCGGTTGTAAGAAAAGCAATCTGCGACGAGCCGTTGCCATTTATTCCGTTTTGTACTGCGTCTGTTTGGACATCGGTCTCCACCGGTATTTCCACCATGACGGCCTCCTCCTATCATGAACTGCCTGTCTCTTGGCGGGCAGATACGACGTACGGACGCGCGAGTGCGTTGTCGTCGAGTTCGGGGATTTGCAGGTTAAGCGGGACGCCGCTGAACCACATTTTCTGACCTACGAGACCTTTTGGTATCCGCATGTTCTCGTAAATCAAAACGTCGTGACCGAGAAGCTTTCTGTGGTTCATCGGTCCTTTCAATACCTTCAGTTTTTCCTTAACATATTGTCGGCACTCGGGATGTCGAACCAGCGGAAGCTCATCCCCACTGTAGTCTATAATGGGATGCTCCACCTGTAAACAGTCAATGCCTACAAACGAAAGCTTTTTGTTAACGATTAGGTCACATGCATCTTCGGCCAGAAAAGGGTTAAAAAAATACGCATAATTCCACGATTCTACAATCTCATACTTCCAGAATCGCGATAGGCCTGTGTAAATTAGTATCCCTCTTAGATCTTCAATTCTGACGTTCATGTGGTCTAAAGACCCTGTCAGGTCGGAGGCTGTTATCGAGAGTTTGTCGAGCGATTGGAGAAACTCTAAAACCTTGTCCTTGTCGTCGATATTGACAATAAACTCGCCGCGCTCATTGAAGTCTTCGCTTAGTTGCAACAACTTAGATGAAAAGTCCAATATCGCTACCGATCCTATAAATCGCTCGATCGGATATTTCCCCACCGTTTCGTAAAACCGACTTGCATACTCTGAAATGTGGCCCGGGAAGTCGATGTGTGTGCAGGTATTCGAGTAAAGATTATTAACTACCGACGTGACAAAGAAAACACCATGCGATTCGCCTTCAGTAAAACGCACTTCTGGCAAAGGATTGTTGATGCTGAAAGTACATGGTGGTTGATCAAGAATAGGATGCGACAGATCAATAAACTCGCCCATTGTGAGGCTCCTTACGAGGGTTTACGTAGATCCTATTAATATGGCGCGGCGTAGTTTGTGGAGCAAAAGCCGTGCGACCGTGGAGGAGAAACCAATTGTCGATCACTGCCACTGAATTTGGGGGTAGCCCTACTTCAAACACGCTCGTTCGCAACGCGCTAACGAGACTCATCACAGCGTCGATACCATCACGATAAACAGTCCTGAGGTTGTCGCGTCGAAATCGTATACGCAGCGGCGTGGCGTCCGTCTCTCTTGTTAAGATCGGAAACCTAACAACACGCGCGCCGTCCTTGTAATGAGGCGGGGCAGGAAACTCATAATCGGATTTCTCAAGTTGCTTGATCGCCAAGTTGTCCATTTCATCAAGCGCCTCTGAGATTCTGCAGAATTCAGAAATACCACCGCTGGCCGTATCATTCGCAATGCTGTGCAGCAAAAAGAATCTTGGCGGTTCCGGTACGTAAGAGAGATCTGTATGCAGGAAGAAGTCGCGTGCGTTCTTGAAGGACGGCCGTTCGCCCGCCTTTGTCCCTTGGTCCCTGATCTCAATCACGTAATCACCCTCGCCAGCATATTTCGTGACGTCGCCAAGCAACCAGCCTATTAGCAAACCGAGTGATCGAGGATCAGCTACTTCGGGGACATTCTGTAGCAAAACCAGACCTGGCGATGAGCTCTCGTCGACACAACCCTGCAGTCTCTGGACAAGGCTCGGCAGATCTTTTGCTAGGTTAGGAGCGGCGCCTTGAGTAGCTGTTACGAGCGCGTCCTGTGTCTTAGCGCGGGTGAATGCAGAGCAGGCATCGGCGAGGACACTGCGCTCTAACTCGTTCAGCGTATATTCAAATCTTGCGGTAGCCGCGACAGCAGTACTACTCATGTCTATCCCTCCTGTATCGGTTGAGCCTTTCCGAAAAAACCCAAGCTTGGGTGCTCCACCGTCAAATAATCAGCGAATCCCATAGCGATTGAGCGGGAATGCGAACCAGCATTGAAGTATATGGTTTCATTGTCCTCTAGCCTGCGATCACAGAAAGTTTGTAAATTGAACAGACTGCCAAAGGGCGGGATCGCGCCAGGTTTGAGCGACGTTAAGGAGAACACCTCAGGTTCGTTAGCGAAGCGGAAGCTTTTTGCGTGTAGCTCGCGTTTTGTGGCCTTGTTATCTAATGAGAAATCAGCCGGAACAACGATCATTAGAAAGTTGTCGTTAGCTTTAACGACGAGCGCTTTGGCACCTGCATGGAGACTCACACCGCGTGCAGCGGCCGATTGTGCACTTGTATAAGCCGGAGCGTGAGTTAAAACGCGAAAATCAATGCCCTTCGACTTTAGCAAATCGCTAAGCTGATCAAAAATGCCATTCTCTTTGTCGTTGGTCATCGGGAGAATCAATTTAAGTTCGATTTCTGGCTATCCTATACAACTTCAAGTCCCCACGGTCAAGCGGGTTCATGAGGCAAGACAAACCCCTCTCAAGATGTCGGGATCGACGTTGCCGCCGGATAGGACGACGCCCACCCGGTCACAGCCGTGCGGAAGTCTCTTGACCAACACGGCTGCGGCTGCGGCCGCACCGGAGGGCTCAACCACTAGCTTCATCCGGAACAAAATAAATTTCATCGTGGCGGAGATTTGTTCATCGGTGACGCTCAAAACTGACTCGGCATTTTGGCGCGTGATTGGGAAAGTCAGTTCACCCGGTGTTTGTGCTCGCATCCCATCAGCGATGGTCGTCGGCGGAGAGATCTTGACGCGCTCACCCCTGGCGATTGATTGCTGCGTGTCGTTCGCCGTGTCGGGCTCAACCGCAAAGCATCTGATGGAAGGATTTAATCCCTTTGCTGCCGTGCTGACTCCGGCGAACAATCCACCGCCACTGCAAGGCGTTAGGATGCAATCCAGATCCGGAACTTCTTCCACCAGCTCCAGCCCGCAAGTTCCCTGGCCAGCCATGATCAAATAGTCGTCGTACGCCGGAACCTGGACTAAGCCTTCGCGTTCAGCGATCTCGCGGCCAAAGGCGTCGCGGTCGTCTTTGTGCCGATCGAAGACGCGAATGTCGGCGCCGTATGTTCGCATGCCGGCAACCTTCATCTTTGGCGCGTCATCGGGAATGCAGACGACCGCCCGCACTCCGGCTTCGCGCGCCGCGAGCGCCACCGCCTGCGCGTGATTTCCGGAAGACACGGCGAGCACGCCCCGCTTTTTCTCTTCATCAGTGAGCGAAAGAATTCTATTGGCGGCGCCGCGCGCTTTGAATGCGCCCGCGCGTTGCAGGTTTTCGCATTTGAAGAAAACTTCGCAACCGGCGACTTCGTTAAAAGCGCGCGAAGTTGCGACCGGCGTGCGATGCACACGGCCGGCGATTCGTTCGGCGGCTTGGTTGATGGTGTCGAGTGTCAACATGGGCGATATGAGGTCAGTACCGGGAGCGGTAGCGACCGGAGTACAGTCATGTGGATAAAGCCAAGACCCGATCGCTATCCCGATTTGTCGGAATACTGACGTCATTCATCTCAAAGACATCAGCAAACCGCTCGACGATTCGATCTTCGACTTCGCTCAAATCAAATTCCCGTCCCAGCAACTCTTTCATTGAGGTCACCGGTTCGCCTTCGCAGGCGACGATCAGATCGAAGTAACTCAAATCAGTGTTCACATTCAGGGCGAAGCCGTGCGTCGTCACCCAACGGGCGATGTGCACGCCGATGGCCGCGACTTTCCCGCGCGGGGTATGCACTCCCGTCAAACCCGCAATCCGAAACGTTTCGATGCCGAAGTCGCCCATCGCGCGAATCAGCACCTCTTCCAAATCGCGCACAAAGCGATGCACGTCTTTGCGATCCGGACTCAGGTTGATAATCGGATATCCCACCACCTGGCCCAACCCGTGATAAGTCGCTTTACCGCCGCGGTTTGTTTCAAAGACGGTCACGCCGCGCGCTTGCAGCACTTCATCGGCAGCGATGATGGCACCCGGCGCCGAACGTCGTCCCATCGTCAGCACATGCGGATGCTCGAGTAAAAGCAGCGTGTCAGGCTGTTCGCCGGCCAACACTAACGCTTCGGTTTGCTTCTGAATATCCAGCGCCGCGCCGTATTCGACGCGACCGAGGCGTTCAACTTTCAGATTTCTTTGTTTCATCCGAGTTTGGAATACTAACTTTAGTTGCGTGCATCGGCTTCTGTAAACTTGGAGAGCCACCGCGAAGCGGCGTAGCGTGGATTTGCGGGGGACGGCGCAACGCTTCATGAGACTGATTTCACTTCAAGTCGATCTGTTCGCCGCTGGCGCCACCGCGACTTGACTCGAATTAACCGATTGCCGCAGGCTTGATGGACTCTTGGATTCTTCCAAACAGTTTGAAGGAGTCAAAAAATGAGAAAGTTAGGAATCGTTCTCTGCATTGTCTTGCTGGCGACCGCCGCGGTCGCGCAAACGCGCACACGCAGGTCCACACCGCAACGTCGTCGGGCTCCGGCCACCGCATCAACGACTTTAGATACTGCCGCACAAGCGAAGACTGAAGGCGCTAGCAGAATTGCGATTCAGATAAAGAACTTAACCGCCTTCCTTTATTTATATGGAAGGATCTCCAAAGATCTGGAAGTCATGACAACGTCCGGCCAAGCATCGCCAACCACCGACCGCAACAAAGCGCAACTCAAAACAAGCTTCGAAGACTTCCGTGTGGGTTTGGATCAACTCGAGATTTACTTTCGCACCACTCCAGGACTGCAGGGTTATTATGTGAAACTCGCAGGTGCGGCAGCAGGTGCCGCGGCAGGTGAAGAGCAGGCGGCCGCCGGCCGCTACGATCAGGCCGGGAAAAGTTTGCTTGGTGTAGTCGGTCGTTTGGTCGATGTGTTGGCGATCATGCACTGACCGTTAATCTCTGATGACCATCACGTTTCGAGCCATTCAGTGGATTGCTTTCCTCGGCCTGCTGCTTGCCGCAAATGTCTCCGCACAACCAACGGGGCCGGCTGACCTTTCCCTAAACCAGACACAGGCTTCGCATTTCGCCCGCCTCGCTTTGAAATGTGTCCGGAAAGAATTTCCGCAAAAGCTCGATCACACCATGAACGACGCGTCAGAGGTTCGTAGTCCAAAGCAACTGCACCCGGCGTTCTATGGTTGCTTTGACTGGCATTCAACGGTGCACGGCCACTGGATGCTCGTACATTTGCTGAAGACGTTTCCGGCCCTTCCGGAAGGGCCCCAGATTCGCGAGGCTCTGGACGACAATCTGAGTGCGAAGAACATCGCCGGCGAAGTTGCTTATCTAAATCAAAAGAGCCGCGCGTCGTTCGAACGCACTTACGGGTGGGCCTGGCTGCTAAAGCTGGCGGAGGAGTTGCACGGCTGGAACGATGAAGACGGGCGCAAGTGGTCACGCAATCTTCAGCCGTTGGCCGATGCCTTTGCCGATAGATACGTCGCGTTTCTGCCGAAACAAAATTATCCAATTCGCACCGGCGTGCATCCGAACACGGCGTTCGGTCTGGCGTTCGCGCTCGACTATGCGCGCGCGGTGGGAAATCAAAAGTTGGAAACGCTGATCGTTGAGCGCAGCCGCACATACTTTGGACGCGACGTAAATTATCCCGGCGCCTGGGAGCCGGGCGGTGAAGACTTCTTTTCCGCGGCGCTGATGGAAGCTGACTTAATGCGACGCGTAATGAAGGGCAGAGAATTCGCCGTGTGGTTTCATCGCTTTCTTCCCGGCGTCGCACGGAATCAACCGAGAGCCTTGCTCGTACCGGCGATTGTCACCGACCGCACTGATCCGAAGCTTGTGCATCTCGACGGCTTGAATCTCAGTCGCGCCTGGTGCATGCGCAGCATCGCAACTGCTTTGCCGCGTACCGATCCGTCGCGCGCCGTCCTCGCCCGTTCGGCGTCCGCCCACGCGCAAGCCGCCCTGCCGCACGTCGCCAGCGGCAGCTATGAAGGCGAACATTGGCTCGCCTCGTTTGCGGTGTACATGTTGACGACTCCCGCGCCATAAACACCGGCCATTCCGACAAATCCGCTGCCGCGGTTTATAATTCCGGTTTGCAATTCTTTCGTAAATTTCTCGCGGAGTAAGAATGTCAGCTAATCGATCCGAAAAACGCTCTGACCAAATCACGTTCAACGGCCGCATTCTGTTTTTGACGGAAGATACGGCGCTGATTCGAAAGCAACTTGAAGCCACCGGTGATGAAGCCCGGAGCATTGAAGACGAGTTAGCGGCGCGACTCGCAAACGACAATCTGCCGCTGATGAACAATATTTCGACCGACGAGATCACGCCGGGTTGGGTTTGTTTTCATTACGACGAGACTCTGGGCGAATACGTATACGTCGGGATGCGCGACGCCGCAGTCCGGAAGGATGAAGTGAAGAACGGCGGATTCGCTGTGGTCGTTTCGGGTCTGTCGAAAGGCTGCGGCTCTTCACGCGAAACCGCGCCGTACGCTGAGAAATGGGCCGGCATTCAGCTCGTCATCGCCCAGAGCATTGAGAAGATCTACGGCCAGAACTCGCAAAATATCGGTTTGCTGACTTCGACTGACTTCGGACTGATTGATCGCGTTCGTCGCGGCGAAAAGATCCAGCTGGCGGAATTCACCAAAGGACTCGATCCAATTTCAAAAAACATCGTCGAGTATGGCGGGCTCTTTAATTACAACAAGGCGCGTTTGGCGGGCGAAGTTTCACCGCCGCCCGTTGAGAGTCAGCAGCTCATGCAGCAACTGGTTGACGTCGGTCAGATCGCTGAACATGAACGAGAACTGTTCCAGAACGTCGTGCAGGGTGCGGTAACAGGCGCGTCCGATGCCATGGAGTCAGTACCACCTGCGTCAGCGGGTGGGTTAAAGCGACGGCCGATGAACATCGTCGAAAAGATCATCGCACGTCACGCGTTCGTTAAAGCCGGAACCGTTGGGGTTGAGTCAGTCAAACCCGGCGATGCTTTGTTCGCGGTGGCCGACGTGCGCTTCTCGCATGAATACGTGACGCCGATGGCCGCGTCGCTTTTGACCCAGGCGCTGGGACCGGATGCGCGTGTGACCGAACCTGAATCAGTCTTCGCGTTTCGCGATCACCTGACGTTCCTCAACAAAGTCATGTCGCCGAAGCATCGCGAGATGGGCTTGCTCGAAAAGGCCGACGGCCTGGCGACGACGCAAGAGAGTTTCGCTGAGAAGCAGGGAATTAAACTTTACGGCGAGAACCCCGACGGCGGATCGGAAGCAATCTGTCACAACGCGGTGGTTGAGGATCTCGCTTTGCCGGGACAGATCGTGATTGGCACTGACTCGCACACGTGCATGGCGGGCGTGCTTGGCTGCTTCGCGTTCGGCGTCGGCTCAACGGACATGGCGAACGCCTGGTACACGAAAGACATTCGCATCCGCGTCCCCGAAACCGTCAAGTACGTTTTGACGGGGAAGAAGCGCGCTGACGTCACCGCGAAAGACGTGATGCTTTACATTCTCGCGACCGACTACATGAAGACCAGTCAGGGCATCGGCAAGGTGCTGGAATTCGCCGGCGATGATTTGATGAACTGGCCGATGGATGAACGCGCGACGCTGACGAATATGTCAGTCGAAGCCGGCGGCTTTACCGGCATCATTGAACCCGACGAAGCGACGCTCGCTTACATCGTCACCACGCGCGGCCTGGATGCTGAAACCGTGCGCGAAGGCTTTGTTTATAGCGACGCTGATGCTGAATATGCGGCCGTGTTTGAGATCGATTTAGACGAGATCAGGCCGATGGTGGCTTTGCCCGGCGATCCGCGCAACGGAATTCCGATTGACGAACTGTCGGAAGAAGTGCGCATCGACGCCGCGTACGGTGGGAGCTGCACCGGCGGCAAGATGGCTGACATGGACATGTACGCGACCGTTTTGCAGCACGCGCTTGAGCAGGGCAAACAAGTCGCGCCGGGTGTTCACCTCTACCTGCAATTCGGATCGCAGAAGATCAAGCAGTACGCGCGAAGCAAGGGATATATAGAAATCTTTGAAAAGGCCGGTGCTGAGATGATCGATCCCTCTTGTGGGGCTTGCATCAACGCCGGACCCGGCGCTTCACCTTCGGCGGAAACAGTCACCGTCAGCGCGCAGAACCGAAACTTCCCCGGCCGCAGCGGTCCCGGAAAACTCTACCTCGCTTCGCCTTATGTAGTGGCGGCTTCGGCGATTGCGGGAAAAATTGTTGAGCCGGATGAGTTTTTGGGACAGAACTGAATACTCCGCGGATTACGCAGACGAGGTCAGTACCACCTGCGTGAGCGGGTGGGTCCCGCGTCAATTTCGTTGAGCCTTCACCCATCCACCTACGCGGATGGTACTGCTTCATCCGCGTAATCTGCGGACTACCTCCTCACATCGCCAGGCCTCCATCAACCTGCACCACCTGTCCGGTGATGTACTTCGCGTCGTCTGAAAGAAGGAAGCAGGCGATGCGGGCGACTTCGTCGGCTTCGGCGAAACGTCCGAGCGGTATCTGCTCAATAATTTTCGCTTGATAACTTTCGTCGAGACCGCTGGCCATGTCCGTCGCCACCATGCCGAGCGCGAGGGCGTTGACGGTAACTTTGCGGCTGGCAACTTCGCGAGCCAGCGCTTTCGTCAATCCGATCATTCCGGCTTTCGAAGCCGAATAGTTTGATTGCCCGGCCATACCGACAACGCCGCTGATTGAAGTGATGTTGAGGATCGAGCCGCCGCCATCCTGACGCAGCATTACGCGCACGGCGGCTTTGGAAAAATTCCATGCGCCTTTTAAGTTCGTGTCGATCACCGCGTCCCAATCTTCTTCTTTCATGCGCAGAATCAGGGTGTCACGCACGATGCCGGCATTGTTCACGAGAAAATCGATCCGGCCGAAAGTGTCTTTCGTTTGCTTCACCATCTCAGCGGCTTCATCGGTGTTCGCGACGTCGCTCTGAGTCGCGAGCGCGCGCACGCCGAGCGCCTCAATTTCAGATTTCAAAGTCTCGGCAGCTTCGGCGCTCTTTGCATAATTGAACGCGATATCCGTGCCGCGCCGCGCGAGTTCAAGCGCGATCGCACGGCCGATGCCCCGCGTGGCGCCGGTGACGATGGCTGATTTGCCGGAAAATTGTTTGTCGCTCAAGTTTTCACCTCGACGGGTATTATGTGCGGATACTTGCAGAACTCTCCGTGTCACTCTGTGCGATCTCGGTGGCCTGTGGTGGAATTCTGCTAAGGCACCTCACCACAGAGACACGGAGATCACACGGAGAAACACAGAGGGCAGATTGTACTTCACGTCGTCAATCTTCGATAAATTCCCGGCAGCCGCTCAGGCAGTGACAGCACATCGTCAATGATCGTATAGCCGACTTCTCCGTAGAGATCGCGCAGCTCGGCTTCAGATTCGCGGTCGATTGTGATGCAGAACGGCGTGATGCCGCGCACCTTCGCATTCACGAGCGCTTCGCGCGTGTCTTCCCGCGCGTAACGCGCGTCGCCGTAATCGTGATCGTAAGGCCGGCCGTCCGACAGAACGATCAGCAGACGCGTGCGCGCTTCCTGCTGTTCGAGTTTTGCAGTGGCGTGCCGAATCGCCGCGCCCAGGCGGGTGTTGTTCTGATAAGTGATGCCGCCGATGCGGCGCATCACCTCGTCCGAGTAATGCTCGTCAAAGTCTTTCAGCACATAAAACTTCACATTGCGCCGGCCTTCGGAGGTGAAGCCGTTGATCGAATACACATCTCCGACGGCTTCGAGCGCCTCACTCATCAGCACCAGGCCTTCTTTTTCAATCTCGATAATGCGGCGGCCCGGGTGGGTGTAAGGCTGAAGCGGATGGCGGCCAATGGTGCGCGCGGTCGATGAAGACTGATCGAGCAGGAAAGAAACTGCGACATCGCGACGCCGGCGCAACCGTTTCGTGTAGATGCGCTCAGACTGTTGACC
Source organism: Pyrinomonadaceae bacterium (assembly GCA_036277115.1). NCBI lineage: Bacteria > Pseudomonadati > Acidobacteriota > Blastocatellia > Blastocatellales > Pyrinomonadaceae > Pyrinomonadaceae bacterium. The sequence goes on from DASUNM010000027.1 coordinate 875,995, forward strand.
GTCGGCGCGCCGATCGATGAAGTAATCGACGACAGCGTTCAGATCGTAGTCTTCGCCGTCCAACTCGTTCATGATGCGCGTCAGGTTCTCAGGCTTCAGCAGCTGAAACTGATGACGGATTGATGACATGACGCCTTTGTAGCGCTCGCGAGTGTCATCGACGAACGCGCGACTGCCGCGCTTCACTTTCTTTTCCACGACGCGGCACCAGCCGACGCGGTGGTCAGTCAGCTCGCGGTCCCATTCGTCGTAATTGAACGCGACCTCGCCTTCTTCCAGTCCGTGCTCAGGCGTCTCGCCTTCACTCCACGCTTCGCTGCCTTCCAGTTCGTCAAATTCGCCTTCCGCCTCGGTGTTCCACGCGTTGAAAAGTTCGCGCGCGTCGCGCCGCTGCGGCTGCCGATCGCGCTCGCGCTGCGACATCATCTCTTCGGCAAGTTTGCTCGCGTCCTCCTGATCCTGTTCATCGGGAACTTCGATCTGCTTCTCGGCGTCTTCCATCGAGATCGATTGGAAGAGGTCGTACACGCGACTTGTCGCCATCAGCGTGTCGGCCACGCTCGTGTTTGAGTCGCTGAGGTAATCCGCGACCACTGTCTCTAACTCGGATACGATCTGCCCGTAGAAATCGCGCGCGTCGTCCAGTGCGCCGCCGAGCATCGTGATCTGAAACAACAACTCGAAGGGAACCAGCGTTGCCGGTAGATCGATTATCTTCGGCCGGCGGCTTCTTAGGTGTGCCCGAATCAGATCAAGGTCGCGATTGAGCCCTCGATACTGGTTTCGCAGCCGGCGATCGATGCGGCCATTCTCGAGCGTGCCGAAAATGCGTCGCGCCAGAGCGGGAATTGGAAATAATTGGAGGACGTCGGAGTAACGGGCTCTTGCGCCCTCACCGCGTGCGGGGAGGGATAGGGTGGGGTTAGCGCGCGTGCCAACCTCTCCCCCACTCCTCTCCGCCTGCGGAGAGGGGCGTTGCCCGTGTTCGGCGGCAGCTATGTCGGGCACGTATCCATCGTCCGCGAACGCGGCGCGCTCGTCCTGATTGGCCGGATCGAAACGAGCCGCGAGCGAAACATAAGCGGCGCGCAAATCATCCGTCGCTTGGTCGTATGTGCCGAATTCAATTTGTCCCGCAGCATGCGCCGCCAGCACTTTGTAAAGCCGAAAGTCGAGTTCATCGTCGCCGAAATCAGAGACTGCCGCGGGCAGGTAAATCGTGCTGCCATCGCCGATGCGTGCTTCAACCGGCACGGCGGCAACCGAAGCAATCTCAACCGCGCGTCCGGTTAACCCTTCGACGTACAGCCGCAGCAAGTGCTGGATCGATTCGAGTGTCACGCCGCCGTGATCACTGGCGCGGAGCGCGTCGTTGCTGGTGCGCGTCTCAAGCGCGTAATAACTTCGACGCGTGCGCGTGTCGCTGGTAATCAGCCCGGCGCGCGCCCACGCTTCGAATTGATCGATCGAAACGGTGCGGAGCGCCTTTGCGCTGGAACGCAAACAGGCCAACGCGCTCTCGCCGTCCGTCCGCGCCACATCGCGCGTAAGGCTGATTACCCGGCGTACGAGATCGATCCCGCGGTCGTGCCGAGTTTCAGTCGCAATCGATTGAAAGACGCCCGGACAAGTTCGCGTGAACGCCACCAGTCCCGCATTGCCGTGCGCCGCCACCGCCCAGAGAAGTTCGATCCACTCATCGAAGCATTCCGGAACTGTTCGCAGGATGTCGCCGCCGGCAATCAAGACTTGCAGCGCCGCGCCCCCGCCGCGTTCGAGAAAACTGCGCGTGCGCCGAATTAATTTGAGCGCGTGGTCCGGATCGAGTCGCGCGGTTGCCGCCGGGAGCGAAACCCAAGCATCAGCCGCGATCCCGCCGGCGTGTTCGGCAAAGGATTTCGCGAGATCGACGGCCGCAAAAAGAACAGGGTGTTGGGTGTCGGGTGTCGGGTGTCGGAAATCAGGGTGTCGGGTGTCGGGTCCCCCAACACCCTCAACAACCGCCGGTGTCGCGCTCAAAAACTCCGCGCTGTGTTTCGCTGAACGACGCGAGATGCTGGCCGCGATTTCATAGATCGAGCGAAGCAGGTCTGCATCAGATACTCGGTCAGCCAGGGCGGGCGCGTCGCGAAATGTCTCCGCCGCAATCGCTGCCGACAGAATCATCTGCCGCGAACAAACCTGGAACACAAAAGGCCGCACCGGCGCCGGTACGCGCGCGAAATCGGTGGTGCCGGCGGAAAAGAAACTTATGCCGCTCTCGACGTCGTTTGTGGTCAGCCGCCGTCCCAACTCGCCCCACGCTCTTAGTTCCGCCGGCTCCAAAACACGCGCCGCGTCCGGCGTCGCGCGGAGAAACTCAATGCTGGCGCGCAGAGAAACTCCTGCTACCGAAGCGCTGGTTTCAATCGCAGCGCGCATATGTTCCAGCGGCAGGTGACTCGCTGCGCGAAGCAGTTCGGCCACCGTGCGCCGCTCCTGCGGGTTCTTGACTGAACGCAGGTGCTCCTCGATCTGGCCTGCAAGGTTCGGCTCTTCGCCGGTTGTGGTGTGTTCAGACACTTGGAAGATTCAAAAAGAAACGCGTTACGTCGTGAGCCAAGTATAGAACCAGCCGTGACCCAATCCAATTGCGACTCGTGTTAGCATCACGTCGCTGACCTTAAGAAGGAGCCGTAAGAATGAAGCGACGAATACACATCGGACTAGCAGCGGGTCTATCCCTTTGGTTTACTTTGGTGTTTTGTTTTACTTCGGCGATTGCGCAAACGAATCTTGCGCATTTAAAAGCCTGGGAAGGGAAGTACCCAACTGAGAAGAAAGGGAAAGTGACGCGGCGCTTCTTCAACGACGCGACGTTACGGAGCTCGCTCAGCAAGCTTTTGAGTCGCGGCGACTTCGCGTTACTAACTAAAGAGTATTCCGTCGAGACGCCAATCATGAGGGCGGGAGATTATCTCACCGTCAAAGTTTGCCGGCCGCACCTGTGTCCCGAGCAGGCAGCATTCGCGATCAATCTCACCACGGGAGTCGTCTATGTGCGGATGGCCATCGATGAGAACGCGAAGTGGTTTAGTTCAAAGGGCAGCGAATCAGACCTTCCGCGAAATGTCCGCGAGTACATGGAAGATTTTTCCAAGACGGAAATCGGTTCGCCTTAGATCACCGTCGTCACGATCTCTCGAATGCTGCGCTGCAGATCGCGATCGTCAGTAATCGGTGAGCACATCGCGACTTCGGCAGCGCGGGTCGGCGCGATGCCGTTGGCGATCAATTGCCCCGCATAAATCAACAGACGGGTCGAGACGCCTTCTTCCAATCCATGGCCGCGCAGGTTGCGCACCTTCTGACCGATCAAAACGAGATCGCGCGCCGTACCTTCGTCGATGCCCCCTTCATGGGCGACGATCGCCGCTTCCAGTTCCGGTGAAGGGTAATCGAAATCGATCGCGATGAAGCGTTGCCGGGTTGATTGCTTCAGGTCTTTAAGAATCGATTGATATCCCGGATTGTAAGAAACGACGAGCATGAAATCCGTCGGCGCGTCGAGGACCGTGCCGCGCTTTTCAATCGGCAGACGCCGTCGATGATCGGTGAGCGGATGGATGATTACGACCGTGTCTTTGCGCGCTTCAACAACTTCGTCGAGGTAACAGATCGCTCCATGACGAACAGCCGACGTCAGTGGCCCGTCGTGCCAGACTGTCTCTTCCCCTTCGATCAAGAAACGGCCGACGAGATCAGTTGAGGAAAGATCTTCGTGGCAGGCGACGGTGATCAGCGGGCGCTCCAGACGCCACGCCATGTGCTCGACAAAGCGGGTCTTGCCACAGCCCGTCGGCCCTTTCAGAATCACCGGCAGCTTTGCCGCGTGTGCGGCTTCAAACAAACCAACTTCGTTGTCGACGGGCAGGTAATAAGGCTCGTCAGCGATGCGATATTCTTCTATGGCGCGTTCAGGCATGGGCGTGTAAATCGTAAATCGTAAATGGTGAATAGTCGAGCACCGTGCTTTTGGTTGACCTTCTCTGCGAGTGCTACCATGTTGGATCGCGCGAAGCGTGAGTCTATTCACTATTTACGATTGACGATTTACCAATGAAGATTGCAGTAGCAATGTCAGGTGGCGTGGATTCTTCCGCGGCCGCCGCTATTTTGAAGGAGCAGGGCCATGAGCTGGTCGGCTTTACGATGCAGTTGTGGAACCAGCGCCGCGGCATCAGCGTCGATGAAAACGGCGAGCCGCTGCCTTCGCGTTGCTGCTCGCTTGACGATGTCTACGATGCGCGCCGGGTAGCGGAAGAACTAGGCTTCCCGTTTTACGTGCTGAATCTGGAGAAGGAATTCGAGCGCGACGTCGTGCAGCCGTTCGTCAACAGTTACCTGAACGGCGAGACGCCAATTCCGTGCGTGGCCTGCAATAGCCGTTTGAAGTTTGCGTCGCTCGATAAGCTGGCGGCGAGCCTCGGTTGCGAGAAGGTGGCCACCGGGCATTATGCGCGCGTTGAGTTTGATGAGGGAACGAATCGTTATCGGCTTTTGCGGGGACGCGATCCGCTGAAGGACCAGTCCTACTTTCTTTGGGAGCTGACCCAGGATCAGCTTTCGCGCTCGTTGTTTCCCCTCGGCGAGCTTTCAAAGAGTGAGGCGCGCCAGGCCGCGCGTGATAGCGATCTCGCCGTCGCGGAAAAGAAAGAGTCGCAGGAGATTTGTTTTGTGCCTGATGGCAATTACGCCGGCTTCATCGATCGATATCTGGAAGCGGAACAGCAAACCGATCGGCTTCCCGGCGCGGGTGAAATTGTGACTGCGGGCGGCGAGGTGCTGGGTACTCATGCGGGTATTCATCGGTACACGATTGGCCAGCGGCGTGGAATTGGCATCTCTGACGCGCGGCCCCTGTACGTGCTGAATGTCGATTCGCAGACGAACCGCGTGACCGTCGGCTATGATGATGAATTGTTGGGCGACGAGTTCACCGCCGCGGGCGTTAACTGGATCGCTTTTGATAATCCAACTGAGCGAGTGCGCTCAGAAGTGCGCGTGCGTTACCGGCACACGGCCGCGCCCGCGACGATCACTCCGCTCACAGACAATCGGGCTTCGGTTAAGTTTGACGAGTCACAACGCGCCATCACGCCGGGTCAGGCGACCGTGTTCTATCGCGGCGATGAAGTGCTGGGCGGCGGGTGGATCGTTAAGCACAGTGAGCAGTGAGCCGTGAGCAGAAAAGGGCGCCGGGGGCTAATCTTCACTGCTTACTGCTTACTGAGCGGCGGTAAACCTTTTCCAGCCCTCACACGTATCATCGACTAAACCTCGACAAACTCTGGAACTATCACTATGGCAATGTCAACAACTCGTAAAGTCGTGCTCGCGATCACCGGGATCGTGCTGGGCGTGGTTCTCATCGGCTTCGTCGTCGTCGCGATTCTGGTGGCGGCAATACGCGGCGAGCAGCCATCCGTCCGTGAAAACAGCGTGCTGACGCTGAGAGTCTCAGGGCCGCTGCCGGATTACGTCCCGGACAATCCGCTCAATCGCATCTTCGCGACGCCGCCGCAGTCGCTCAGCAGCCTGCTCACGCAGTTTCGCAAAGCGAAAACCGACAAACGAATCCGCGCAATCATCCTCGACGTCGACGCGTCGGAAACGGGATGGGGCAAGGCTGAAGAGTTACGCGCCGCCATCGAGGACTTTCGCTCGTCCGGCAAACCTGTCTATGCCTACATGGAGATGGGTTTCAACAAGGACTATTACGTCGCGTCGGCGTGCGACAAGATTTACATGCCGCCGCCCGGCGAACTCTTCGTCACCGGCCTCGCCGCCGACGTGATGTTTTTCCGCGGGTCGCTCGACAAGCTGGGCATCTATCCCGACATCTACCAGATTGGCAAATACAAAAGCGCCGGCGACATGTTCACGCAGAAAGAGATGACGAAAGATCATCGCGATGTCGTCAACTCGCTGCTCGATGATATGTACGGACGCCTGGTCGACTCTATTGCCAAGGCGCGCGGCAAGTCTGCAGATGATGTGAAGAAGCTGATCGACAACGCTCCTTACAATGCGCGACAAGCGAAGGACGCCGGCCTGATTGATGGCGCCCTGTATCGCGAGGAAATTGAAAAAGAACTCAAGCAGCGGCTCGGATATGCAGAGAAGGATGAACTGCGCCTGGTCAAAGCTTCGGACTACCGAAAGATTTCGCAAGAGTCGCTGGGCCTGAACAAGGGCGAAAAGATTGCCATCGTTTACGCCGCGGGCGACATCATGTCCGGCAGTTCGCAGTTCGGCTCTGACGGACAGGAAGTGATCGGTTCAGAGTCACTGGTCAAACTCTTAAATGAAGTGCGCGACGATAAAACGATCAAAGCAGTCGTGCTGCGCATCGACAGTCCGGGCGGCGAAGGTCTCGCTTCAGACATTATTTGGCGCGGGATCGAATCGCTCAAAGCGAAGAAGCCCGTCGTGGTGTCAATGGGTGACGTAGCGGCGTCCGGCGGTTATTACATCGCCTGCAACGCAAACAAGATCGTTGCGCAACCTTCGACGATTACCGGCTCGATCGGTGTGGTCGGCGGCAAGCCGGTCATCAAAGGCTTTTACGACTGGATCGGCGTCAGCAACGAGTACGTGCTGCGCGGCACAAATGCGGGCATCTTTCGCGAGTCTGAAAAATTCACCGACAGCGAGCGCGCAAAGTTCCAGGAGTTTCTGAAAACGACCTACGACGACTTCACGGATAAAGTGGCGAAGGGTCGCAGCAAGGACCAGACCTACATCGACTCGATCGGTCAGGGCCGTGTCTGGACCGGCCGGCAGGGCAAAGAAAACGGGCTGGTCGATGAGTATGGCGGTCTCGATAAGGCAATTGAGATCGCGAAGCAGCTCGCCAATATTCCCGCCGACAAAAGTATTCAGCGAGTAATTCGACCGGTTCCGCCGAACTGGCTGCAAGAATTGTTCACCGATTCGGGTGAGGCCGATACGCGCGTGACAACTGAAATGCAACAGCAGGCGTCGCTACTCGCCGCAATGCCGGAAGATGTCCGCCGTACGTTTCGCTACATTCAAATGATGGACCGCGTGAAGGGTGGGCATTCGGCTTATCTTCTGCCGTACAGTTTGCGGATTCGATAGTTCGAAGTTCACACCGGCTGGCTTAGCATTCCTGTTACTGCGTCAGCAAGTAATCTCATGAAGGAGCGCTCTTCACTGCGGGGGCATCGCCGCCCGCAGCATGTCAGGCGAAGGATTGTCGAGCTGAGTCACGACTTCCGGGCAACGCAGGCACGCCGCCTTACCTTCCTGCTGGTACCAACGACACTCTGGCCGAATACTACAAGGCGGCAAACTTTCGACGGCGCGCGGCAGAATCTGCACGATGCGCGTCGCGAGGTTGCAGTCCTTACCGTCGAAGTGAGCACACCGGTTCTCTTCGCATCGCGCCGCGAAACGAAAAACGAGTCGCGGATCAGTCTCTCGCGTTAAAGACAGCAACTCAGGCGTGACCGGTTGAGGTTTCTCGATCCAGGCAAGCCTCTGTCCTTCGGGCGTGTTTTCTAACACGCCCAGCACAAGACTGTCCTCCATTTCCGGCTGCGCACTCGGACACATCAACCGGGGAGGATCAGCGGAATGATCTTCCGCTTGGCTCATGGCTACTCTAGAACTCGATCGGCGGATTTCTGATAATGAAACCCATCGTTCCGTCGTAGACTTTCGGCGTCAGCTTTAGAGTTGGGAAGCGAGTTTGCACTTCCTTTGTAATGCGGCGCGCCGCGGCGTTGGCGTCAAAATCTTTTCCGGGCGGAACCAGGCGACCCATGATGATGCCGCCGGGAACCTTGCGGAAATCCGCGGCCTCGATGGCCCGGTCGATGGCTTTCGCCAAGTCACCGATCTTAATTGTTGAAGCTTTCGTTACCACAGGAGTTACACCTCCAAGTAAGGTTTAGCCCTGAATAGTTTTGGGTTGGGCTGTTTGGACGCGCGCACTTTATGCCCTTTGTGGCCACGTGTCAATCGAAAAGTCTACTTAGGATGAGGCTATCCGGTCGGTAGCAAAATACTTGCGCAGAGCTTCAGGGATCAGGATTGAGCCATCTTTGTGCTGATAATTCTCCAATATCGCAATCCACGTTCGTCCCACTGCCAATCCCGAGCCGTTGAGCGTGTGCACAAATTCCGGTTTGGCCCCACCTGCGCGCCGAAACCGTATGTTCGCGCGCCGTGCCTGAAACGCTTCGTAATTCGAACAGGAAGAGATTTCACGGAAGGCATTCTGTGAAGGCAGCCACACCTCGATGTCGTACGTCTTCGCGCTGCCAAAGCCGAGGTCGCCGGACGCGAGCGCCACGACACGATAGTGAATGCCAAGCTTCTGCAAAATGACCTCAGCGTCATGCGTCAGCGATTCGAGCTCATCGTAGGAATTCTCAGGCAGCGAATACTTCACTAGCTCAACTTTCTCGAATTGATGCTGGCGGATGATTCCGCGTGTATCTTTGCCATAGCTGCCGGCCTCCGATCGAAAGCAGGGCGTGTATGCGGCCCACTTCTTCGGCAAATCTGACGCGTCGAGAATCTCTTCTCGGTGATAATTCGTGACCGGCACTTCCGCCGTCGGCACCAGATAGAAACCGCGTTCGTCTTCCAGCTTGAAAAGGTCCTGTTCGAACTTCGGCAGCTGACCGGTGCCGAACAGCGCGTCGCGGTTGACGATGAACGGCGGCAGGGTTTCCCTATAGCCATGCTCAGTCGTGTGCAGGTCGAGCATGAAATCGATCAGCGCGCGTTCCAGGCGCGCGCCGGCGCCGTTCAGGATCGCGAACCGCGCGCCGGCAATCTTAGTCGCGCGCTCCAGGTCGAGGATGCCGAGCGCCGTCCCCAAATCGACGTGGTCCTTCGGCTCAAAATCGAATTCAGGTTTAGTGCCCCAGCGGCGAATCTCGACATTTGCTGATTCATCTTTACCGACCGGCACGGATTCGTGCGGGATGTTCGGCAGCGTCGAGAGCAGCTCGCGCATTCGCGCTTCGGCTTGATCGCGGGCGTCATCAAGTTTCGCGATCCGCTCTTTCAGTTCATTGACCTGTTTGCGGCGCGCATGCGCTTCGTCCCGCTTGCCGTCCTTCATCATCGCGCCGATCTCGCGGCTGGCCGTGTTGCGCTCAGCGTTCAACTGGTCTGACTCAGAAATCACACGACGGCGACCCGCATCAGCCGCGGCGAAATCGTCGAGCGCGGCCGTCGCCATCTCGCGCTTCGCCAACGCCGCGCGCACCGCGTCGAGGTTCTCTCTTACATAATTCAGATCAAGCATTCAATTGTTCTCTTGTCAGTTCGCGAACGTCCGCGCGCGAGAAGATTTCGTTCGCTTCTTCCAAAGTTTCCTTCGAGCCGATATCGAACCAGATTCCCGGCACGCGCCACACGTAAACCGGCGTGCGCGGGTAAAGCCATTGAATCAGCCGCCCGGGCTGATCCGGATTGTTTCCATCCGCGATGTATTGCTTGACCAGCTCCAGGGACCACTGCGGATAATAGTACAAAGCGATGCCCGTGATCGTGCTCTTTGGCTCCTTCGGTTTTTCCTCGAAGAAAGTGATTTGACCTTCAGCATTGGTGTCGATCGCGTTGTACTTCTTAATCTCTTCCAGATTGCCGACATCGTACACGCCCAGGACCGGAGCGTTATGCGCCCGGCAAAACTCACTGAACCCTTCCAAGGCGTGGCTGAAAAGATTGTCGCCGGCCACGACGACGATGTCATCATCAATGCCTGCTTGCGTGATCACCAGATGCATGTCGCCGATCGCGCCAAGCTTGTTCGTGTCGTCGGTTGAGTGATCATTGACCACGGAGATGGGCGGCCCCGCACTGCTCACTTCGTACTGACTTGCCCACTTTTCAAAATGGCCTGAAAACTTCTCGTTGGTGACGACGTAGACGTGATCGATCTCTTTTACCGGTGTCAGACAATCAAGCACATGCTCGATCATCGGTTTGCCGGCCACCGGCAGCAGAGGCTTCGGCGCGTTGAGTGTCAGCGGGTAGAGCCGCGTCGCGTAACCGGCGGCCAAAATAATTAACTTCACAATTCCTCCAGATGAGGCGCTTCTCTGAACGCCCAACTATTACTGCCTATTTTCGGATTAAGGATGAACGTGCATCTTGGCAAAAAAGCACGCGGCGAGCAAACGCGAGCTAGTCAGTTGACTCGTTCACGCCGCACCACGCGCACGCCACTTCGCCAGTCTTCGTTAATGTCGAACCGATAGATCTCGATGTCCGGAGCGATGGTCTTTGCCAGGGTGCGAAACGATGGGTGAAAGTGAAGCGCCGGCGCGACCAGATAAACCAGCGGTGACTCATCACCGATTTCGCGGTCGCCAAAAAGCCTTGCCGAGCTGATGTGCCCGCGCCGGCGATGAGCTTCGACGCGTCGCCAGTAATCGACTCCCTGAAAGACGTGTTCGCGATCTTCCGTGACCTTCAGTTCGATAACTACCAACCGGCCGTCGTGCCGCAGCGCGAGCAAGTCGATCGGCCGTGCCCCGCCCCCGTATCCAAAAGCACCGCCGTGTGACGTGCGAAACTGCGCATGCAGCGGCGCGATGATCAGTCCGGGATCAAGCTTCGTGATATCGCGACGCAACATCGACTCAAGCCAGGCCTCGCCCGACGCGCGGTATAACCAATGACGGCGATCGCGGCAGCTTTCATTGCGATACATCTCGAGATCGTCAAGCAACTTTGCCCAGTCCCGCTGATGAAAAACGTCGAGTTGTCGCCGGCGCGAACCTTCAATCCCAAACCAAATTCGCTCTTGTTCCATCACCCGCCGCAAACGCGCGAACGGCAGCCCGTGATACCGAAGCGTCTGCCCGTGCCGCGACGCCACGATGTCGATGGCGAGTGGCAACTGCGCGAGAATTTCGTTTGTCTGCTTCATTGGCTCGGGTTCGTTTACGGGCGGAAAGCGTGCCAGTCGTTTTCGCCAGAGATGCTTGCGCTCAAAACTTCTAACGGGCGTGATTTCAGTCCAACCGTCGTTGATTTCAAGCAGTTCAATCCGTTCACGTAACGAAGGGGTAAGCAAAACATGGCGCTGTCGTGCAGCCTCGAGTATGTCGCGTTCGACGACCAGCAGAAGCCTTTGCAGGGGAGGACGCTTGGGTGTTTGCAGGATGCGCTGAAACCACAGCAGTGTTGATGAAAAGAGAGCATCAACATTACGTACGTCGCTTTCCGCGACTGTACCTGTCACGGCTATGCGTTCGTGCGGTAGCCGCAGAATGATGCGCGCGTAACGGCCGGGCTGATCTCGTCGCATGCCGGGACTGAGCTGTGCGCGCTCAATCTTTGGCAGTGGCACAGACTTCAGTCTGTGATTACCGGCGTCCGAATCACAGACTGAAGTCTCTGCCACCGATTCACAGACTAAAGTCTGTGCCACTAGTGCAGCTAACTTCTCACATCGCTCCTGGCGCGCGGCCGCGATGCGCGCGACGATGGCTTTAGCTGACGCTCGAGGAATCAACTCGATAGTTACTGCCTCGGCGCCCATGCGTCGTGATGCCTGCAAGACCAGCTTGTTGCCGCTCCACTGCCAACTCTTAACCCGCCAGACCCGCGAGCCGGTTTGGGTCCAGCATGAAAAGATTAGCCGGCCAGGTGAAGCCGAGAATTCAAACTCGTCAGTAGTGAGATTAATCGGCGATCGGCCATCGATCGACATGAACCAATCGTGATGCGCTTTGATGATTTGACGGATCGATCTTTCGTCGCCTTCAGCGTCGCGGGAGTTCACGCCTTTGGTGGCAATTGCGGGAGGCATCGGCCGCTATGCTAACATCGCGGCAGAGCTTAACATTTCCAAAAGTTTTTCGATGAAACCAGTTTTTCTGACAGCCGCAGTGCGCACTCCGATCGGCCGCTTTGGAGGCTCGCTGAAGGACTTGACCGCCGCTGATATGGGTGTGGCAGTGGCGAAAGAAAGCTTGCGCCGCGCCAGTATTCAGCCAGATCAGATTAACGATTCGATCTGGGGTTGTGCGCGACAGGCCGGCGGCGGACCGAACGTGGCGCGGCAAATTACTTTTCGTGCGGGCGTGCCTGAGCAAGTGCCTGCTTTTACCGTGAATCAAGCTTGCGGTTCAGGCTTGCGCGCAATCATTCTCGCGGCGGAAAAGATAATGCTGGGTCGGGCCGGCATCGTGCTGGCCGGTGGAACTGAAAGCATGTCTCGTGTGCCTTACTTCGCCGAGGGCGCGCGTTGGGGTATGCGTATGGGGCACGTTGATCTAGTTGACGGGATGTATCGCGACGGCTTCAACGATCCGCTTTCGAAAATGGTGATGGGTGAAACTGCGGAAGAGTTGGCGAAGCGTTACGAGATCGCGCGTGACGAGCAGGATGAATACGCTCTCCGTTCACAGCAGCGCGCGGCGGCGGCGACCGACGCCGGAAGATTCGACACCGAAATCGTTCCGCTGGAACTTAAAGATCGAAAAGGGAACGTTACTCCTTTCGCTCGCGACGAACATGCGCGCGCCGACACTTCGATCGAAAGCCTGGGCAAACTTGCTCCAGTGTTTTCGAAACAAGGAACCATCACGGCGGGGAATTCGTCAGGCATCACGGACGGCGCGGCGGCAGTCGTGGTGATGAGTGAAGAAGCTTTGAAAGAATCAGACGCCGAACCCCTGGCGCGGATCGTTGATTACGAAATTAGTGGTGTGGCCCCCGAGATCATGGGCATTGGCCCGGTACCGGCGACGCGCGCATTGCTCGAAAGACAGAAGCTCACGCTCAACGACATTGATCTGGTCGAATTAAACGAAGCATTTGCCGCGCAAGTTATCGCCTGCGATCGCGACTTACAATTCGATTCGGAGAAGCTGAACGTAAATGGTGGCGCGATTGCTTTGGGGCACCCGATAGGCTGCACCGGCGTGCGAATCACGACTACGCTTTTGCACGAAATGAAGAAACGAAACGCAAAGCGCGGCCTGGCGACCCTTTGCATTAGCGGCGGAATGGGAATTTCGCTGCTGCTGGAGCGAGAGTAATGGCGATTAACTATTGCCACGAAAGGCGCAGAAAAGCACAAATTGAAAACGATTGGATCTGCCTCTGTGCTTTTGGTGCATTTTTGTGGCTGTCTTTCGCTGCAACGCTTTAGACCACGGCAGGCATCGGATTAACAACTCTTCCGAAACCGACCGCAGGAGACAAACTGTGAAACAAAACTCATTTATTCGCATCAGCGCGCTCGTCATTTTTGCTTTCAGCGTCATGCTTGGGCAGTCAGTCGCGAATGCTCAGCCGACAACGCGCGCGAAAACGGCGGACATTTTCTCGTTCGTTCCGGCTTCGGATGGTGTCGTCGTAGTTGACGCTAAACGTTTGCTGACCGAGACGCTGCCGCGCGTTTTTGCCGGCGATGCTGCGAAGCTCGCGCACATCAATTCCGAACTGGACAAGTTCAAAACAGACACGGGGATCGACGCCCGTGCGTTTGAGCGAGTCGTCGTCAGCGCTCGTTACGTGCACCCTTCACCGACTGTGACGAAGCTCGATCCGGTGGCGATCGCGCAGGGTAAATTCGACGCGCGGGCCGTTACCCTCGCCGCTCGATTGTCCGGCAAAGGAAAGGTTCGTGAAGAAAAGTATCGAGGCGCCACTATTGTGGTGCTCACCGTAAACGATCAGATGAAGTTGTTCGGCCTGTGGGACATGCGCGTCCGCGATCTGGCGATCACGGCGCTGAACGCTAACACCGTTGCCCTGGGCACGCCCGCCACCGTGCGCGCAGTTATCGACGCGGGTAGAACTCCGCGTCGCGACAGTGTCGAACTGGTATCAATGGCGACGCGCGATCCGCAGGCCGTGATCGGCTTTGGCGCAAACGTAACGCCAGCGCTATGGTCGAACCTGAATCTCGGAACCGACGCGATTGCAAAGGACGTTGGTTCTATCCGGCAAGCTTATGGCTCAATCGGAACGACGGCCACAGACGTGGCGTTGACTGTCGTGGCGCGTACGGATACGCCGGCGTCTGCAAAAAACCTGGGTGACACTCTGACGGGCCTGAAGCAACTCGCGGGTCTTCTCGTCATGAGCATGAATGCGGACAGACGCGCGTTGGCGCAGAGCGCGGTGGCGAATCTAACCATCAATGCACGCACAAATGAAGTCGAGATTCGCACGCAAGTCGCCGCGGCTAATCTTGCTTTAATAATGAAATGACCTGGCGCAACTATTTTCACGAGCCCCAGGGTGGAGACTAACTTTAGATGGCAGCATCTCTCTCTGACGATCTTCTCAAACCCATAGTTGAGAGCCTGAGTAAGGCCAATCAGGCAGCGGCCGTTTCGTATCCCGGCGAAACCGGTCATCGGCAGCCGGTGCACACGGTTTACGGTGGCGCGCATCTGTTTCGCGCCGACACGGCCAGGCGGTTGGGCCAGGTGGCGGAACGCGCGCTCGCCGAAAATGCGGGGGACTTCGTCGTGTTTGCGCGCGCGCTGGGACTGCCGTTGTCCGGCGGCTTGCCCGACGTTCTGGACTACGCAACTGGTTTGAAGAACCGTCTCGAAGCTGATTCCGGAGCGGTCAGGGAGGGGAACAAGCCCGCCTGGCTGGCGTACACGATTTTCACGCGTGTGCAGGAGAAGCTGAAGCGCGAACCGGTTGAAGACTTTCGCATCGATTTCGAAGACGGCTATGGTAACCGCCCCGACGAGGAGGAGGACGGTCACGCCGAAACGGCCGCCGCCGAAGTCGCGAAAGGAATAGAAGCCGGCACGCTCCCGCCCTTCATCGGCATTCGCATTAAGCCTTTCAATGAAGAGTTGCGTGCGAGAAGCATGCGCACGCTCGACATCTTTGTTTCGACTCTGCTGGAAAAGGCCGGTGGGAAGCTGCCGCAGAATTTCGTGGTCACGCTGCCGAAAATTACCGCCCCGGAACAAGTCACGGCGCTGGCGGACATTTTCGACTTGCTCGAAAAGAAGACCGGACTAGCAGCCGGTTCTCTGAAGATGGAGATGATGATTGAGACGACGCAATCGATCATCAACTCTGAAGGCCGGATCAACCTGCCGTTGCTTTTGCAGGCCGCGCGCGGCCGTTGCGTCGCGGCGCACTTCGGGACTTACGACTACACCGCCAGTTGCAGTATTACTGCCGCGCATCAGCACATGATGCATCCCTCGTGTGACTTTGCGAAGCACATGATGCAGGTTTCGTTTGCCGGTACAGGCATCTGGCTCTCGGATGGCGCAACGAACATCATGCCGGTCGGCCCGCATCGCGCAACCGAGGGTATGCCGCTCACCCCAGAACAAATTGAAGAGAATCGCGCGGTCATTCATCGCGCGTGGAAACTGCACTACGATCACATTCAGCATTCACTGGTGGGCGGGTTTTATCAGGGTTGGGACCTGCATCCCGCGCAACTGCCGACGCGGTACGCGGCGGTGTACGCGTTTTTCCTGCAAAGCCTGGACGCCGCTTCAGAACGGCTGCGCAATTTTGTCGATAAGGCTGCCAAAGCAACTTTGGTTGGCGACGTTTTCGACGATGCGGCCACGGGGCAGGGCCTGCTGAATTACTTCCTCCGCGCAGTGAATTCCGGCGCCATCACCGAAGAAGAAGCTTTGAAGTTGTCGAGCCTCACCGACGACGAGCTACGTTCTGGATCGTTTGTGAAAATTCTGAAGAACCGCTCGGCATTGTAATCAAAGCGGGGCAGTGCCCGACCGTCAGGGAGGGCGTTTCGGATGCGACGATTACGCCCTCCCTGACGGTCGGGCTACTGCTCCGATGTCGCAGCATAGTAGACACACTAACTAATAGGAAGCTTTCAGTTCAAGGAAGTAAAGAACATGTCGTCATTCAAACGCATCATCTCGCTGGTTGTCCTATCGACGTTGGTATCAGCACTGGCGCTGGCGCAGTCTCAGGTTCCGGAACGTCCGCGCGCTTCAGATCCGGTTGAGCTGCCGGCAAAGATTCGTCGCTTTTCGCCCACCGTGCTGACCGCCAGCACCGCGCGATTGACACCGAAAGATCGTCTGGCGCTGCGGAAGATTATTGCGGCCGCGAAGCTTTTCGATCCGTTGTTCCTGCGGCAGGTGTGGTCGGGAAACGAGGCTTTGAAGCGAAAGCTGGAAGCCGACCGCACGCCGATGGGTCGCATGCTGCTTCATTATTTCTTGATCAACGACGGTCCCTGGTCGCGCCTCGATGAAAAGCAGCCGTTCATCGATGACATTCCGTCGAAACTCGCCGGCGCCAATCACTATCCCGAGGACATGTCGAAGGACCAGTTCAACGCTTGGTTAAATACTCTGGCGCCGGCTGAGAAAGAGAAGGCGACCGGTTACTTCTATGCGATTCGCCGCGATGCGAGCGGCCAACTCAAAGTCGTGCCCTACAGCGAAGAGTACCGCGAGTTTCTCGACCCGGCGGCGAAGCTTCTGCGGGAAGCAGCCGCCCTCACGACGAATGCGACCCTGCGCGACTATTTGAACAAGCGGGCGGCCGCGTTCGCTTCCAACGACTATTACGACAGCGACGTCGCGTGGATGGATCTGGATTCGCCGATCGATGTGACGATCGGGCCGTACGAGACTTACGAAGATGAATTGTTCGGGTATAAAGCCGCGTTTGAAGCTTATGTGACGCTGCGCGACGACGCGGAAACCGAGAAGCTGAAGAAATTCAGCGCCTACATGCAGGAGCTGGAGAACAATCTGCCGATCGAGCCGAAATACCGCAATCCGAAGGTGGGCGCGTCATCACCGCTTCGCGTCGTCAATGTGGTCTACAGTTCCGGCGAAGGTAACAGTGGCGTGCAGACGGCGGCGTTCAATCTGCCAAACGACGAACGCGTGGTGAAAGCAAAAGGCTCGAAACGCGTGATGTTGAAGAACACTCAGGACGCGAAATTCAACAAGGTGCTGCTGCCGATTTCACGCGTGGTGCTCGAGCCGGCGCAGCAACGCAACGTCGCATTCGATTCATTCTTCACGCACATTCTGATGCACGAAGTCGTTCACGGTCTCGGCCCACACAATATTTCGGTGGCCGATGGGCTTCCGATCGATGGGGTTACCACGGTGCGTCTGCAGCTCAAGGACAAATACTCAACCATCGAAGAAGCGAAGGCGGACGTTGCTGGTTTGTGGGCTCTGCAGTATCTGATCGATAAAGGCGTGATCGATCCCCGGATGCAGCGAACGCTTTACACGACGTATCTGGCGAGCATGTTTCGCTCAGTTCGCTTCGGCATCACCGAATCGCACGGCCGTGGGGTGGCGCTGCAATTCAACTACTTCACCGACGAAGGCGCGATCAAATTCAACGAGCGCACGGGCAGGTTCAGCATCGATGAATCAAAAATCCGCGGCGCCGTGAATAAGCTGGCCAACGAGCTGCTGATGATCGAAGCCCTCGGCTCCTACGGAAAGGCCACGGCGATTATCGACAAGTACGCCAACATTCGTCCGCCGATGAAGGGCGCACTCGACAAGCTGAAGAACGTGCCGGTCGACATCGAGCCGATCTATCCGCTGGCGCGGTGATTTGGAGTGCGGCGGCTTGACGCCGCTTTTCTTTGCGCCGGAGTGTGAAAGCGCCGTCAAGCCGGCGCACTCCAAAATCAGAACAACGATCCCTGCGGGTCCTCATCATCCGGCTCAACCGATTCCGCCAGCCGCGGATATGTCTCGATCAACTTCGCCGGACCGGGGACTTTTTCTTCTTCCAGCTCCGCGAGAATTTCGAAGGCATTCACCAAACTTTGCCCGCGCGCGTGATTGTTCGTAATGACAAAGGTTTGTTTGGCTTTCTGCGCCACCTCTTTTATGCGATTCACCCAGGGCTCGAGTTCCTCCGGTCCATACAGATAGTCGTAACGCTCAAGCACATTTGCTTCTTCACGAAACCAGTTTTGATAATTGCGGCCGTGCAGACGCACGTAACCGATGTCTGACGTTACTTCCGCGGAAGGCTTGATCGAGTTGTGAAACAAAGGCTGATCGATATCACACAATCCGACGCCGAGGTCTTCAAGCGTTTGCAGCACGCGCGCGTTGTTCCATGATTCGTGCCGCAACTCAACGACCAGCGGATAGTCATTGAATTTAGTGACAAGTTCGTTCAGGTAATTGCGCTCATCCATTTCGTTTTTGAACGACCATGGAAACTGAACCAGCACCGCGCCGAGCTTGCCCGCTTCCATCAGCGGATCCATTCCTTCGCGGAAAAGCCTTTCGTCTTCCACAGTCCCTTTGCCGCGATCGTGCGTGAACGCGCGAAAGAGCTTGGCCGTGAAAACGAAATCCGGATTGTGCTCGATGCGGCGTAGCCATGAACGGGCCGTCTCAGGCGCAGGCGGATGATAAAAGCTGCTGTTGATTTCGGCGGTGTCGAAATACTTCGCCACCAGTGAGAGCGTGTCGAACGTCGTACCGGCGCCTTCGGGATAGACGCGTCCGCGCCAGTCTGCATACGACCAGCCGGCGGGACCGACACGAATGTCGCGAAGCGCGCGCATTGAAAGAAGGTAAATGGTAAATGGTAAATCGTAAATAGACGCAAGACCGTAAATCGTAAATGGTAAATCGTGAATAGAACTTCGATTCGACGCTCAGCCGACATGTACCCGAACGTTTCGGTCGGAAAAATCCATTCACGATTTACGATTTACGATTGACCCTTCTCTTTATTTACCATTCGCGATTCACTATTCACCTTTTGCTGTGCTAGCCTGCGATTACCGCTGCACACCGATGGTCGCCAAGGAAAAAACCGAACGACGCGAGCACTTCGAGACTTCTTCCGGCATCGAACTGCCCGTCGATTTCAATCCGTCGAACACTGAACCCGTCCAATATGATCGAGACCTCGCCGATCCCGGCGAGTTCCCATACACGCGTGGCATCCGGCCGAACATGTATCGCGGCCGGTTGTGGACGATGCGTCAATACGCGGGCTATGCGAACGCGGCGGAATCAAACGCGCGTTACAAATATCTGCTGAGCCAGGGCACGACGGGCTTGTCAGTCGCCTTCGATCTGCCGACGCAAATCGGATTGGATTCCGACGATCCGCTCGCGGCGGGAGAAGTTGGAAAAGTCGGCGTCGCGATCGACTCGCTCGAGGACATGCTCACGCTGTTTGACGGCATCCCGCTCAGCGATGTTTCCACGTCGATGACTATCAACGCGACGGCAGCGATTCTCCTTTCCCTTTATCTTGCCGTGGCGCGGAAGCAAGGCGTCGCATTCAACAAAGTCGAAGGCACGATTCAGAACGATATTTTGAAAGAGTACATTGCGCGTGGCACGTACATCTTTCCGCCCGAGCCTTCGCTGCGGCTGATTACCGACACGTTCGCGTTTTGCGCGCGCGAAGTGCCGAATTGGAACACCATTTCGATCAGCGGCTATCACATTCGCGAAGCCGGCGCGACGGCGGTACAGGAAGTCGCCTTCACCTTCGCTGACGCCATTGCCTATGTCGAAGCCGCGCTGAAGGCCGGGTTAGACATAGACGAGTTCGCGCCCCGCATCTCGTTCTTCTTCAATTCCCACAACAACCTTTTGGAAGAGATTGCGAAGTTCCGCGCGGCGCGCAGGCTTTGGGCGCGCCTCATGCGCGAGCGCTTTCACGCGCGCGACGAACGTAGTCTGATGATGCGCTTTCACACGCAGACGGCGGGTTCGACGCTCACCGCGCAGCAACCCGAAATAAACATCGTGCGGACGGCGATACAGGCACTGGCCGCAGTTCTCGGCGGCACACAGTCGTTGCACACAAACGCGATGGATGAAGCGCTGGCATTGCCGACCGAGGATGCCGCGAGATTGGCTTTGCGAACACAGCAGGTGATCGCTTACGAATCAGGCGTCGCGGACACGGTCGATCCGGTGGCCGGGTCGTACGCGATTGAAGAGCTGACCACGGAAATCGAAGGGCGTGTCGTTGATTATCTCGACAAGATTGACGCGCTCGGCGGGACGCTGCACGCGATCGAATCGGGCTACATTCAGCGTGAGATTCAGAACTCCGCTTACGAGTATCAGCGCGCGGTCGAGACGCGCGACGCAATCGTCGTCGGCGTGAATCGCTATCAAAGCGAAGCCGATAAGCCCATCAAAACTATGCGGATTGATCCGTCCATCGAACACGATCAGATCGAACGTCTGAAGGCTTTGCGGGACCGACGCGATGCGCCCGCCACCGAGAATGCGCTCGCGAGACTGGAAGAAGCGGCGCGCGGAACCGAAAACGTCCTACCCCGAATCCTTGAAGGCGTCGAGTCATTTGCGACCGTCGGTGAAATCAGCCATCGCCTGCGTGGCGTCTGGGGCGAATATCGGGAAGCGGTGACGGTCTAAGAAGATGGAATTTCTCCCCGTCCTTGCGCCGATCGTTTTCGTTGGCGCCATCATCGCGCTCGGCGTTCTCCTCTACTTCTACAACCGAAAGAAAGAACGAGAGAGAACTGAGCAGTTTCGCGCCGTCGCCGCACAGCTCGCCTGGAAATTCGCTGAAGAATCCCCGCTTACCATGATCCAGGGATTGGAACAGTTCGCGCTGTTCAACCAGGGGCACAGCAAGCAAATCAAAAACTTCATGTACGGCGAAGCTAACGGCGTTAAGGCAGCCGTCTTTGATTACACGTTCGTCACCGGGTCAGGGAAGCACCGGCACATTCACAATCAAAGCGTTACATACCTTGAGCCTGCCAATCTGCGTGTCCCGTACTTCTCGCTGCGGCCGGAAGGGTTCTTCACGAAGATCATGCAGGCGTTCGGCTACCAGGACATCGACTTTGGCCAGCGGCCTGAATTTTCAAAACAATACCTGCTACGCGGCCAGGACGAGCCCGCGATTCGCCAGGCGTTCAACGACAGGTTGTTGTCATTTTTCGAGAGCTATGCCGGCACCTGCGTCGATGGCGGCAACAATCAGCTCTTCGTGTTTCGCGCCGGTTACCGCTTTCAGCCTCACGAGATTCAAGCTCAACTCGCCATTGCGCTGAACATTTTCAGCCTCCTGCCGCGTTACTGACCGATTTTCGTCTGTGCCTCAGTGGATCTTTGTGCCTCTGTGGTGAGATCTCGCCGAAGACTTTCACCACGGAGGCACCGAGGACCACTGAGACACAGAGGGTTGACCAGCCGCCGCTTGACTTCACCTTCTGACTGGTGGTAAGTAAGCACTCACTTGTCGCTTGAGGTAATCCCCTGAAATCAATCGCAACCAAAACCCCGACCTCTGACGCCGCTGCGAATGGGGGCCGGATGACCGGCGTAAACCGGAAGCTGCAAATTCTGCGCGAGGCGATGAGCCTGTTTTCGCAGCGCGGCTTTCAAGGCACAACCACGAAGGAAATCGCGTCTGCGGCAGGCGTCTCAGAGGCGATGCTCTTTAAACACTTCGCGACCAAGCAGGAGCTCTACAGCGCGATTCTCGATCACAAGGCCTGTCTGCACGACGAAATGGATCCCAGCCAGATCGCCGCCGAAGCCGTCGCTCGAAAAGACGACCGCGCAGTCTTCGAGGGCCTCGCGTTGCATGCTTTGGAACAGCACGAATGCGATCCCGAGTTTCAACGTCTGCTGCTGCATTCAGCGCTCGAAGAACACCAACTGGCGCAAATGTTCTGGGAAAAGTTTGTGCTGCGCGTTTACAAGTTTCTCGGGGGGTATATCCGCGAGCGTCAACGCGATGGGGCCTTTATTGAAATAGACCCAAGAGTCGTCGTGCGCGCTTTCATCGGCATGATCGTGCACCACTCGCTGGTCAACAACCTCTGGGATCGGCAACATCGCCTGCTGCACATCTCTAACCAGAAGGCCGCGCGGGAGTTCACCAACATTCTGCTTAACGGGATCGAAAAAGATTTGGGCCCCAGCCAAAAGAACAAGAGAAAAGAGAAATGAGTTTTCGGAAATCTCTCAGCTTCATCGGAATCGTTTTGCTAGTCGCCGCGGGGGCGATTAGCACCGCGTGCAATCGTTCTAAGGGAGCGCCAAACACAAACGCGGCCGCGACTGGGCCGGTGATAATCGAAGTTTCGACATCGGCGGCCGTGCTGCGCCAGTTGCCGCGCTTTTTTGAAGCAACCGGCAGTCTTGCGGCGAACGAGGAAAGCGACGTGATGCCTTCGACGACCGGTAAAGTCGTCGCGCTGGGTGTGGACATGGGCAGCTATGTCCGGCGCGGGCAGATGGTGGTTCGGCTGGACTCAAACGACCTGCGGCTTCGGCTTGAGCAGGCGCAGGCGCAACTCGATCAGGCGAAGGCCACGCAGCGGCAGAACGAAGCGAAGATTGGTTTGCGGCCGGGACAGAAGTTCACTCCCGAGAATGTGCCGGAAGTCGCCTCGGCGCGCGCAGCGCTGAATCTCGCCGAGAAGAACCTCCAACGTTACGAAAAGTTGATTGAGTCAGGCGATGTTTCGCGCGCCCAGTACGATCAGCAGCGTTCGCAACGCGATCAATTGCGTGAACAGTACCAGGTCGCAATCCATCAGGCGCAGCAGAACTACGCGGCAGTAGCCAACGCGAAAGCCGCGGTTGATGCTGCGCAATCCCAGGTCGGCCTCGCCAAGCGAAGTTTGGATTACGCGATTGTGATCTCGCCGATCTCCGGTGTTGTTTCGGAACGCACCGTGAATCTCGGTGAATACGTTTCGCCCTCGCAGAAGGTCGCGACGGTCGTCAACATGAATCCCGTGCGCGTGCGCATCGACATTCCCGAGCAGGCGATACCTCGTGTGCGTGTCGGCGAAAGCGTTTCGGTGCGCGTCTCGGCGTATCCCGATCGAAACTTTGCGGGACACATCGCGCGCGTTTCTCCGAACGTCAGTGCGACCTCGCGCACCCTGACCGTCGAGGCTGAAGTCCAAAATCCCAGCGGCGAATTGAAGCCCGGACAATTTGCGACCGTGCGCATTCTTCAGCCGCAAAGCGAACCGGCCGTGCTCGTGCCGCAGCGTGCTTTGCGCCAGGTTTCAGGCGCGACTTACCTGTTCGTGATCAAGAACGGACGCGCCGAACAACGTCTGGTACAAACCGGACAGGTCGAAGGTGATCTGGTTGAGATTAATAGCGGTGTTGCCGCGGACGAGATCGTGGCGACGACTAATGTCGAGCAGTTGAGTGATGGCGCGAGCGTGAAGCAATGACCAGTTTCGAGTTTCGAGTTGAGCCCTCGGCCTCGAACTCGGCTCGAGACAATGAGACCAGTGTTGAAGCGAACTCGAAACTCGAAACTCGAAACTCGAAACTTTCTTAGCGATGCAAAAGTTAGCTGAAATCTGTGTTCGCCGTCCGGTGTTCGCGACGATGCTCATCCTGAGCCTCACGGTCGTGGGCGCGTTTTCTTACAAGTCGCTGGGCGTCGATCTGTTTCCGAAGATCGATCTTCCGACGATCACCGTCAGTGTGATTAATCCCGGCGCCTCGCCGCAGGAAATTGAAACCGAAATCACGGACAAGGTCGAAGGCGCCGTCAACACGATCAGCGGTATCGATGAGCTGCGCTCGACTTCAGTCGAAGGCGTCTCGCAGGTCTTCATCAGCTTTGTGCTCGAGAAGAACGCGGACGTGGCGGCGCAGGAAGTGCGCAACAAGATTGAGCTGATTCAAAACGATCTGCCGGAAACGGCTGAGACTCCGATCGTCCAGAAACTCGACACCGACGCGACCCCCGTGTTGCGCATCGCTCTGTCGGCGCCGCGCTCTTTGCGTGAAGTCACTGACATTGCCGACAAGCAAATCAAACGTCAGATCGAGCCGATCAGCGGCGTCGGCAACGTTCAGATCGTCGGCGGCCGGCAACGCGAGATTCAGGTTTGGCTCGATACCGACAAGATGCGCGCGTACAACGTTTCGGCGGCGGATGTCGCCAACGCGGTGCGCATGCAGAACATGGAACTGCCCGGCGGCCGCGTGGAAGAAGGCAAGCGCGAGATGACCGTGCGGACTATGGGGCGCGTAACCGACGCCGCGGAATTAAACAATATCGTCATCGGGAGCCGCGGCCCGTACGCGGTGAAGCTCAGCGACATTGGCTATGTCGAAGACGGCGCCGAAGAGCAGCGCACCGAAGCTCGCCTGAATGGCCAGCCGGCGGTGACGCTGGTTATCTCGAAACAATCTGGTCAGAACACGGTTGCGGTCGCGGATGCAGTCAAAGAACGGCTGGAAGAGCTGAAGAAGACCTTGCCGTCCGACGCGAAGGTACAACTCGTCGGTGACCAGACGATCTTCATTAAAGCGTCGCTGGACGCGATTCAGTTGCACTTGATCGAAGGCAGCATTCTCGCGGCCATCGTTGTTTTCGTTTTTCTCTGGAGCTTCCGCTCGACCTTAATTGCGGCGATTGCGATTCCGACGTCGATCATCGCGACGTTTGGATTGATGGCTGCGATGGGGTTCACCATGAACCAAATCACGATGCTGGCGCTGACGCTGATGGTCGGCATTGTGATCGACGACGCGGTCGTGGTCCTCGAAAACATCTTTCGCTATGTGGAAGAGAAAGGCGCGCCGCCGTTCCAAGCGGCCATCGAAGGGACGAAAGAAATTGGTCTCGCCGTTACGGCCACGACGCTTTCGCTGCTCGCTGTATTTTTGCCGGTCGGCTTCATGGCGGGCATGGTCGGACGCTTCATGTCGTCCTTCGGCTTCACGGCTTCGTTTGCGATCGCCGTGTCGCTTTTGGTCTCGTTTACGCTCACGCCGATGCTGGCGGCCCGCATGATCAAGCGGAAGCAGCGTGTCAGTACGCCGACGAATCGGGAGAGCGAACGGGTTCATGTCGGTACCGAGAGCGGCAGCGACCGGGTCGGCGATTTACCCGAAAACACGAAACGCGACTATTCACTCGCGGAATTCAAAGAGAAGTACGGTCAGGCGCATTCGAAAGAGGGGCGCTTCTACCGGCCGATCGATCGCGCCTACACAAGAATGCTCGAATGGTCGATGGCGCATCGCTGGGCGATTGTCGGACTCTCCGTCTTCGTAATCATCAGCACGATCCCGCTGTTCATGTTCGTCGGTAAGAACTTCCTGCCGGTTGACGATCAGTCGCAATTCGAAGTTAACGTGCGCGTGTCGGAAGGCTCGACGCTATCGTCCACGTCTGGCCTGGCGGAACGCATGGCTGCCGATCTTCGCAAGCTGCCGGGCGTGACCGACACCCTGGTAACCATCGGTAGCGGCCAACAGCAAATCGTGAACATCGCGAACATCTACGTAAAACTGACGCCGATCGAAGAGCGCAGCGTCACCCAGAACGATCTGATGGCGCGCGCGCGCGATGAAATCGTCGCGAAGTATGCGAAGGAGTTTCCCGATCAATTGCGCACCAGCATCAATTCGGTGGCAGCGATCTCCGGCGGCGGATTCCGCAATGCCGACATTCAGTACGTCATCGGCGGTCCGGATTTAGACAAGCTGACAAAATATTCCGAAGGCATGCTGGCCAAGCTGAAGACAGTGCCTGATGTGGTCGATGCCGATTCGAGCTTGATTGCCGGCAAGCCGGAGCTGCGCGTCGTGATCGATCGCGCGCGCGCCGGTGATCTCGGCGTGCGCATCGGCGATATTGCCCAGTCGCTGAATACGCTGGTCGCCGGCCAGAAGGTTTCGACATTCAATGCGGGCGTTGATCAGTACGATATTCGGGTGCGTGCGATGGGACAGTATCGCGCGAATGCCGAAGGCTTGCAGCGGATGATCGTCGCTTCGCAAAAGCTCGGTTGGGTCAGTCTCGATAATCTCGTGCGTGTCGAGGAAGGCACGGGTCCATCGTCAATCGAACGTTACAACCGGCAGCGGCAGGTGATGCTCACCGCCAATACGAAACCGGGCGGCTCGCAGACAGCAGTCATTGCAAAGCTCGAACAGTTTGCCGAGGAAGAAAGGATGGAGAGCACGTATCAAACGTCGCTGGCGGGGCGCTCGAAAGAACTGACCCGCACGGGCTACTACTTCCTTTTGGCTATCGTGCTTTCGTTCATCTTCATGTACATGGTTTTGGCTGCGCAGTTCGAATCGTTTATTCACCCCATCACGATCCTTTTGACGCTGCCGCTCGCAATTCCATTCGGCATTCTCTCACTGTTGGTAACGGGGCAAACCGTAAACATCTTTTCCGGTTTAGGACTGCTGCTGCTTTTTGGTGTGGTGAAAAAGAACGCGATCTTACAGATTGATCACACAAATGGTTTGCGACGCCAGGGCATGGAGCGTCACGAAGCGATCATCCAGGCGAATCGCGATCGCTTGCGTCCAATTCTGATGACCACGATTGCGTTGGTCGCAGGCATGTTGCCGCTGACGATCTCCAGCGGCCCCGGCTCAGGCACAAACAGATCGATTGGCGTGCTGGTAGTCGGCGGTCAGTCCCTGTGTTTGTTGCTCACGCTGCTCGCCGTGCCGGTGTTTTACTCACTGTTCGACGATCTCGCGCGCAGTCGCGTCTGGGGGCGGATCGGTGCAGGCGTAGGCGGGGTGTTCGGCCGCGTGCGCAAACGTGCTGCGACCGCGGCAGCTTCTTTGGTAGGTCCAATGTTTAAGACACTCATTATCACATCTGCTCTCATGCTCCTGGCCGCGCCTCAGGGACTTGCCCAGGAACCCGTTGCATCGCCCGCGCCTTCGCCGAAGATCTCGGCGCAACAAACACTGAAGCTGCCCATCATTGCCATCGACTATCGCGCTGATGCGACGAAGCCGCTGCCGGCGCTCACCCGCATAGGTGTGGACGTCGATCAGCAGAAGCCGATCACGCTGCGTGAAGCAATCGTCATGGCGCTCAGCAATAACAAAGACATCGAGCTTGCGCGCGACAACGTGCAACTCGCGGAAGCTGACTTGCTGACAGTACGGGGCGCCTACGATCCAAGGTTCACGGCGCAGAGTTACTACGAAAGCATCAAGACTCCGGCCGTAAGTTTTTTAAGCGGCACCAGTGAGACCGTCGAAAGTTCTGCGTTTGCGAACACCGCGCGCTTCGAAGGCCTGGCCTCGAAATTCGGTGGTAACTATCGCGTCGATTTTGCGGCGATTCGCCAAACGACAAATAACCAGTTCACCGTGCTTAACCCAAGTTATCCGACCGCGCTGACGTTTAGTTTCACGCAGCCGCTGTTGCGGGGCCGCAGCTTTGATTTGCCGCGCCGAAATATCGCAGTTGCGAAGAAAAACCTTTCGCTCACCGACGCGCAGTTTCGCCAGCGTTCTATCGAAGTGATCACGCTGGTGCAGCGCTCGTACTGGGACCTGGTATTCACTTTGCGGAACCTGCAAATCCAGCGCGAATCTTTGAACGACGCGCGCACGCAGTTGGATCACAACCGGCGCATGGTCGGTGAAGGGACCCTCGCGCCGATCGATATCATCGCCACGCAGACGCAGGTCGCCAATCTTGAGCAAGCGGAATTCTCGGCGCTGGAAGACGTCAATCGCGCCGAGAACAATCTGAAGAATCTAATTGCCGAGAACCAGTCGGCGCCGATTTGGAATGCTTCGCTCGTGCCGACTGACGACGTTGACCTCACCGTGCCGCGTGTCGTGCTGACTGATGCGCTGAAAGCTGCGATTGAGAACCGGCCTGAGCTGAGACAGTCAGACCTTGCGAGAGAGATTAATCAACTTGATCAAAAGCTGCATCGCGATTTGACGAAGCCGCAGATCGATTTCGTCAGCAGCTACGGAATGGTTGGCAATGCGGGCGCACTGACCTCGGCCTCGAATCCGTTCACTTCAAGCAACGACGCGTTGCGTGCGCGGGTGAATGAGCTCTCCACGATTAACGGTTTGCAGCCTTTGCCGCCACCGCCGACGGCGACTATCCCGCCTGATTTGATTGGAGGCTATCCACGCTCGATCGGCAATCTCGGGACAAACGACTTCAACAACTTCCGCGTGGGCGTGACGTTCAGCTTTCCTCTGCGCAACCGCACGGCGGAAGGCCAACTCGCGCACTCAATGATCGAAGGCAAGCGCATCGCGACGCAACGCCAGCAGCTCGAGCAACTGATTCAAGTAGAAGTTCGCAACGCCTTGCAGTCCGTCACCACGGCGGAAGCTCGGCTGCGTTCCGCCGCGGTCGCGCGTGAGAACGCCGAACAGCAATACGCCAGCGAGAAGCGCAAGCTCGACGTTGGTCAATCAACCGTCTTCCTCGTGCTCGAACGGCAAACCGCTCTGACGATTGCTCGCGGCAACGAACTGCGGGCGCAGACTGACTTGAACAAAGCCATCGCTGAGCTCCAGCGTGCTACCGGGAATTCATTGACGGCGAACAATGTGAATTTGAAGTAGCAGAATCTTACTCCCCTTAGCCCCTCCCCGCGCGCGGGGAGGGGAAGCCGCCAACCTATTTCAAACTCGCGCGTCATACAACCCCGCCAGGCACGCGACTAATAGCTGATCACCTCGGGATTCCTGAGAAATTAGCCCGCAGCGTCTCGACCGATTGCCTAAAAACACGGTTCTGACCGCGTTATTTATCGCGCTTTCTGATGCCTCAGAAGGTGAAAGGATTTATGCGAGGAGCCGACCGCACCACGGTTCAAAGTCTTACGTCTAAAGTCCCACGTCCCAAACTGTCGGGCTGGATCCCGCCTCGGGAAGCGGCGGTGGCATCAAGAGAAACGCCGCCACGTTGTGTACCTCCGCCTAAGGCTCCACTGAGTTAGGAAGCTTAACGATCGTCCACAAAGGAAAGTGATCTGAAACCTTCAAGTTACGGTCGATGCCGTAGCTTGTCGGCGTCAGACCGCGCACCCAAATCCAGTCCAGTTTTAGTTTCAAATCGAACAACACGATCTTCTGGCGGAACGTTGATTCATCGTCCGGGAAAGGCGTCTCGAAGCCTTCGGCCGTGAACAGCTTGCGAGTGTTTTTGATCGCCGGCGCCTCCCAGGTGTTGAAATCGCCAAGGATGATTACCGGCATCCCTTTTGGAAATTTCTGCAAGTCAGCTAGTACGGCCTGCTGCTGTTCCACCTTCTTGCGTTCCGCCAATCGCGTTTCGCCGTGCACTGAGTACACCCGAACGGAGGTCTTTCCCATTTGCACCGTCGCGCCGATCGCGACGCGCAAGCGCCCGCCCGGCCCGGGGTTCGGCAAAACTATTCGCGTCACATCAGTGAGTGGATACGGACTGAGAATCGCAACGCCAGTCTCTTCTTCCTGCCCTTCCGACTTAGTCTCATGCGGCGCCGTCCAGGCGTAGTACATCCCCAGTTCATCCGCGAGTCCTTTCGCGTGGTTCGCCTTGCCGCTGCGCTTCCGTGCGCGATCAACCTCCTGCAAGCCAATGATCGAAGGTCGCACAGATCCCGCCTCTTTCAACCAGCGAACGATCTCCTGAAGCTCTTTGCCGCTGCGCCAGCGGATGTTGTACGAAACAATCTTGAGGTCGTTTGCGCGCGGCGGTTCAGCTAACCTTGGTGCCTTCCCTGATTCAAGCAGGTGAGCTCCGGCTGCGCCATTCGTGCCATTTGCGCCGTTGGTTTGCGCGGCCGCCAAGGTTGAGGTCAGCACCATCACGGCCAGAGTTAGCAAGAAAGTTGAAAGGATTGTCATTGGTAAATTTAGATTTCAATTCGCAGGCCGTCATGCGCGGCGATAGTTTCACCCGGCCAAAGTTCACGCGCCTTCGCCGGCAAGTCGACTGCGTCCCATTCCGGATACAGATGCGTCAGCAAGAGCCTGCGGGGCTCAGCCAGTTGCGCGATCCGCATCGCCTCAGCGAGGTTCAGGTGCGTCTGCACAGGCTTGTCCTCAAAGAACGAACATTCCAGGACGAACAGATCCGCGCCGCGTGCAAACGTCGCCAACTCTTCCGAGACACCGGTATCCGCAGAGTAAACCACAGTTTGCTTCTCAGAATTCGTCAGCCGTATCGCAAGACTCTCACGCGTGTGTGGCGTCTTGAACGTTTCGCACCGGATCCCCTCGTACGGGTTGAAATCCTCACCGGAATCGGTGAACTCGTGGAGCTTGAGGGGAAAAGGCTGCTTAAAAAGCCCGTAATCGTTCGACTCGTCGATGGCCTTCAGCAGACGCTGGACGCCGCTACACGAAAAGATCCCGAGCGGCTTCCGGCGCGATTGCGTTTGCGGCGAGTGCTTCATGGCAAACAGCAAAGACGCCAATCCGCCACAATGATCGAGGTGCAGATGGCTGATCCAAATCGCGTCAAGGTTCGGCCAGTCGAGATTTTCCTGCGCCACGCGATGCATTGCGTCCGCACTGCAATCGAGCAGCATCGAGCCGCCGTCGCTCTCCAACCAGAATGCGGCCGACGCTCGCTGCGAATGGGGAACGGAGGTGCCGGAACCGAGAACCACGAGGAGCATTACTAAAACCTAGAGTTGAAAACTAAAAATTGCAAAGAGCAAAGAGCTAAGAGCTAAGAGCGACGGATATCTTCGCTCCGTAGGAGCGAAATGTTTATAGACGGCGGTCGTCAGTGTCGTCGGAGCTCCGTAGGACCGAGATGTTGTTCCGCTCCTAAAGGAGCTAATGAATGGATAACGAACGCGCGACTATAAACATTCCTCGCCTAACGGCGCGATAATCAAACTCATCCTCGCCAACGGCGCTAATCGTGATGTATTCTGGCGCACTCTTAATACTTCAGAACCCAGACGTAAAGACTCCAGACTTTAATTCTTATGTCAGTTAAATCCGATCGCTGGATCCGTCGCATGGCGGAAGAGTACAAAATGATTGAGCCCTTCGAGCCCGGTCAGGTCAAAGAGGTCGATGGTCGTAAGGTTGTTTCTTATGGCACTTCCAGCTATGGCTATGACGTGCGCTGCGCAGATGAGTTCAAACTTTTTACGAATGTGTATAGCGCGATTGTCGATCCCAAGAAGTTCGACGCTAAGAGTTTCGTCGATATGCAGGCCGATCACGTGATTATTCCACCGAATAGTTTTGCCCTCGCTCGCACAGTGGAATACTTTCGCATCCCTCGAAATGTGATGACCGTCTGCCTGGGAAAAAGCACGTACGCGCGGTGCGGAATAATTGTAAATGTCACTCCGTTCGAACCTGAGTGGGAGGGTTATGTGACGCTGGAATTCTCAAACACAACTCCCATGCCCGCCAAGATCTACGCCAACGAAGGAGTCGCCCAGGTGATCTTTTTCGAAGCCGATGAAGTATGTGAAGTGTCATACAAGGATCGCGGCGGAAAGTATCAAGGGCAGCACGGCGTTACGCCGCCAAGGTTATGATTCGGCGATGATCGGCGCGAGGTCCCGGCAGGATCCTAATTTAAGCCTGTCTGTGAAACTCTGTGGACCTCCGTGTCTCCGTGGTGAAATTGTCTTAAGCCAAAACCACCACCGAGACACTGAGAACCATGGAGAATGCACAGAGGAAACCAGAATCTGGACATCACTCGATCGTGCTCTTGTCACAGGCGTCCGAAAGACACTCGATGCCACGCTTAAACTAGTATGGATGTTGGACAGTCACTAAGATTCAAGAAACTCGATGCGAATGCGATCCTGCCAACCCGTGGTAGTTCGGCCGCGGCCGGCTTGGACCTCTATTCGATCGAAGCAGTCTGTTTGCACCCGAAGCAACGTTCATTGGTGAGAACCGGTCTGGCCGTGGCGATTCCTGAAGGATGCTACGGCAGAATTGCGCCACGTTCCGGGTTAGCGACAAAAATGGGATTGGACGTTCTATCCGGCGTCATCGACGCTGACTACCGCGGCGAGATCAAATGTTTGCTCTATAACACTGGTGACGACCTGGTAGAGCTGCCGGCCCAGACAAGAATCTGCCAGCTAATAATTGAAAAGATAATCACGCCAACCCCAGTTTTGGTTGACGATCTTCCAAACACGATACGCGGCAGCGGTGGGTTTGGCTCGACGGGCTAGCGCTCCACAGATCACTTCCAACTAATCACGACTCGCTGAATCGACGGCGGCAGTTCGTGCATTTCGCTGCGCGCGAAGCCGGTGTTGCGAAACATCTGATCAAGTTCTGCGAAAGTGTAAGCATCACCTGAAGGCGTGCCGCCAAGCATTTGCATGGCAAAGGCCGCGGCTTGCGGCGGAGTAACCCGGTCGGCGTTGGGTATGAATTCCAGTGTCACTGCGCGTCCACCGTCTTTCAGCGCCCCGTTTACCTTCCGGAGCAGTATCTCGCAGGTCGCCGCGTCGAAGTGATGCAGAAAATTCGTCAGCAGTACGACGTCGTAATCAGTTCCATAATCAACATCGAACGCGCTGCCCGGGTTCGTCTGGAAACGTTCAGCCACACCGGCAGCTTCCGCATTCTGTTTCGCAAGTTCCAGCACGTTCGGCCAATCAACCGCGGTGACTTCAATCTGCGGATTTTGTTTTGCGAAAGCGATGCCGTACAAACCATGGCCCGCGGCAATATCCAGCACGCGCAAGTTCTGGTCTTTCGCTGGATCGACAAGTTGCGCCAACAACTCTGCGGGCATGGCCATCATCGGCGCCATCGCGCGCGCAAATTCAACCCACACCGGATGCTCAGGCTCGAGCGATTCTGCTGAGCCGGTCGAGCCGCCTTTCCGCACTGATTCAGTTAGGTTGTCGAAATTGCCTTTGATGTGAGGCGACAGCATGAAATCACTGACCGTGCCCATGTACGCGGGCGAGCGCTGGTCGAGAAAAACCGCGGAGTCAAGCGTCAATCCATAGCGCCCATCCTCCTTCGTCAGGAATCCCATGATCGTCAGATAGTCGCACAGGACACGCGTGCCCTTTTCGGATGCGGCGCAGCGATCGGCAATTTCCTTCGCGGTGGTTTTGCCTTCAGCGATAGCGGTGAAGACTTCGAGATCGATGCCGGCTTTCAGCGCCTGTGTTCGCTGGTACGCGTTAAGCGTGTCGAATAGTAATGCCGGTGTTGGTTGCTTTCCTGCCTGTGCTTCTGGGGCCATTGATTTACCCTTTCGATGGAAATGAAGGGCGAAAGCCTACTAAGTCCAAAGTCCAATGTCCAACGTCCAAAGTCCCCGGCTGGAATCAGAACTCAGACGTTGGACCTTGGACCTTGGACTTTGGACTTTGGACTTTGGAGGTTGGACCTTGGACGTTGGACTGTGGATTAATTCAGTTTCAGCGAAACCGGTTGGCCAAGTCCCTCGATCGAAAGCGTTACGCCCTGTGGGGACGCGACTGGTTCTTTCTGCGGAGAGCGAAAGATTATTAATCCCTGTCGCTGGCGCTCTGAATGGGTGAGCGGAGCTTTCAAATCGAAATCATAGGCGCGAAACTCTTTTTCGAATGTCTTTCGTGAATTCGGATTGTAAGCGAAAACTGCATTCGCTTTCAGGATGTGCGAGACGGCTTGTTTTCCCGAAATCAACTTCCATTCGTTACCTGACGCGTCGTGCAACTTGAACTTCAGTTTCTTCAGGACCAAATCCTCGCCCCCATTGTGCCTGGCCTCCAGACGCACCGGCAGCAATCCCGCCAGTTGCAGATTCGCTTCGAACAGCTCCTGGGTTTCTTCGTCGGTAAGCAGCGGAGCCGCGCGGAAAGTAACCGAACCGACGTCTGCCGTAGCCGCGGTCGCAGGCATGCGCGCGAGGGCCGCCGGGGGCTTAACTTTATAAAGACTTGTACTACACGCCATCGCAGCTAACGAAATCAACACAGCCAAGAGTGTCGTGAGAAAACGCAGCGGGCTCGAACTTTCACGATAGTTAATTCGGTAGTTCACTTGCGGAGAATGTTGCCTTGGCAGATCCGTTGAAGTCAATTGGACAAAAAAATGCGGCGGGACTTTTGAGCCCGCCGCCGTGTGGGTGCCTACGGAGACATCAGCGACTGCTGTTTGGCGGCTTGTGCCGCCGGCTCCCCGGTTCGAAGGGTGAGGACTAACGCGGCGGACTTTAAGCTATGCAAGCTTCGCTGTCAATAGGGAAATCCCGCGTAGCACAAGAAGATGCACGATTTAGCAGGAGACAATGCGGCCGCCACTGACCGCGTGCTCGTCTTTCATTTGTGCTTCTTGATTACCGTCTTGCGCCGCACGCGAATGGGCGCCCTCGCGCTGAGCAGACTCCGGTGCCGATGATTGATGATGTAGCACAGGCCCTGGTGCGTTAACCCGAGGGTGCGAGCCGCGCGCGTGACGCTGCCGTTGGCTTCTTCCAACGCCTGGCGAATCAGCGTGCTCTCAAACTGACGCACTTCTTCTTCAAAGGTAGCGAGGGTCCGGGCTGGTTGCGCGAGGAGAGACGGTTCGGACCCGATAAATCGAGCACACGCCCGCAAGCGAGTTAGAGTTTCGCGCCCGATGTCTTCACCCAGCTTCCGATCGGCTTCAGAATATGCGCGGCTGATTTCGTCGGCGGGAAGATACTCGTGGAGTTCTTCGACCAACGTTAAGAGCGCGCGTCCCGCCGATTCCGGATCACCGGCGGTCTCGGCCACCTCGACGGCGCGGCGAAGAGTCGCCATCGCCGCTTGATGCCTTTGTTGCCGGGCTTGCGCTACTCCCAGCGTCTGCAAGCTTTCGACCAGCAGTGATTGCTCTCCGCCGCGTTCAAGCACCGACACAGATGCCCGCGCGAGTTTCTCCGCTTCCGCGTATCGCTGCTGGGCCACGTAGACCCGGGCGCGCGTTTCATCCACTTGCGCGGCGGTGCCCACGTCGTCGAGATCGGCAAAAGTGCGCCGTGCATCTTCAAGAGTCTCAAGCGCTTCATCGTACCGGCCTAACTCAAGCATGATGACGCCGAGGTTGTTTTGCGCGCGCGCGAAGTAGCGACGATGGTTTGCCTTCTCAAAATGTACGCGCGCGGCTGCATGATCAAGCAAGGCGCGGTCGAGGTTTTCGATTCCGCCCCTCCGTCTCATCACGATGCCACGCTGCATGTAGTAACACCCGAGCGCTGCGTCGTCTTTTACGTTATCCAAAATAGCGGCGGCGCGATCGAGCAACGTCAGCGCGTCATTCAGATGATTTGTCGAGACCTCGACGATCGTGCTGTTGACCAGAATGCGAAGGGTATTGACTGGATTCTCCGCTTTCGACAGCGCCGCCTGAAACAAAACGCGGGCTTCGTCCATCGCGCCCTCGCGCCAACAGCAAACCGCCAGGTTCGTCTGTGCCTCCGCGACCTTTTCACTCAGTTCAAGTTCTTCGAAACTTTTTATGCTCTCGCTGATTAAGTCCTTCGCGAATTGTTGCGCGCCGGGAACTTGACGCGAACTACCGAGCCAACCCGCCAGCGCGCCGGCGCGCAGCACCAGTTCCGCCCCTTCTGCTTTCGGCAGGCCCGCTGTGTGCGGCCGTTCACCGATGCCGGGCCAGAACGCGGCAATCGCATCAAAGGCCGCCTCGTACTCGCCGATGTTTTGCAACTCCTTCGCGGCTCGACATGCGACCTCAACGCTCCTTTCCGAATTCGCCACGCTGCCGTCCGGCTTCAACAGAGTTTCAGACCCCATCTTTTAGTTCTTCTCCTGGCTTGATGAATGTTTAAGTCTGCTGAGACGCCGGCCGACGGTGAGACTCTCCCGGCGCCAAACGGTCGCTCAACCGATGAGGCGGCAAAGCTGAACTACAGTTGTTATGAGGTGCTCGAGTCGTTGGATCGCGCCGTCCGGCAAACGCTTCGCGCTTCGGGTTTAACCTGACGAGCTATGGACCCGTTGATGACGTGGCCTCTGCTCTCACGGTGAGTTCAAGCTGACTGACCTCCATCTATTCAATCCCATGCTCTCGAACGCCCTTGAACCCTGAGGGTTATTATCCGACAGTCGCACGCTTGTTTGTTCGTGCACGTGTTGTTAATTACGCTGACGGCGCGGATTCTAGCACCTGCGCCACAGCCTGCCAAGATGCGTTTTTTCGCGGAGAAACCGCCGTCCGGCCGGAATCCGTGCGCGATTCCGAGGCTTGTGCTATAGTCCGCGCCATACGCTGCGGAGAAGGGTTCAATAGAAGGCCTTCCGGCGTTTTAAGAAATTAACGCCTTCTGCTGTCCTGCCAGCTTTCACGGACCCCTGCCGATGCTGGCTTGGTTGTTAAGCCGAGCGCGGTCGGAGACTGAATGCGAATATTACTGTACAACCCCGATAACGGGGTCACTCACAATTTCATGCCACACCTGTGGATGTTTCTGCTGAAGACATTGACTCCGGCGGAACACGAGGTCCTCCTGATTGATGGCAACGCCCGCCCCATGGACGAGAATCAACTCGTCGAGTTCATCCGCACGGAAAATATTGGCCTCGTCGGAATTGGCGCGATGACGCGGATGATCGCCCGCGCCTACAAGATGGCTGATGCGATTCGCGCGGCGGGGGTGCCGGTGGTCATGGGCGGTCCGCATGTTACTGAGGTGCCGGATGAGGCCCTCGGTCGTGACGGCGGTCCGCGGCATGCTGACGCGGTTGCGTTGGGTGAAGCGGATGAAACCTGGCCGCAGATCGTCATGGACGCTGAGCGTGGACAATTGAAAGACATATACGCGCCACTCGACGAGACGGGTAAGGAACGAAAACCAAGTTTGCAGCCCTATCCGGAGATTCCGTGGGACAAGATGGATTTGGATCAGTTCGATCTGATCCCGAAACCCCTCCGAGCGCTACTCAAACGCCAGGGGTCGGGCTGGGGATCGGTACATATGATTCCGATCGAGTCCGGCCGCGGCTGTCCCTACGGCTGCGAGTTCTGCACGGTGACGGGGTTCTTCGGGGATTCGATTCGATTTCGAAGTAACGAAAGCGTTGTCAACGAACTGCTGCGGTTAAAGCGGCACGCGCGAGAAAACCGCCAGCAGGCCATGGTGTTTTTTATTGACGACAATTTTGCGATCAGTATCAAGCGCACGAAATCGCTGTTACGTGACATCATTGCGGCCAACGCGCAACTACCGTGGATCGCGCAGATCAGCGCGAACCTTTTGCGTGACGAAGAATTGGTTGATCTGATTGCGGCCTCGGACGGCAAGTGGATCTTCATCGGCATGGAATCAATCGATTCCGCTAATCTGGCCGATGTGAACAAGAGCTTCAACAAGCCGGCCGAATACGAAGCGGTGCTGAACCGGCTCGCCGATCGCGGCATCTATGCCATCACCTCTTTCATCTTTGGTCTGGATAACGACACGCTGGGCGTCGCCGATCGAACGTTGCAAGCGATCGAATCATGGCCGCCGGGCTTGCCGATCTTTGGCCAGCTCACACCGTTTCCTTCAACGCCACTCTATCAGCGGCTGTTAAAGGGCGACCGGCTCACGCGGCCGAAACATTGGCTCGATTTCGCGCCCTTTCACATGGCGCACACGCCGTTAAAGATGAGCATTGAGGAAGTGCACTCGGAATTAAATAAAGCCTGGGTCAAGTCCTATAGCCCTGAGAGAAATGCGAGTGCAGTTGAATCGATCAAAGACAGGCCGATTGGCTATCGAATCATGCACCTGGTCACGCGATTGATTTTTCGCGGCATCTATTTCCCGCAAATGGGCAAACGCGCGTGGGTGAAACTGTTGTTCGCAAATCGGGGGCTGATCTATTCCCTGGGTCGTGAAGGGCTCTTTGGCAAGCGACCAGTGGAACGCTCAACGCAGGTGCCTGCCGGGGTTCCCATAACTGAAAGCTGACGTACGGGCCCCGACTGGAGCGCAAGCGTCCCGCTTGCTTGCTTTAAGTTCCCACGCGGCGACGTTAGCAAGCGAGACGCTTACGCTCCCAGTCACTATCGCACCGCGTCATCGTTTTTGCAGCACTACGGTGCGCGGAATGCCCTGCAGGTCTTTCTTCACTTCAATTAAATGCCAGATTTCGTGATCGACTAGTTGTTCGACGGCGTCACTCTGGCCGAACCCAATCTCAAAAATAAAATAGCCAGAGTGATGCAGCACCGGCGGCGTCTCGCGCAACAGCACGCGGATGTGATCAAGTCCATCGGCGCCAGACACTAACGCCGTTAGAGGTTCGTGCTCGCGAACTTCGCGCTGCAAAGTCGCGATGTCGCCCGCGGGGATGTACGGCGGATTCGACACGACAAGTGAAAAAGCCGCGCGCTGATCCAACAGCGCAAGGGAATCAGCCTTAATAAACGTCACTCGATCACCGACGTTGTGTCGTTCCGCGTTTCTGCGCGCAACTTCCAGTGCGTTCGGCGAGATTTCCGTAGCCACCGCGCTCGCCTGGTTCAATTCATGCAACAACGAGATCGCGATGCAACCCGAACCGGTGCCGACGTCGAGGATTGAAAGAGATCTTTCACGGTCCGCAAGTTCGAGCGCGGCTTCAACGACCAGTTCTGTCTCGGGTCTCGGAATCAAAACGTCAGGCGTCACTTCAAAGCTCAGCTTGAAGAACTCCTGAAAGCCGACGATGTATTGCAACGGCTCACCGGCGGCTCGTCGCGCGATCAATACCCGAAATCGTTCAAACTGCTCGCCGGTCAACAGGTCGTTACCATGCGTGATGACGTACGTGCGGTTGTGGCGCAGCGCATGCGCCAACAGCGATCCGGCTTCCAGCCTCGGATCTATTACGCCGGCTGCCCGTAACGACTCGGCGCCGGTCGCCTGCGCCTGAATGATCGAGATCGAAACCAGGTCGTGTTTTCGTTCAGTCATGTTGCAGACCAGGACAATCGTATATTAATCTGGCCCAAATTTAACGGCCGCCGGGCGTGGAGAGATTCTTGCAGTGTGATCTTGGTATCGGAACTCGGGCGAGATTGTAACTTTACTTCCGGTAGCACGAAGCGAGTCTCGTTTCTTCCCGTACGGACGGCGGAATCCCGATCTTGGATCGGGATTTCGCTATCCGAAAGGTTGAGCTTTAACAATTTTCGACGCGCAGGTGGCACGACATCATGGGAGCCTTGGCCAAAAGCATCACGCTCTTTCTTCTGAACTGGCTCGACGCGCAACTCACCTTGATCTGGGTCCGCTCTGAGATCGCAACCGAAGCAAACAATTTAATGGCGCAACTGCTCAACATCGGCGATGCGCCTTTCCTGCTGACGAAGCTCGCCATCGGCGCATTCTCAGCCTATGTGTTGTATCGCTGTGCACACCTGACGATCGCGCGACGCGGAATGAAGCTGGCGCTCACCGTTTACGGCGCCCTCATGCTCGTGCATGCCGCAACCGGCCTCTCGGCGATGGGCTGGGCTGAGCCGCTGGCCATGGTCTCGCTGGTAAGCGAACTGCCTTTCACCGTCCTTTCAATCTTTTCGTAATCTTCACAATCTGTTAAGCGAAGTGAATTCCGGCGGTTAACGGAACTCTTGAACCCGTTCGCGCGTTTTGCTATTACCAATTGCGCAAACGTAAACTTCCGAAAAAGCATCTCATCAATGCGTTTTTGAAGTGGAGGAGATTCAAGTATGTACAGAATAACGGCCCGCCAGATCCTGGTGATTGCTTTGGGTTCGGCGCTTTTCGCTTCAGTCGCGGTGCTCGGATTCCAGAAGCTGGCGCAACGGTTTTCCCCGGCCAGTGCCGAGCTTTCGCTGGCCAATCCCGAAAACATCTCTGATCCGGCGACGGTTACCGACGAACAGAACAATATTGAAGTTTATAAAGCCGTCGCGCCCGGCGTCGTCTACATTCAATCAACCACAATGGTGCGCGACTTCTTCGGCTTCAGTGAGGAGCGAGAGGGCGCCGGCTCGGGTTCAGTGATCGATGAGCAGGGTCATATCCTGACCAACTTTCACGTGATTGAAAACGCGGAGCGGTTATCAGTCCATTTTGGTGGCGGCCGAAACTATCCCGCCTCCGTCGTGGGCCGCGATCCGGATACGGACTTGGCGGTAATTAAGCTGGACGAAAAACCGAAAGAAGCGATCACGATTGTGCCCTTCGGTGATTCGGACAGATTGATCGTTGGGCAGAAGGTCCTGGCGATCGGAAATCCGTTTGGCTTGGATCGAACGTTGACCACGGGAGTCATCAGCGGTTTGCAGCGACCAATTCGCGCAAACAATCGCCCCATCGAAGGCGCGATCCAGACGGATGCGTCGATCAATCCCGGCAATTCAGGCGGACCATTGCTGGATTCGCGTGGTCGCATGATCGGCATTAACTCGCAAATTCAGTCAACGTCCGGCTCGTCAGCGGGCGTGGGCTTTGCGATTCCGGTCAATATTGCGAAACGCATTGTGCCTGAGTTGATTCGCACCGGATCAATTCAGCGGCCAAAACTTGGCATCCAGCCGCGTGATGTTGAGGCGCTCAGCGCGCAGGTGCAGTTGCCGGTTAACCACGGAGTCCTAATTTGGAATGTACAGCCGGGCGGTCCGGCGGCGAACGCGGGCTTGAGAGGTATGGTTCAGACCGAGGAAGGCGATCTCGAACTGGGCGATATCATTGTCGGTATTGGCGGCGAGCGCGTTGGTAATAACGACGACCTCTACAAAGTCTTAAACAAACATAAGATTGGTGAGACGGTCAACGTCGAGATTTACCGCGGCGCCCGACGCATGACTCTGCCGGTGAGATTAACTGGTGTTCCGCCATCGACGCGTCGCAACATGCGCGAGTAGGGTACGCACGCCTCTGGCGTGCAAGCAGGCCGGCGGCCTGCGTGCCGTCCGACAAAAAAGCGCGCGCCAGACAAGGCGCGCGCTTTTCATTTCTCGTAACTCGTTACTCAGCCCGGCGGCCAGGTCATCTCGCGCCCGCCCAGCACGTGAATATGAAGGTGGAAGACTGATTGGCCGGCGCCGCTTCCCGTGTTGATAACAGTGCGATATCCGCCGCTGTCACTCAAGCCGTGCTCGTATGCTACTTTCGCGGCGACGCGCAGCAGA
This sequence comes from Pyrinomonadaceae bacterium, assembly GCA_036277115.1. Lineage (NCBI taxonomy): Bacteria > Pseudomonadati > Acidobacteriota > Blastocatellia > Blastocatellales > Pyrinomonadaceae > Pyrinomonadaceae bacterium. The sequence continues at coordinate 916,836 of DASUNM010000027.1, forward strand.
TGACCAAGTAGCAGCTCATCCTTTTGTGAAGCATCGTCTAGCGACTCGAGGTGCTCGCGCGGCATGACCAGCACGTGCGTCGGAGCCTGAGGACTAAGGTCGCGAATGACCACGCAACGGGCGTCCTGAAACACCACGTCCGCGGCGGCGGTTCCGTTTATGATTTTGCAGAAAAGGCAATCTTGTTCACTCATGTTATCGTCGGGGTTACTTTTCCAGTTGGGCTGATTTCAGTTCCATTCAGGGCGCAATGGTACCACAGCCGGCGCGGCTCAGGCGGCCACAACACCTTCCTCGGGCGTCAAAGGTGAGGTGACCGATTCACGCACGCGCTCAATGTCCGCGCCGAGCGCTTTCAATTTAGTTTCGATCTTTTCGTAGCCGCGATCGATGTGATAGACGCGATCGATGGTGGTTTCGCCGTCCGCGATCAATCCCGCCAGTACGAGCGAGGCTGACGCGCGCAAATCTGAAGCTTGCACGCGCGCGCCGATTAGTTTTGCCGGCCCTTCAACGACCGCCTTGTCGTGGCTGACCTGAATGCGCGCACCCATGCGCTGCAACTCGGAAGCGTGCATAAAACGATTTTCGAAGATCGTTTCGGTGATTTCCGAACGGCCGTTCGCCTGCGTCATCAGCGTCATGTACTGGGCCTGCATATCGGTGGCGAACCCGGGGTACTCCTCAGTTTTGAGATCGCCGGCGCGGATTGTTTTCCCGGCGGTGACGCGCAGGGTGCTTTGATTGATCTCTTCAATCTCTACGCCCACGTCACGCAGCTTGCCGATGATTCGATTGCAATGCTCCGGATTGCAATCCCTGATTTCCAAATCGCCTTTCGTGATCGCGCCGGCAACAATGAAGGTGCCGGTTTCAATTCGATCGGGAATGATCGTGTGTTGCGCGCCACTTAAACGTTCGACGCCTTCAATTTCGATTTTTGGCGTACCCGCGCCGCGCACGCGACCGCCCATCTTATTTAGTAACTCGGCGAGATCGCGCACCTCCGGTTCGCGCGCCGCGTTGTGAAGCACCGTCTTGCCGCGGGCGAGGGCCGCCGCCATCATCACGTTTTCCGTGGCGGTGACCGAAATTTTTTCGAATTCAATTGCTCCCCCAGTCAAACCGCCCTCGGGCGCACGCGCCACGACGTCGCCCGCCTCGAGAAAAACTTCCGCGCCCATCTTCGTAAAGGCGGCGAGATGCAAATCTATCGGCCGCGCGCCGATCGCGCATCCGCCCGGCAGCGACACCCGCGCTTTCCCGAAACGCGCCAGCAAAGGCCCCAGTGCGAGCACCGATGCGCGCATTGTCTTTACCAATTCGTACGGCGCGGTCATCACTTCAACATTCGCGGCGGAAATCTTGTGCGTGCGCAGTTCGGGCGTGAGCACCTGTCCGCCGATGTCTTCCAACAAACGCCGCATGGTGATGATGTCGCGCACATAGGGAATGTTGTGCAGCGTGATCGTGTCGGCGGTGAGAATCGCCGCCGCCATGCAAGGCAGCGCCGAGTTTTTCGCGCCACTGATCGAGACGCGACCTTTCAAAGGATTGCCACCGCGAATGCGAAACTTTTCCACGACGGAAGATTAGCTGAAAAGGTGTTGCGGTGAAAGCGTCTTCTTTTGGGTGACAAGAACCACCAGAGATGTTTTGAGGCGGGCTACCGCCCGCCAATGCGGGCAAGATGCCCGCGCTCCCAGAACTAGAAATGTGCGCTCGACGATTGCGGCGAACGGCCGCGCTTCTTCTTCCGCCAACGCGATCCTTCCTCGACACCTTTCAGCGACGCGACCGGCCACAACTGATATTGAATTTCCGCGAGACCGGCATCGACGACCGCCTTGATTACTTCTTCGGATGATTTGTAGCACTCCGACGATTCGTCGATCGGCACGCGGCCGTCAACGTTTACGAGGATGCCTGCTTCAGCATATTCATCGTCAATCGCTCGCTGCGACAGAGTCTTTGCGGCTTGCGAACGCGACAACCGCCGGCCTGCGCCATGATTGACTGAGTAGCCGCTCTTAACGGCGCCCGGCAGCGGCCGCAGGATGTAACTGAAATCTTTGTTGCTGCCGGGGATCAAAACCGGATGACCGGAGTCTTCCCACAGTGTTCCCTTCAACAGCGGATAGCCGGCAGGGAACGCGCGCGTCGCGCCTTTGCGATGCACCCAGACGTCGTCGAATTCCGGATGCCATTCCTTCTGCACGAGGTTGTGACTGATCTCGTAAATCAATTCGAGATCGGAATTGAAGGTTTCGCGGAAAGCTTCGGCAACCTGCTCGAAGATGATCAGCCGATTGAGAATCGCATAGTTCCCGCCGGCCGCCACCGCATTCAGATAATCCCGATAGTGTCTTGAATCAGGAGTGAAGTAGCCGAGATCGATGTCGCGAATTTCATGAGGCTTTTCTGTCTTCGCCAACTCGAAATAGTTTGTGGCCAGGCCGTGACCGAAGCCGCGGCTGCCGGTGTGCACCTGCACGAACAGTTCATTTGAGTTCACTTCGCGCTGAAGCTCGATGAAGTGGTTGCCGCCGCCGAGACTGCCGAGCTGATGCAGACCTCGTTCAGGCCGGCCTTTGCCGCCCCAGGGAATCTGCCAATCGTCATCGACCGGAATGCGGTGGCGTTCAGCGCGGCTGCGATCGAAAGTCGCGCCATGCTTCTCGACGTAGTGTTCGGCGCCGCCGCGCACGAGGTCCGCGAATTCAAGCTCGGAAAGATTTGGGAAGCGACGGCTCTTGCCGCCGGCGCCCATCGCCACGCGCGACATCACTGCTCGATTAAATTGCAGACGCTTTTCCGGCGTCGCTGCGTCGTCAGTCACGTTGGATTTAGCGCTCATCATCCCGCAGCCAATGTCGTAACCGACCGGCCCCATCGCAATCGCGCCGCTGTCGTAGTCGGTAATCAGCACGCAGCCGACCGGGACGCCGTAGCCGTAATGCACATCGGGCGTGATCACGACCATCTTCACGCCCGGGAAGCGCGTCGCGTTAACGATTTGCCGATAGAGATTGTCTTCCGCGAGTGTGAGGAGTTCGCTGGTAAGAAACAGACGCACCGGCACATCCCCAGTGTCTGCGGTCTGGAAAGCGTAGTACCCGTCAACGTGCCAGCGCGCTTGCTGTTTCCAACGATGCGCGTCGGCCAGCGTCTTCTGATCAGGCGGTGAAATGGATTTGCTCACTACTGCTGCTTTGCCTCGCAAGAGTTTTTCGGCACTGCCGCGATGCTAAATACTTCTTTACACAGCCGGCGGCCAAAGCTGTTACGTTTCTCTAAAGAGTTTTTCAACGACGCGTTCTGCGTTGTCCGCGGACTCCACTGCGATCCGCCGCGCGGCCAGCGCATAAAAGGCGCGCCGCTCATCAAAACGTTTGCGCGCCGTTTCGAGATTCGGCGCCAGCGGCCGAACCGTCGCCGAGTTCGAGATCCGTTCCCAACAAGTCTCAAACGGCGTATCCAGCCAAACGGTAATGCAATCAAACAGCGCCACCATAGTGCGGTTGGCAGCCTTCAACCACGTGCCGCCGCCTAAAGCAATCACATGCGCCTCCCGATCCTGAAGGACGTCTCGAAGCGCGAGGGTCTCCAACTCTCGGAATGCTGCCTGACCGTCTTGCGTGATGATTTCGGCGGGCGAGCGGCCTTCGCGGCTGCCAATAAATGAATCGAGATCGACAAACCCGCAGTTTAGTTGCCGCGCGAGTTCCTCGCCGACGGTCGTCTTGCCGGAGGCCATGAACCCGAGTATAACGATGCGCCGTGTGTTCATACTTGTTCAGGTACGCACGCGTCTCGCGTGTTCCGATTAAAGCACGCCAGAGGCGTGCGTACCGCGCAAGACAATTCACTCAACTACAGACTCGAGTAACTCAAAGAATTCGGGAAAAGAGACGCTGACGCACTCAGCATCTTCGATTTCTGTCTCGCCCTCAGCGAGCAGTCCAGCAACCGCGAACGACATCGCGATTCGGTGATCGCCGCGCGAGTCAATGCGCGCCCCGCGCAAGCGCGTTCGCCCAGCGACACGCAGTCCGTCCTCGAATTCTTCCACCTCCGCGTTCATAGCTCGCAGTCCCGCCACTGTCGCGGCGATGCGATCTGATTCCTTCACGCGCAACTCGCGGGCATCGCGTATCTCGATACCGCCAACGAGTTGGGAACCGATGACGGCGAGCAGCGGCAACTCATCAATCAATCCAGCAATGCGCTCGCCATTAATCATCAATGGCGTGTCCGTCGATTCTTTGGTCGTAAGCGGGCCTTCGACGCGAACGATTCCAACCGGCTCGTTGCATTGTTCGCGCATATCCTGAAAGTTGACCGTCAAGCCTGATAACTTAACGACGCTAAGAAATGCGACGCGACTGGGATTAAGTCCGACGTTTGCAGTCTCGAGCAACGAACCCTCGAGCAACGCCGCGGCGGCAATGAAATACGCCGCCGAGGAAATGTCGCCCGGAACAAGCACTTCGCGCGCCGTCAGACTCGCAGGACCCGTTACCGCGGCGAATGTCTGGCCTTCTTTAAACGCATCTCCCTCTTCGACAGTAACACCAAACCAGCGCAGCATTCGTTCGGTGTGATCACGGGTCGGCGTCTGCTCGGTGACTTTCGTTTGACCCCTGGCGTTAAGACCCGCCAGCAGAATCGCCGACTTAACCTGCGCGCTCGAAACTAGTAGTTCGTAATCGATCGGTCGCAAAGGATTGCGGCCGCGGATGGTAAGCGGCGGGCGGCCATCGTTCGAATGAATCTCTGCGCCCATCATCCCCAGCGGCTCAATGATTCGCTGCATCGGCCGCGAGCGCAGCGATTCATCTCCGGTCAAAGTCGTCTCGAAATCCTGTCCCGCGAGAACGCCAGCCAGCAGGCGCATCGTCGTGCCGCTGTTCCCGCAATCCAGGGGCTCTTTCGGCGCACGTAATCCCCGCGCCCCAACGCCCTTAATAACCAACCCGTCGCTTTTGCGAGCAATTGAAACGCCCAGTTGCTCAAGACAGCGCAATGTCGCCGCGCAATCTTCACTCGTCGAAAAGTTCCGGATGAGCGAAGTGCCGTTGGCTAAAGCGGCAATCATCGCCGCGCGATGGGAAATCGATTTATCGCCCGGCATCTCAAGCTTGCCAACGATTCTTTTGGCGGGATGAATGATCACGAAGGAATCTTAGCGCGTCGTATCGCGACCCCGAAACAGGCTCAAGGTACGCACGCCGCTGGCGTGCTGCTTTTGAATCAAGTGCATGCCGGAGGCGTGCGTACCACGCCAAACTTGCGCGGACATTGACACGCGCCCAGCCCGCATGTTACACGTCCGTCTTCCGTTTGCTTTTGAATCGTCAGCAGCCAGAACGCGATTCCCATGGCTGGAGGCCTGTGCCTTTTGTGACCGATCAAACGACTCGACTCGTTTTGCCCAGCCACATTGAGGCTGTTGCTGACGCTGCTGCCGCGGCGGCTGACTTCGCGCGCAATTGTGGGCTCGCGGACGAAGCAGCTTTTGGCATCGACATGGCTGTGCGCGAAGCCATCACCAACGCGATCGTTCACGGCAACAAGGAAGACGATACGAAACAGGTGGAAATGACCCTCAACTGCTCGTCGCAGGCAGTTGAAATCGAAGTCAGCGATCAGGGCGCCGGGTTCGATCCGGTCGCAGTGCCCGACCCCACGGCCGCCGAAAATCTGATGAAGACTTCGGGCCGCGGTAACTTCCTGATGCGCAGCTTCATGGATGAAGTCGAGTGGGTGAGCCGGCCCGAGGGGGGGACGATAGTGCGAATGGTGAAGAGAGTTTGATATTTGATTTTGTACTTTTGATGGCGCCCGAATGCGGGAACTTATCCGTGACGGTGGAATCAAAAGTCCGCAATCAGAAATCGAAAACTTTTCGGGAGACTCTTTGAATCATGGCAGAGCTTAACATCCGCGAACGACAAGCCGGCGACGTGACAGTGCTGGATATGGACGGGCGAATCACCATCGGCGATGGCAGTATCGCGCTGCGCAGCGCCGTGCGTCGTTTACTCGAAGAGCAAAAGAAAAAGATTCTGCTGAACCTGGCCGGCGTCGGTTACATCGATTCAAGCGGCATCGGCGAGCTGGTTTCCAGCTACACGGCCATCAACAAGGAAGGCGGCCAGCTTAAGCTGCTCAGCCTGACCCAGAAACTTCAGGACCTGCTCACTATCACGAAGCTGCTCACCGTCTTTGACGCGTACGACGAAGAAGCGGAAGCGCTCAGCAACTTCAAGTAAGCATAAACCCGCGCCAGTGATCGAATCACTGCCGCGAACCCACGAAAGACGGAGATTGACATGGCTCAACTAGACATCAAACAACGCCAGGCGGGCGACGTAACTATTTTGGATCTCGATGGCGAAGTGCGCATCGGCGACAGCAGCACTGCACTTCGCAGCGCGATTCGCAATTTGGTTGCCGGTGGGAATCAGAAGCTTTTACTGAATCTGAAAGGCGTCCGGTACATCGATTCCAGCGGCATCGGCGAACTGATCGCGAACTACACCACGGTGGGACGCGGCGGCGGCCAACTTAAGCTTCTGAATCTGACGGAGAAAGTCCAGGATCTGCTGGTCATCACTAAGCTGCTCACCGTCTTCGACGTGTATGACAACGAAGCCGACGCGCTCAGCAGCTTTAAATAACCCATCTACAACTCGCGTTTAATCACGGCCCTGCGTTCGCGCCGGGCCGTTTTGTTTTCCCATAGTCCGTCGTCAGGTGTCCGTTGTCAGTTGTTTCCACGATCGAATCGAATCAAAACGTCGCAATAACTCGTCTGGCAACTGGCAACTGACAACTGACAGACAGGTTCATCTGTGGCTTGGTGTCTCTGTGGCTTGTGCTAGACTGCCGCGACCGATGAAGCGGAAGTTCGACAAAGACGCCAGCGAACGCATCGCTAACGCCGTCGCTGAAATCGAGAAGAACACGGACGCGGAACTCGTGATCGTCATTCGGGCGAGGTCGAGTTCATATCGTCATGCCGATTATTTGTGTGGCGCCATCCTCGCATTTCTCGGTCTGCTGTTCGCACTGTTCTCGCCTTTTGTGATTCCTGCGATTGTGGTGCCCATCGACGTCGCCCTGATGTTTGTTATCGGCGCCTTTGTCTCATCCCGCAGTCCGTCTTTTCAGCGCTTACTAACGTCGAAGAAGTCTCGCGCCGCCAGCGCGCGCCAGGGCGCCGCGGCGATGTTCTACGAGGCGGGTATCGCGAACACCAAAGCGGAAAACGGCCTGCTCGTTTACGTTTCCCTGCTCGAAGAACAAATTGAAGTGATCGCGGATCGCGGCATCCTGAAAGCCATGCCACCGTTGCCGTGGAACACAGAGCTTCATGAGCTGAAAGCACTGGCTCGACACTGCGATCCGGAAAAACTTATTCAGTCATTGCGCAAACTCGGTGCTCTACTCGCCGCGCATCTCCCTTGTACCGGCGAAAATCCTAATGAACTGGTGGACGGCCCACGCATCGAATTGAAATGAAGCGGCTCAAATCTGGAACGTGGAATTTGAAAACAGGTCGCTTCACGATCGGCGCGGTGTCGTTTGTGTTTGCCGCAATGACGCTCGCGGTGTTCGCCACTGAAGCACTCGCGCGGGTTGGCGGCGGCGGCGGCTACGGCGGCGGCGGAGGTGGAGGTGACGGCGACGGTGAAGGGCTCGGCGTCATCATCTATCTGATTTTCCGGTTGCTGCTTTGGTTGACGATTGAGCATCCCGCGATTGGAATTCCGCTCGACATCATCGTGATCTGCGCGGTCATCTATTGGTTTGCCAGACGCTCAAAAAAACCAGCTTCGGTCGTTTCTTCTTCACCGGTACTCGGCTTATCAACTGGTCCTGGCGGACGGCCACAGCAGGACATTCAGCGCGCTTTCAATCAGCTACGACGCTTTGATCCGAACTTTTCGGAAATCATTTTTACCGATTTCTGTTACGCGCTTTACGGCCGTGCGCACGACGCGCGGGGCAAAGGCAAAGCCGCGCTCGATGACCTTTCGCCGTATTTGTCAGACGCGGCGCGCGGCGCGCTATTGCAATTAAACTCGCCCCAACTCAAAGCCGTGCAGGGCGTCATCGTGGGCGCGATGGTGGTTGCCGACGTGCGCGGCCTCACGACGCCCACTGTCGAAATGAGCGTTGAATTCGAAGCGAACTATACCGAGTTCACGCCGCGCGACGGTGATCCCCGCGGCGAGATGGCGTACTACGTTCGCGAGCGTTGGGAGTTCGAGCGCAAACGCGATTTGCTTTCGCCGCCACCCGGGGAAGCGACCGCGCTGCACTGCCCCAGTTGCGGCGCGCCTTTGCAGAAAGACACCAACGGCGCGTGCGCTTTCTGCCACACGAAAGTCGAAAGCGGCGAGTTTCAATGGTACGTGCGTAACGTGCGCACGCTGGGTCGCGAAGCGCGGGGCCCGCTGCTCACTTCGAATGTTCCTGAGGTCGGGACACTTAACCCGACCATCATGCAGCCGAACTTTCCACACGTCCGCGCCGCCTTCGAGCAAAACAATCCAACCTTCAAATGGGCGGAGTTCCAGGCCCGCGCGCGCATGATTTTCAACGAATTGCAGGACGCTTGGTCGTCTTTGAATTGGGAGCGCGCCCGACCGCACGAGACGGACAACATTTTCCAGATGCACCAGTACTGGATTGAGGCTTACCGGCGCCAGAAACTTCGCAACGTACTCGAGCGGTATCAAATTACCGGGATGCAGCCCACCAAGATCAAACAGGACAATTTTTATCAATCGGTCACGCTGCGGATTTTCGCCGAAGGTTATGATTACACCATCAACGAAAGCGGCCAGGTCGTCGCGGGCTCACGAACAAATTTGCGGAAATGGAGTGAATATTGGACTTTTATTCGCAACAGCAAAGCCACCCCAGCCGCGGCCCGCGCCGATCTAAACTGTCCAAATTGCGGCGCGCCGTTGAAGGTAAATGCCACCGGCATCTGCGAATTCTGCGGTGGAAAAATCACTTCCGGCGAATTCGATTGGGTGCTTTCGAAGATTGAGCAGGATGAAAGCTACGCCGGTTAAGTGGTTTTGGCCCAGCTTTTGCTCTGGTCCAAATGTCACGACGCAGAAAGCTTGACGCGTCTCAACTGGCCTTGCTATTCTCCAGTCAGTTCACGGACAACTCGGTTCAAGAACACCCGATCGGTTTATTGTCTCGCATAACTTTCGGTTCCTAGCCGCGCAATGCGACTTACCTTGGTGACGTTTCAAACTCTGGAGGTGTAAAGGTGGGCTTCAAGGTCGGCCAGAAGGTTGTTTACCCAAATCACGGTATCGGTACCATCGAGCAAATCGAGCAGAAACAAATCGGTGCGACAGCGCTCCCGTTTTACACGCTCCGGCTCGCAGCTACGAATACCCTCGTATTAGTCCCTGTGACCAACGCCACGGAAGTCGGTCTGCGTAAGCCGATTACGACGTTGGAGTGCGACACGCTTTTCCAAACGTTGAGTTCAGACTTTGCCACCCCGCCGCATGATTGGAAAGATCGGTTTAAGGATTTTTCCGAGAAGATGCGCACCGGCAACATTTTTGAAGTCGCCGAAGTCTTAAAGCACCTCAACTATTTGAGTCACAGCAAACCCCTTTCGTTCCGCGAGCAGCGGATGCTTGAGCGCGCACATTACCTCGTCGTTTCTGAACTCGCGGCTGTTTGCCGTCAGCCCGAGTGCAACATCGAGCCGCGCGTGAATGACGCATTGGCCCAGGCGTGTTCGCGCCACGATGGTAAATCGAACGGCAACGGCAACCTGCGGCGGGCGGTCGCAGCCGGCGCTCACTGATCTTCCAGGTTAGTCTTCAGGGAAGCGCGCAGCCCCACAGTTTCGGGACTGCGTGCTTTTTTCTGCCGTGATATCATGCTGGAAAACTGTTACTCCTGATTACGATTACGATGGACGATCCTGCTAGTAGTTTCCTCGCCTTGTTTGCTGCCGACGCCCAGTCGGAGTCCAGCCTCTTCGGGATAGCGCTCAAGTTCGCGGCGGTTCTTTTCTTCTTAATCATAAACGCGTTTTTTGTGGGCGCTGAGTTTGCGCTAATTGCCGTTCGTCGCCCGCGTCTGGAAGCTCGCGCCGCCGCCGGGAGTAAGTCCGCCCAATCGGCACTTCGCTTGCTCGACGATCCGACGCTCTTCATCAACGCATCGCAACTGGGAATCACCATTGCCTCGCTGGTCCTGGGCGCGCTGGGGGAACCGGCCTTTGCCGCATTGATAGAACCACTTGCCCTGAGCATCACGCCGCAACCGCAGGCTGCCTACCTGGCCCATCTCATCGCGATGGTCATCGCGTTGTCGCTGATGACCTTCCTGCACATGGTGCTGGGCGAGTTGTTGCCAAAAATGATCGCACTCGAACGTGCCGAAGCACTGGCGTTGTTTTCTTCACGGACGCTGGAAATTTTTGCCCGATTATTTCGTGCGCCGCTTTGGATTTTTAATCGGACCGGCGCCGGGCTCGCACGGCTCTTCGGATTGAAGTCGTCATTGCACCACACGGCCGTGTACAGCGAGGAAGAACTGCGCCAGCTCGTGGATATTTCCCGCGAGAGCGGTCACCTGCGCGCCGAAGAGCGGCGCTTGATCCATCGCGTCTTCGAATTTTCCGACACCCTCGTGCGCGAAGCGATGGTGCCACGCACTGAGATGGCCGCCATCTCAATCGATTGCTCGCTTGAAGACATTCGCGACGCCTTCCAAAAGCACGGTTATTCGCGGCTGCCGGTTTATGACGGCAAGCTGGACAACGTCGCCGGCTTCATTCACAGCAAGGACCTGATGCCATTCCTGCTGAAGCCTGAAGCGTTTCGGCTCGAATACGTTTTGCAGCCGCCGATGTACATCGTGGACACGGCGCGCCTCGAAGCTGTTCTGCGACAGATGCAGACGGCCAAATCACACTTCGGCTTTGTCGTCGATGAACACGGCGGGATTGAAGGCATCATCACGCTCGAGGATTTGCTGGAAGAGATCGTCGGCGACATTTCTGATGAGCATGACGAGGAAGTCAACGAGCAAATCACGAAAGTGGATGACCGCACGTATTTGCTCGACGGCGCACTCGCGGTGCGAGATCTAAACAAACGCCTGAAGGCGGCGCTGCCTGAATCCGAAAGCTACATCACGATTGGCGGGTTTCTCATGACTGAAGTCGGACATGTCCCGCAACCCGGAGAAATGATCGAGCATGACGGCCTCAAGTTTCACGTCGAGAAAGTTGAACGAAGGCGAGTGCTGCGAGTGAAACTGGAATTACTTGAGAAGCGCGACGAAATGAAATCAGAAGATGCGGGCGGGTCGGAAAGCGCGCCGGCTTAATCTATTCGACATTTATTCGACGGCGACAAAGAGATTGCTGCTAAACCGTTTCGCTTCATCGAACCATGTTTGCTCGCGCACGAATCCTGTCTGCTGCGCGAGGGACGAAAGCTCTTCCAGATCGTACTTGTAAGCGTTCTCCATATGAATGCGCTCGCCTGCTTCCAGCGTGAAAGACAAATCAAGACCGGGAATTGTCACGGACTGCTGGCGTAGACTCTCGAGATAAACATCGATCCGTCCCTCGGCGTCGTTGTAGACCGACCTCAAACCAAACGCCCACAAGTCAAAGTCAGCCCCAAACTCGCGGTTGATGCGCGCTAACTGATTCAGAATGAAAGCGCGCGTCACTCCCAGTGAATCGTTGTAGGCGCGTTCGAGCGTCTCTCGATCCTTTTTCAGATCAGCGCCCAGAAGCAACGCGTCGCCTGGGCGCAATCCCCGGCGAATCGTGCGCAGAAATGTTGAAGCGTCGGGCTTTTCAAAGTTGCCGATGTTTGAGCCGAGAAAAAGCACCAGCGCGCGTCCATGTGCCGGCGGCTTGAGCGCCGCCAGCCCGTCAAAGTAATCCGCGGCGTAAGCTTCGATCTGCAAGGTCGGATACGCCTGAAGTAAAGTGTGCGAACTCTCTTCCAAAGCGGAAGGCGAAATGTCGATGGGAACAAACAGCAGCGTCGGCTGAATCCTGAGCAACGCCTCGATCACCCGGCGCGTCTTTTCGGCACTGCCGCTGCCGAGTTCAATCAAGGTCTGACAGTCAGGAACCGAACTTACGATTTCATCGGAATGCCGCGTGAGTATCTCAGTCTCGGCGCGCGTGGGATAGTACTCTTCAACCTGACAGATTGCTTCGAACAGTTTCGAACCGAGCGCATCGTACAGGAACTTTGGGAAAAGCTGTTTCGGCTTTGCGGAAAGCCCATCACGCACGTCGCGCGCGAAGTCCGCGTGCCCCTTTTGTTTCTTCAGATCGTGAACAACAAATCTGCGGGAGGACGGTTGCGGTTGCGACATCGGATATCTCGGCGGCCCCGCTTCAGCGGTTCAGGGTTGGCTTACCATGCGAAACAACGGTGGAGGCTTTTTACGGGTGCGAATTATACGCCGCGGATGGAAGAAACAAAAAGGAGCAGCCAAGCATGATGCTCAACTGCTCCGTAAGTGCTTGTTGCGGTTCAGTTCAGATTATCAGGACGCGCGAGCGGATGACACGCGGTGTCGTAGGAACCGTGATGTCGACCTGCGGAATAACCGGCACGGTAATCTGCGGCGTCTGAATTGTAATCGCCGGAATGACCGGGATGGTGACCTGCGGAGTCACGATGGTTCGCAGGTCGGGAGTCACGATAGTTCTAATGTCTCCTGTCCCTGCCGGCGGCTTTTCAGGGGTGACAATTACGCTGCGCGTGTTGCGGTCGCGAACGACTGTCAAAGTAACTGGACCGTCTTGCTTCTTACCGATGGTGCGCGAGATGTCTCCCGGCGAAGCAACCTTTTCGCCGTCAACCGCCGTGATCACGTCGCCGGCTTTCAATCCAGCCTTTGCGGCCGGGCTGTTGTCGGTCACCGACGTGACGAGGATGCCTTCGCTGACGCCGAAGTAATCGGCAAGTTGTTTCGTCAACGTCTGAGTGGCGATGCCGATGCGGCGGTAAGAACCCGTATGGAAGACCCATGTGCCGTCGCCGCCCTTGATCTTCGGCATGTCCTTTTTGAACAGTTCCATCCTCTGCTTGATGTCTTCGCGAATCTTGGCGTTCAACATCCCGGTGCCCTGACGCTTGCTCAGCGTGGCGGTAACTTCCTGCTCAGAACCGCCGCGGCTGATCGTCAGTCTTACGTTTTGATCCGCCGATGATTCGCTCACCAGGCGATGCAATTTGCGTGTGCTGGTGACGGCCTCACCATTGAAGCTCAGAATCACGTCATCTTTTCTCAAGCCGGCCTTTTCCGCCGGGCTGTCTTTCATGATCTCGCTCACGCCGACACCGCGCACTTCGCGCATGCCATAGCGACTCATGTTCTCTTTCGTCACGTCCTCAGCGTGGACGCCGAGAAATGTGCCGCCCTGAAGGAAGAAAGTGAAATTGCGATCGCCATCCTGCCAATCGAACTTGTCATCGAACTTAAAGTCGAAGTCGTCGAACTTAAAGTCGAACTTGTCATCGAGCTTAAAGTCGAAATCGAAGTCGTTTTCGGCAAGTTCGTCCTTTGGAGCTTTGGGGGCTTTTTGAGATTTTGGAGCCTCAGGCGCTTTGGGAGCTTCCTGAGCAGAAACGATGATGCCGCTCACGACCAGACCGCAACTGAGTACGATGGAGAGAGTCAGCAGCATTTTACGAATTGTCATACATAGTCCTCCGATAGGTTTTGAGGCTTTCACGCAGGCGCGGGCGTCAGAGTTCCAAATTGTTAAGCCGGGACGGCGGGTTCAGTCGGCCCCGAGCTTCCGATAAATTTCGCGGCCATCGCTCATTTCCAGAGCGATTTTGCCCTCGGAGTGGGCGTGATCGAGATGGGCAACGGCTTCAGAGACGGCGAGAAAGCGGTGGACATCGTCAGCACCGGGAAACATCTGGCGCGAGACTTCCCAGGCCGAGGCGCCGCTCTTCGGCACCAGACGCAGAACGCCGCTCTGGCGTTCGTTGATGGCGCGGAGGTAACGATTGAAGAGTTCTTCGTAGTCGTGAATCGGTTCGCCGTGGCCGCCGTAAACCAGCGTCGGCGCGAAGCTGCGGACACGGGCGAGGCTGACCAGATATTCAGCCAAGGATCGGAATCGTCGTGAAGGATCGATCGGATCCGGCGAGATGACTGGATTCGGTGTCACCCGCTTCAGCACGCAATCGCCGGCGATGAGAGTGCGATCTGCCTCGCGCAGAAACGAACACGAACCGGGAGTGTGTCCGGGCGTGTGGATGACGCGCAATGCGCCGGTTTCGAAATCCAACTCAGCCTCGTCATTCAATTCGGTGCAGTGATCGTCTTCCAGCGCGTCCGCGTACTGTCTCACGTGATCGTAGAGCTCACGCATCGCGCGCAATTCGTCTTCCGGTACGCCCGCGCGCATCAGGAGACGCAAACTGTCGTCGTGTTCGAGTCGCCCCATGCGATGTCCGGTTTCCCAGTTGTGCACGAAGACTTCGGCGTCTTTGGCTTCGTCGCGCAGTGAGCGCGCGAGGCCGCAATGATCTTCGTGCGCGTGCGTGAGCACGATCCGGCGAACGTCTGCCACACTGAGTCCCGCCTGGCGCAGCCCCGCGCGCAAAGCTTCGATGGCTTCTTTTGTTTTCGGGCCCGTGTCGATGATCGTGATGGGATCTTCTTTGATGAGATAGACGTTAACCGGCCCGATGTAGAACGGCGTGGGAACTGAGATGGGAACGATCTTCATTGAATTTCAAATCTCAGATCTCAAATCTGAGATCTGAGATCGCAGATCTGAGATCTCCGCTTCTTCACTCGGACGCTCCAACCTTGCGCGCGCGCGCGATATTCTGCGACTGAATCTGCTCGAGCTCCTTCACGAATTCGTTGCGGTCTCTTATTCGTTGATCCCGCCGCCGAGAAGTTTCAGTTAGGTACCTCTGACCACGAATCTCAGTGTTTTGAAGCGAATCAGCCCAAGCACGCAATTGCCGCGAGATACTTTCCGCTCGACGAATAAGGTGCGGAAGTTGTTGCCGCAGTTCGTCAAAGCTCGGAGCACGCTGAAGAAATTGATACATCGATCTGGTCTCACCGGCCGAGCCTCTGGAGATGTAGATGAAATAGAGCGTGTCGGGTGTCGTTCCGCGTTCGAATCCTTCCGCGATGTTATTCGAAATCGAAACCACAGCTGCTTCCAGCTGACTTCGCAACCGAGAATGAGCACGAAAACACGGCCGGGCAGTGAGGACAAAGGTTTGCACTGCTAACTCGATCGCATCTCTCCATACGGGCACTTCCTCGAACCGTTTGTATTTCACCTGCGAGGTCCTCTCCTGGAGTAATGGAACAGCGGCGAGAGGCTACCGAATTTGTGTGAGATGTCAAACGTAAAACATTTTGCTAGCAACCTCTCAAGCCGCAGAATACGCCTCGCGCTATCTGAACCATCTGCCCGGGATTTCAGATCTGAGATCTCAAATCTGAGATCTCAAGTTACCTCAGTAAACGTACTTATTTGCCGCGATCATCCCGTCGGCAATTCGCTGCCGCGCGGCCACCGTATTAATCGGCGTCATCTTCGTGAACCGGCGTAGCGCCGCCAGAAGCGTGCGTAACTCATCGCCTTCCGCCATCGCCGCCAGCGTGTTCTTCGCATTCGCTTCGATCCGTTCGACCGCGTCATTGCAGAAAACGCGAGTCATGTCGACGTAACGCGCCGCGGCGTCCTCGCTTTGCGAGGCGGCCAGTTTTTGCGTGCGCAGAATCGCCGACTCCATGGCAAACGCATCCATGATGATGTCGGCGACACCCATCAAAATCTCCTGCTGGTCAGACAGCCCCATCATGTACTTCTGAGCGGCCGTGCCGAGCGTCATCAACGCGACCTTCTTCGCGTTCAGGGCAAGCTTCTGTTCCGCCGCGAGCAAACCTTCGTCAGTGTCGAACGAAGGCATCGACGGATTGAGGATCTCATCCATCAAGCCCTGCGCGGCCGGAAGCAGCGCCAGCCGGCCCGTCAACGCTGCCTTCATCAGGCGCCCCGGAATCAACATGCGATTGATTTCGTTTGTGCCTTCAAAGATGCGATTGATGCGCGTGTCGCGGTACGCGCGCTCGGCGGGATAATCAGCAGAATATCCATAGCCGCCGAAGATCTGCACCATCTCGTCCGTGATGTAGTCGCAGTATTCCGACAGCGCGACTTTGATAATCGAGCATTCGGCGGCGTACTCCTCGATCGCTTTCAGGCGCGCGTCCATGTCTTTCGAGTCTTCGATCGCCCCCAAGCCCTCTTCGATCATTCCGAGCGTCCGATAGGTCATCGCTTCGCCCACCCAGGTGCGCACCGCCATCTCGCCGAGTTTCGATTTGATCGCGCCGAACGAAGCGATCGGTTTCCCGAACTGATGCCGCTCGTTGGCGTACTTCACCGATTCGGTCACGGCGAGTTTCATCCCACCCAAACACATCGCGCCGAGTTTGAAGCGGCCGATGTTCAGAATGTTGAAAGCGATTTTGTGACCCTTGCCGACTTCACCTAGAAGATTTTCCACCGGCGTTTTCGCATCGGCGAGAATCAGCGGCGTCGTGCTTGAACCTTTGATTCCCATCTTGTGTTCTTCCGCGCCGGGATGGCAGCCTTCCTGCCGCTCGACGATGAATGCGGTGAACTTGTCGCCATCGACTTTGGCGAACACGACGTAGATGTCTGCGAAGCCGCCGTTCGTAATGAACATCTTCTCGCCGTTAAGGACGTATTGCGTGCCGTCCTCGCTCAGTTTCGCCGTGGCTTTGGCTGCCATCGCGTCTGAGCCCGAACCGGCTTCGGTCAAAGCGTACGCCGTGACTAATTCGCCGGCGGCAATTGGCGGCAGGTACTTTTTCTTCGCGGCTTCCGTACCGAAATAGACAATCGGCAGCAGGCCGATGCCGCTCTGCGCGCCGAGGGTCGTGGCGAAAGATGCCGAGCGACCGAGGTACTCTGCAATCAGCGCGCTGCTGGTTTGATCCAGGGCGAGCCCGCCATACTCTTCGGGAATGTTCGCGCCGACCAGGCCAAGTTCCGCCGCCTGCTTCACCAATTCGCGCGCCAGCTTCCAATCCTTGGCTTCCAGTTCGTTGATGCGCGGCAACACTTCCGCGTCCATGAACTGCCGCGTGGTGTCGGCAATCATGCGGTGCTCTTCATTGAAGTCCTCAGGCGTGAAGACTTCTGCCGGCGTGCGCTCTTCAATCAGGAAGCTTCCGCCTTTAATGATTTCTTTTCGTTCGAGTACGGCTGCCATAACTTTGCCTTTCTTTTGGAGTGCGGCGACTCATCGCCGCTTTCTCCTTTTCAATTGAATTCAAAGCGGTGACAAGTCACCGCACTCCAATCAGAGTCGTTCAATAATTCCGGCGGCGCCCATGCCGCCGCCGACACACATCGTCACCATGCCGTAACGCGCATCGCGTCTTTCAAGCTCGCGCAGGATCGACGCCGTCAGCTTCGCGCCGGTGCATCCCAATGGATGGCCCAGCGCAATGGCGCCGCCATTCACGTTCACTTTGGCGGGATTCAGTTCGAGAGTCTTGATCACCGCAAGTGACTGCGCTGCGAATGCTTCATTCAGTTCGATGACCGCAATGTCGTCGAGCGTTAACCCGGCGAGCTTCAGCGCTTTCGGAATTGCATACACCGGCCCGATGCCCATTTCTTCCGGCGGACAGCCGGCGGTTGCGTAGGCGACGAGCCGCGCCAGAGGTTTCGCCCCCAGCTCCTTTGCGCGATCCTCAGACATTACGATTACGGCCGCCGCGCCGTCGGACATCTGCGAAGAGTTGCCGGCAGTAATCGTGCCCTTCATCTGGAAAGCCGGCTTCAAATTCGCGAGCGCTTCCGCGGTGCTGTCGCGGCGCGGGCCTTCATCCTTATCAAAACTGATCTCGCGGCGTTGCTTCTTGCCTTTCGCATCGAGCTCTTCAACGGAGACTGTCAAAGGCACCGTTTCGTCCTTGAATTTGTCGGCATCCAAAGCGGCCACCGCGCGTTGATGCGACTGCAGAGCAAAAGCGTCCTGCTCTTCACGCGACACTTCGTACTTGCGCGCGACGTTCTCAGTCGCCAGGCCCATGCTGAGATAAAAATCCGGGTACGTGTCCATCAAAGTCGGATTCGGACGGATGATGTGACCACCCATCGGAATCATCGACATCGACTCCAGGCCGCCGGCGACGATGACGTGCGCGCCATTCGTGCGAATGCGATCTGACGCCATTGCGATTGTCTGCAGGCCCGACGAGCAGAACCGATTGATCGTCATGGCGCTGGTTTCAACCGGCAGGCCGGCGCGAATCGCGGCCGCGCGAGCGACGTTCATGCCCTGTTCAGCTTCGGGCATCGCGCAACCCATGATCACGTCGTCGATTTCGGACGGTTCAAGGCCTGCGACACGCGCGATAGCTTCTTTGATGGCCGCGGCGCCCATGTCGTCGGGGCGCGTGTCACGCAAAGTGCCCTTCGGCGCCTTGCCGACGGCGGTGCGAACTGCGGAAACGATTACTGCTTCTTTCATAAGTTAACTCCTGACCGCGGATGCTCTGAGATTCGGACCTCGCGTCGTCAGCCGCGCCATACAGTCGCGCGCTGCATTAACGACTTCCGGTGAAGCTTTGCCAATCGATCCCGAATCGAAGGGGGGCGCAGGATCGTACTCCATGACCAACTGAATGCTCTTAGCGACTTCCGCGCCGGCGATCTCCGCGGCGAGAAAGAGCGCCATGTCGAGCCCAGCGGATACGCCCGCGGCGGTGACCACTTTGCCTTGTTGCACCATGCGTTCCTGAACCGGCTCGGCCCCAAACATTTTCAACATATCCAAAGCGAACCAATGAGTAGTCGCTTTCAGACCTTTCAACAAACCGGCACCAGCCAGGATGAGCGACCCGGAACAAACCGACGTGGTCCATTTGGTCGTCGAATGAATCTCACGCAGCCAGTTCAGCGTTGCGTCATCCTCCATCTGTATTCGGGTGCTGTTCGCTGAGCCAGGCACCACAAGGACATCCGCGCTGGTGACATCGGCGAATGCGTAATCGGCGGTTAACTGAAGAAATCCATTGTCAGTCTTCTTCGGTCCCTTTTCCTTCGCCACGAATTGAATCTGAACATCGGGAAGTAAAGCGAGGGTTTCATAGGGCCCGATAGCATCCAATGCTGTTACACCGTCATAGAGAAGAATGGCGACTTTCATGATCAGTTGCTTCCTTCCTGACAATTAGTTTCTTAACGGCTTACCAGTCTTGAGCATATGCCCAATCCGATCCTGCGTCTTGCGCGTGCCAATCAGCGAAAGGAAAGCTTCGCGTTCCAGATCGAGCAGGTACTGTTCGCTGACGCGCGTCGCATGATTCAGATCGCCACCGGTCAGAATCCGCGCGAGCTTTTCGCCAATCAACGCGTCGTGATCGGAGATATAGCCAGCGCGCTTCATCAAATGCACGCCGAGTTTCAGAGTCGCTAAGCCCGGCGCGCCCAGAGCCAAAATATCGGTGCGCTGTTGCGGCTGAACGTATCCGGCGGCCGCTAACGCCAGCACTTGCTGCTTCGCGTCGGCGATCAGCCGGTCGGCATTCATCGAAATCGAATCTTCTTCACGCAGGAAACCAAAGTCTCGCGCTTGTTCCGCAGACGTCGCCACCTTCGCCAAAGCGATCGTTTCAAATGCGCGCTTCACGAACGGAAAGGGATCGGCGTCTTTCATGTCCGCCGGAATCGAATCCATCGCACGCACCAACATCTCTTTGGTGCCGCAGCCGGCGGGAATAATTCCGACGCCGACCTCGACCAATCCGATGTAGGTTTCGGCCGACGCGCGCACCCGGTCACCGTGCAGGACCATTTCGCAGCCGCCGCCAAAGACCATCTGGAACGGCGCGACGACGACCGGCTTGGCTGAGTAACGAAGACTCATCACCGACGATTGGAAGTAACGCCCGATCATGTCGAGCTCTTCCCAGTTTTCGTCCTGCGCTTCCATCAGCATCAGCATCAGGTTCGCGCCGACCGAAAAGTTCACGCCCTGATTGCCGACCACCAGGCCCGCGAAATTCTTTTCTGTTTCCGCGATCGCAAAGCGCAGCATCTCAAGCGTGTCGCCGCCAATCGAATTCATCTTCGAATGGAATTCGAGACAAGCCACGCCGTCACCGAGATCGATCATGGAAGCGCCGGAATTCTTCTTGATGACTGCGGTGCGATCCTTGATCGACTTGAGAATGATTGTGCCGGGTGGATCCGCGAGCGGCACGTAATTAGAAGAGGCAAAATCAAAATAGAAGCGCTGGCCGTCTTCCTGTTTGTAGAAGGTCTTCGCGCCGGAATCGAGCATCGCCTGCACGTTGGCCGGGACGGCGCGCCCTTCTTCTTTCAGCTTCGCGACTGACTTTTCCACACCGATGGCGTCCCAAACCTCGAACGGCCCCAGCTCCCAATTGAATCCCCAACGCATCGCGCGATCCACTTCGACGACGGTGTCGGCGATCTCAGGAATGCGTTCGGCTGTGTAGGTCAGAGTTTTTGAGACCGTCTTCCAAAGAAAAGCGCCGACGCGATCCTTTGACCAAACGACGGTTTTCAAACGCTCGCGCGTGTCCTCAATGTTCTTGGCGACGTCGAGGGAAGGCAGCTTCACCTTCTGCGCCGCGCGATAGTCGAGCGTGGCCGTATCGAGCGTCCAAATCTCGCGCTTGCCGCCTTCGCCTTGCTTGCGCTGATAGAAACCGGCCTTCGTCTTGTTACCCAGCAGCCGGCGTTCGATCATCTTCGTGACGAACTCAGGCATCACGAACATTTCGCGCTCAGGATCGTCGGGAAGATTTTCATGCAGGTTCTTAACGACGTGCGCGAACACGTCGAGGCCCACGAGATCGAACGTGCGGAACGTGGCGGTCTTTGGACGTCCAGCCGCCGGTCCCGTGATCTTGTCCACCTCTTCAATCGAGTAACCGTCGTCGATCATCGTGCGCATCGTCACCAACGCGCCGTACGTGCCGATGCGATTGGCAATGAAGTTCGGACGATCCTTCGCGACTACGACGCCTTTGCCCAGCCTCTCATCGAGAAACCCGGACATCGAGCAAGAGACTTCGCCTTTAGTCCCTTTCGTGGGAATCAACTCGACGAGGTGCATGTAGCGCGGCGGATTGAAGAAGTGCATGCCGATGAAGTGCGCGCGGAAATCATCCGAGCGTCCTTCGGCCAGCAACTTGAGGGGAATTCCACTGGTGTTTGAAGCGATGACAGAGCCAGGCTTCCGATGCTGCTCAACTTTTTCGTAAAGGCTGCGTTTGATTTCAAGATTCTCGACGACTGCTTCAATGATCAGGTCGCAGTCTTTCAGCTTTGGGAGGTCTTCTTCGAAGTTTCCCACGGCGACGAGGGAAGCCCGATCGGCGGTAAAGAACGCCGCGGGTTTGGCTTTCTTCGCGGCTTCGTAGCCGGCGCGAGCGATAGCGTTTTGATCCGGCACCTTTCCTAACGGTCGGGTTTCAGCCTCACTCGATCCTGATGATGAGTCCTGCGGCGCGATGTCGAGCAGGACGGTCGGAATGCCAGCATTAGCGAGGTGCGCGGCGATTTGCGCCCCCATGGTTCCAGCGCCCAGAACGGCGGCTTTTTTGACGGGTATCATGGCCGCAAGATAATACTGAATGAGTATTCATTCAGCAAGCCGATTCGGAAGGGAAAACAAAGAAAAACGGCTGTAAAACCGGGTCGGCGCGGGGGCGGAGGGAATGACGGAAGACAAATTCATTGATTAGGAACGCTCATCGGCGAGGCCTGTAACGAATCCAGGGCATTTCTGATACGTTCAATTGTTGAGGCTTTTTGTGAATAGGTAAGGAACTGCTCCAGTTGAGCTGATAGTTCCAGCCGCTCTTCCTCGTCTAAGTGCTCACCCAACTCCTCAATTACCATCAGGAGTGCAAGACATGAGCATTCGAGATCGCCGCAGCGCTCTGCAATTTGTCGTGCCCGGTCAAGAATCCGTTTCGCTTCGCGACGACGCCCAAGCTTGCACAATACCAATCCTTGTGTGGTGAGAGATTCGGCCAGAAATCCATCCAACCCTCCCGACTCCAGAGCATTGACAGCCTGTCTCACTGCCTCTTCCGCCAGCTCTAGTCTGCCTGCGGCGAGGTGGAGGTGGGCGATTGAATCATCAACCTCGGCGCATCTACGCTTGTCATCGAGGGCGGCAAACAACTCTCGAGCGCGTACGAGATGGGGCTCTGCTTCATCGAGACGGTTGAAAGTCACGAGCAGGTAACCGTAGTTATTCTCTGCAATGGCGGCATAACGATGATTGCCGATAGCCTCATATTGTTCGACGGCCTTGGAGCAATACTCGAGAGCTCGTTGTAAATACTCGCCGCGAGTTTCAGAGGTCGCAAGAGTTTGCAGAGTAACAGCCAGATGCAAATAGGAGCGCGCATTGATCAGCGGACTCGCTGGTTCCACTATTTCATCAGCTTCCTTAAGTCGGGCGGCCGAGTCGTTAAGGCGTCCGGCTTCCCACTCAACTGAGGCCAGGCTAATTAACGCGAAACGTCTGATTTCGAATTCACTAGTCGGTAGCACTTGGAGCGCAGCGAGAAAAGTGGCACGCGCAAGGTCCAACATTCCCTGTCTTTGGTAGCAGAGGGCCAGATCGACTCGACCCTCGCAGGACAGCATCTTCGAACCAAGTTGTTCAGACAGACCAATGGCCCCGTTGAGCAACGCCTCAGCGTGTTTTTGCCCTCTTGGCACTTGCCTCGCGCTGGCCACAAAACCGGCGAGCGTTCCTACCGTTAGGAGCAGATCCGCGGACAAGCGCGAATTCAATCCGTCGAGCTTTGGCCACTCGCCCATAGTCCACCAGCGTTCCAGCACCATGCACGCCGCGTCATAGTTCCCGGCCTCAATCTGCTCACGGGCAACAACGCAGAAGACCTGTAACTCTTCAGCCGGCGTTAGACTTACGGGCTCGAAGCGGGCTTGCAGATTAGATGGTGAGCTCGATGGGGCATTAGATGCAGAGTCCACTAGCTGTTCTGTTTTCATCAAGGTCTGGTTATACAGGCCCAAAGAAAACAGATATGCCGCGCGCCATTGATGCACCGCGGGATAGTCCAGCTTGAGTTCATCGGCACGCTGCCACTCTCTTTTCGCATTCTCCCGATCCCACTGACAGCGTATCTCGACGGAAGTATTTGTTTCAGGGAACGTCGCACCTACTTCGCGTGGGTGCGTCGTTGCTGACGACTTCGACAACACATTTGGGGGCGGAAAATAATTGGTGGCGAGCCTTAGATAGCAGTCAACCAGTCCCGCATACGCAAACGAGTAGTTCGGATCCTCATTTGTCGCCTGCTGGAAGTAGCCTAATGCCTGCCTGAGACCTTCGGCAGTGTGAATGTTCCAACAGGTTCGAGCCTTGAAGTAAGCCTCATAGGCCTCAGCGTTCTCAGTATTGCGTTTGGAAGTGCGGTGGATGCGGTTTGTCGTCGCCAGAAACCGATAACCACGTCTGGGAACGGTTTCTATGTACTTAGGATTCTCTCCCAGTGCCTTTCGCAACATGAAGATATGCTGCGCGAGATTTCCCTCTTCCACATCTTCATCCGGCCAGACTTCATTCATTAGAATATTCTTTTCCACCACATGTCCCATGTTTCGCACCAGCACGATCAGTGTGCTCAGTGCTTTCGGCGCCAAAGGCACAAGGCGGCCGTCTCTCAGCAGCACGCGCTCGCCTTCGTCTAAACAGAAGGGACCGAAGTGGTAGAGATCGTCGTCACTGATAACTCGATTCATGACTCAGTAATAGTCGGATAAGAAACCGCTCAGAGATTGGTGGCCCTCGTCCAATACGCCTGGTGAGATCCCGAGGACTCGTCGCCCGGTTTGTTAAATGCTTGGTCGAAATTCTAGCTTCGAACTGTGACCGACGCAACGCTTGCCTTAAGAAAAAGCTCGCTAAGCGCTGGTACAACCGGACGTTTTTGAGAACTTCTTAATAACTCGTTAATAGGAACCCAAAGACTTCCGCGTACCACCCAAATATAGTTCCCAAGTCGCCGCATCGCTTGGTTGCCTGAACTCCAAAATCTATGGGAGGCCGCTATGACTAAGCCTTATCACCTGATGATCCGAAACGTGAAAAGCATAATTGCATTTGCGTTCAGTCTTTTTCTATTTTCTGCGGCCATTCTTTCCCAAACAGGAAGTAATTATTACGACAATTTCGATGACGGTGTCATGGACACCGTTAAGTGGACAAAAGGATTAATGAGCAGGCCTGCGTCGCAATTTGATCCGAACATAGCTGTTACCGAGGCATCTGGTGCTTTAGTGATAACACCGTTGTCATCAACATCTGGAGATCATTATTCAGGCTATATCAGTCCAGAAATGAATCTGAATGGTCTGACTATATCAACTGAACTTCTTCCCAGAGGGACAGACAAATCCGAATCCATATTTGGGATAGGAAGAGTTTACGGTCAACATTATCGATTCCGGATCATAGGAAGCACGATTTATTTTCAAGCTTACACTGGAAGCGATAAAACCAGCACTTATAGCTCCACTACTTACCGGTTCCTAAGATTCAGAATTACTTCCAGTAAGGTTTATCTGGAAACGAGTTCTAATAATACATCCTGGACTCTAAGACGTTCCGTTAGTTACAACTCGTTCTTGACAAGTTCAAGAATTGAGCTTGTTGGTGGTACAGGTGAAAGTGTATCGAGTCCTTCGCTCACGAAATTCAATTACCTTCACGGTGTAAGCGGTGGTTCACCTACACCTACTCCGACGCCAACTCCAACACCGACGCCAACGCCTACTCCAACGCCAACGCCAACGCCTACTCCGACGCCAACGCCTACGCCGACGCCAACGCCTACGCCGACGCCAACGCCGACGCCAACGCCAACTGGTACTGGCGGAGGAAGAGGGTACTTAACAACACCCGTTGAGTTGGCCGCGACAAAACAAAAGGCCACAAGCAACATTCAGCCTTATAAAGCTTCTGTTGATGCGGCTATAGCGTACGCGGGTACGCCTACTGATTGGACTTATACGAACGTCAACTTAATGGATCGTGATGAGTTGAGGAACGCGACGGCAAAACTTTATGCCAAGGCACTTGCCTATCACTTAACTGGTAACTCAGCTTACGCGGCACAAGTAAGGACCAGAATTTTGGAAATGTCTCAAAACGACGATCCGGGCGTCAACGTCTGTAGTGTTGGTGACGGATACTCTGGAGGCAATGGTTGCATCCTGACGGCGGCCAGACACATATCGGGATATATAGCATCTGCAGACCTGATTGAAACTTACTCAGGATGGACAGCCACGGACAAACAGGCATTTCAGAATTGGTTGGGGACTTACATTTATAAGTTCACCGATTGGGCAAGCGATCAGCGGAGCCATAATTGGGGTTCAGTTGGAAGTGCCACGACTCATTATATTGCTGACTACTTCGCAGGTTCTGGACTAAACCTTGTTGATAGGAACGGCGTTTCTTTCACTCCAAGACAAGCCTTTGATGAAGCAACTCAAAGAGTGTTGGAGAGACATTCCGGAAATAATACTGGGGATGTATTTTTCAGTGCCAACCCCAGCATGACCAATTCGGTTTGCCCTTACGATGGAGCGAACGGCATTTCATGGTTCGGAGGAATCCCGGAAGAATTGGGAAGAGAGAATAGCGACTCAAATCCTGCTCTCTACTGCCCTTACCAGTGGATTCCTACTGCCGGCGGTGATGCGCATAGTTATTACGCTGCACACCTGTCGGGGACTTTGATGTCGGCAGAATTATTGTGGAGAAGAAGCGACAGAATTCTATATGACTATGTTGACTCCAATAGTAAGGGTTCTATCCTCATGGCGATAAGATTCGTCATTGATAACCCTATCGATGTAAGTAAGTCACAGGATTGGTTCCCGACCTCAAGGTCTACCGTGCTTGAGATAGCTTACAGATACTACAGCCGTAATCCGGCCACGGCGGTTACTTCTGGAGTAGCTGCTATGGCAACTCAACTTGGAATCAACGGTACAAGGTTGATAGCCGGGGGAGGCAACAGTGCAAATCCGCACTTTGGAACTTTGACACACGGTTACACACCTGGAGAGAGCATAGGTCCGCCTCCGACGAGTCCGAAACCTTAAAAGCAGGGTCGTGGGTCTTTTTCAATGTTGAGCAGGGAGTCAGCCTCGCGTTATAGACGCGCTTTGAGCGATAACATCGCACTGGAGGAACAATGAAACATATAGCTCGGATTATTGCCGTGTTGGTTTTGAGCTTGGCTGCGGCGATCTCACTCGACACTCCAGCAGGTAAGACCTGTCCTAAGACAGCTGAGGGTGTCGCTTGTGCCTGCCAAAATCCCGACAACCCATGTTGTAGCCCTTATTGTCCTGAGTGTTGTTACGGAAAGGTCTGCCCTCCCGGACAAACTAATCCGTTACTCAAGTAATTAAGCCAAAGCATCGCCGCCGCGCCAGAGGCGAAATAAGGCGTGACACCCGCGCGCTTCGTTAGATTCCCGCTTGCCCGGTGAAAATGTTTTTGTCGATTTGGGTTGGATTGCCGAGCACGACGAAGCGAATGTTGCGCATGTACTTCTGCGCGACGCGCTGCACGTCGGCGGGTGCCACCGCGCGAAGCTTGGCGATCGTCTCGAATGAATTTCGCCAGCCGCCGCCGATCAGTTCCCACTCAGCGAGGTTCGCGGCCTGCGCCGCGTTGGTCTCTTGTCCCAGGTAATATGACGTCAGGTATTGCGAGACGACGCCGGTGATGTCGGTTTGATCGAGCGGGTGTGTCTGCAGTCGCCGGATCTCATCAAGCATTACGCGCACCGCCTGGTTCGCATCGACCGCGCTCACGTAGATCCCGCCTACGTTCGCCGCCTGGCTGGACAGAAATGCGCTGGGTGCATACGAAAGGTTTCGCTTAACCCGGACTTCTTCAAACACGCGGTCGCGCAGCATCGCCGACGCAATCTCCATCGGATAAATGTCCGGTGAGGTCAGCGGCGGCGCGGCGAACAAACCCTGCACATAATTTGTCGGCAAAGAGCGCTCAGTGACATTGACGCTCGGCGAGCTAAACGAAAGTTGCGGCACCGAATCGGCGCGATAGCTGCCGCGCGGGAGTTTGCCAAACGAATTGGTGATTTGCTGACGCAGTTGATTTACGTTGAGATCGCCGACGACAACCAGCAGCAATCGCGACGTCTCCAGCACTTGCTGGTGGTAGCGCCGGATGTCTTCGAGGGTCAGCCGCGAAACGGATTCGACGGTGCCTTCGGGACGATTCACATAAGGATGACCGGCATAGGCAGTATGCTCCTGCAGTCTTTGCAGGTACGTGTCCGGATCGTCCGAATCATCGGCGAGCGAGGCCAGCGCGCGCGTCTTTGCCAAATCGAAATCTTCTTTGGTGAATGAGGGACGCAGCGCGACGTCGGTGAATAAGTTCCACATGCTGTCAAAGTTTGTGCGCGTCGAGGTCATCGACAGCACTGAGTAATCGTAGTTGTCGCTCGAAGTGAGAACGGTGCCGGTGCGCGCTAACTCCGAACGCATGCGTTCGCGCGGATAGCTGGCGCTGGCTTCAGTGGCGACTTGCAGCATCAGGTTCTCCACGCCCGCGTTCGAGGCGGTGATGTTGCGGGACCCGCCTTTGATAAACAGACCGGCGGCGACGCTCTGGCCGCCTTCGCGACGCTTGAACAAAACCTTCAGGCCGTTAACTTCAAATTCGGTGACAAGCGAAGCCTGTCGCGTGATCAGACTTTGAAGATCGTTTGATTGGGCCGTCGTGGGCGCTGTCGTGGTTGTGGGCGGCGCGGGTGTTTGGCCGAAAGCAGTCAGCGAGAAAGTAAGCAGTAAGCAGTAAGCAGTGAGCAGGAAAACCCATTTTCCATTTCTCATTTTCCAATTTTCATTTTTCATTTTGTCAGTTCTCATCATCTTGCTCTTAACGATTACCTTGCTCTTGTAAAGCCAAATGCCAAATGAAAAATGCCAGATGACAAATGGAAAATGCCTACTGCCCAATCAATTCTTCCGGCGTTAGCTTCACCTGCTGCTGCGCTTCCGTGGAAATAAGCGCCAGCCCAATGTGGGGCTTACCCTGAATATACGTGGTGACGTAACGGTTGATGTCGGGGCGCGAAGTGCGCCGCAGGGCCGGCAAATAGCCGCGGAAATAATCCAGGCCGGTCGAGGACCACCAGAAGCTCAGAGTGTGCGCGTATTCGCTCAACTTTTCGCGCGAATACAGGTCATCGGCTTCAAGCAGCGCCTTGGCACTTTCCAACTGTTCGTCGGTGAAATAATCCTTGTCGTTGAAGTGCGCGACTTCGTTGTAGATCGCTTTGATCGCGGCGCGAGATTTGTCGGGTGTCGTCTGCGCGATGATTTGGATTGGTCCGACGTTGCGTTGCGTTAGATAGCCGATCGTAACGCCGGCGACCAGGCCGCTGTCCACCAGGTTGCGCTGAAAGCGTGAGTTGGGCTGCGTCAGGATGAACGAGAAGACGTCGGCGGCGTACGTGCCGGGATTGTCTTTAACGGTTGATGGCCCGTGCCAACCGATGTTGATGATGACGTTCTGCACGGGTTGCTGCACGACGGCGCCTTCGCTTTTGGCGAGGGGCGGATGCTCGACCATCGGAAATTCCACGAACGGATCACGCTCGCGCCGCGGCCAATCACCGAAAAACTCCTGCGCCAGTTTAAAAACCTCTTCAAATTGAACGTCGCCGGTCACGATCAGCGCCGAGTTGTTCGGCACATAGTAACGAGACTGAATCAAACGCATCATGTCAGTCGTCGCGGCGGAAACCGTCTGCCGACTACCCAATGGATTTTTCCGGCTCGGATATTT
Source organism: Pyrinomonadaceae bacterium (assembly GCA_036277115.1). NCBI lineage: Bacteria > Pseudomonadati > Acidobacteriota > Blastocatellia > Blastocatellales > Pyrinomonadaceae > Pyrinomonadaceae bacterium. The sequence goes on from DASUNM010000027.1 coordinate 945,815, forward strand.
GTAGTAGAGCCGGTTGGTCATCTCGAGATTCAGGTAATAGTAGGGATTCGATTCGTTGCGATCGATTTCGCCGATGACCACCTGCCGTTCCCGCTCGAACTCGCCTTTATCAAACAGCGGATATCGCGACGCGTCGCGCATGAAATTCATCGCGGTGCGCAGGTTCGGACTGGTCGTCGTGAAGTAGTAATGCACGACTTCTTCCCGCGTCGTGGCGTTGTAGGCGATGCCGAGTTGGCCGATTTTCTGGAGGTACTGGTCGGCGTTCGCGATGGCGCGATTCGCCTTAAAGAACATGTGCTCGTAAAGATGGGACAAACCGTTCAGCTCAGGCGGCTCAGTGAACGAACCGTTGCGTACGGCCAGCTCAATCGTCACCAGCGGCACGGAATGATCTTCCAGCGTGACCACTTCCAGACCGTTTGGCAGCACGCGGCTGTTGATGTCCGACGCCGGTTTGGTTGTCGTTTTTGCTTGCGCGCTTTGACCTTGCCGGTTCTGCGCAAGCCTGGGAAAGGTCGGCCGGGCGGCGAGCTGCGCGACCATTGCCAACACGATGCTGAAAACAAGAAAAATTCGTTTCACGTCAAGAGTCCGTTCTGTGCGAAATGGGTTTTAACCTGCCGCATTAATGCGTTAATACGCGCGAAACTGTAAAGGGGATTCAAAAACACTCTAGCATACGGTCTGCTGAGTCACAGAGCGCGCTCATCGGAAGTGGCACAGACTTTAGTCTGTGTTTCTCCGTCGAAATCACAGACTGAAGTCTGTGCCACTTCGGAACCGTTCGATGAAGGTGTGCCGGAAATGGATGTCAGTCTCGATCCGCAACACATGGGCGAGCACGTTACGGTTTAGCCGGCGGGTAGGCAAACTCGTAGTTCTCGAGTCGCTCGCATGCCTTCAGCGTCACACTCTGCTTTGCTTTTTCGGCTTCACGAGTGACGGTCGTTCTAAGATCAAGATCTTCGCGGATCGAGATCATTCTTGGTGTATCGCCCTCGGCAGCCCGCGCGTGAATTAAATAGTCACCAGGCACCACGTTCCGGATGTTAAAGGCGCCGTCGCTTTCCACGCGCGCTTCAAAATACCTGAGCAGATTCAGCGCGTTCTCTTTCTCTGCCGGAACAAGATAGACAACGGTTCGCGACGGTAGTCGCTGTCCTTCGGCAACGGTTATGCGGCCGCGTAGGCCGGCTGCGCCTTCGCTGATCGTTACGGTCAGCCCGGACACCGATTGCTTCACATTGACGCCCTCGCTGACTACTTTCCAATCTGTCGCCTTCGTGTTTGCGCCGAGCGCCACCGAACGGAAGTACCACGCGGCACTTGGAAGTTGGACGTTCAGTCGATAAGTGCCGGCGCGAAGATTGCGCAATATGAAGTCACCTTTCGCGTCGGGCACGTCTTCAGCGCCTTGCTCGAGCGCGCTCAACGGCACCGCATCGGCCAGGGCGTCTTCTGGGGCGCCGGGCTTCGTTGGTTTCTTTTGCCGCCGCACGCTGACGACTGTCTCTTGAAAAGCAGTGGCCCGTCGCTTCACGCAATCCGCCGGTGAGCTGCTATCGAGAATGACCCGGCCTGTAATCGCGGGAAGCGGAACCACGGTGAGATGCACACCCGTGATGTCAGCGCCCTGAACCTTGATGCGTTTCGGCTCAGATGCTCTGACGTCGCGTGTTGCTGAAAACTGTTGCCCAACCAATTCGTATTCACCGTCGGGCAGTCCGTAAAAAACGAAGGTGTGGTCAGTGAACATTGAGGCCTGCGCGCCCATCAGCATCGTTCGCGTTTTTACGTCCGTGAGGGTTACTGTCCCGCCGGAGCTCATGGCTCCTTGCGCGTCCGGGAAACCAGACACCGTTCCGCTGATGGCGTGGCCCGGTTCGGCGCGGTACTGAATGTCGGCGGTCGCTTCTTCGCCGCTGCGCACGACCACTTCCTGGGCCGTGTCGCGGGTGGCTGAGGGTGCGTACGTCGGCACATCCTGGTCATACGCGGTCGTCCCGAACCCGCCAAAGAACCTGCTCATGCCGCCGGCTGAAACTACGTAGGTCCCCGGCAGCAAAGTGTACATGCGATACACGCCGCGATCGTCAGTCATTCGCTCAGCGACCGCGCCAAGGCTTTCGGTTGGTTTGCCGTTTTCATCACGAACGCGAAAAGCGCGGACGGGGGTGGCGATAACGGGCGCGTCATTCTTGAGTACTCGGCCGGTGATGACTCCACCCTTTCTCAAAGTAAGTGTGACTGAATCACCCGTGTGATAAATGCCGCGCGTTTCAGGTGGAATGCTTTGCGGGTCGACAACGAACCCCGACGCGCCGGCCCAGACGCGGTAAACACCAATCTCCAGATTTTCGATGCGGAACGCGCCGTTGCTGTTGATAACTGCGGTCTGCGGCGGAACGGTACCGCCCAGCGGCGAAGCGTAAACGGTCGTTCTCGTGGGAAGATCTCCGGATGACGAGGTGACGATCCCCGTGATAACTCCGGTTTTGGTTGAGCTCGCTTCCGGCGCCTGCGCCTGGATTGCGACAGCCAGTGCCTGAAGAAGGATGAAGGCGGCCAAAAGTTTTCGCAGGGTGATCACGGGCCACCTTCTTTCGGCGTTAAGTCGACGAGGAAATCAACCTGAGTTTCGACGCCGTCTGAGACGGTGACCGTCTGAGTCTGCGGTTTGATCGGGCGTGCTCCTCCTGGTGGTGGTGGAACGTAATTCATGTTGAGCACCACCTCATATGTGCCGCTCGTCAGACTGCTAATAAGAAAACGGCCGCGGGCATCCACCATGCCCCCACCAGCTTGAGGCGCTCCCTCGCGTCGCATGCTGATAAACATGCGGAGGTTTGGCGGCAGGTCGCCTCCAACAACTCTGACGGTGCCGCGAACGGTGCCGGAGCCGAGCGAAGCTACGATGCGCAGATCGGTTATCGATTCACCGGCTTGAACCTCAAGGTTCTGGGTGACATCCAGGCCACCGCGTTCGGCGCGCAGTATCGTGATGCCGCGCAGCGGTGAAGTCGGCATTGCCGCGATGTAAAGCCGGGCCTTGCCCGGTCGCATGCCGGAAAGCTGAAAGCTCCCATCTGCAGCAATCGCTGCGGAACTGGAGGTTGAGTTTCCCGGATTTGTCGGCGAAGTAACGTTAGCGCCGACTCTTAGAAGTCCGAGGTTCTGTTGTAGTTCTTTCGCGCGACTGCCCTCGAAGACTACCACCCCACTCAACGTCTGCCCGCGCGTCGCCTTCACTTCAAGATTGGTAACGTCGGCGTCAACAATCTCAAAGAAGATCGTGTCGGCGTAATGCGCGGAAGATTCGAAAGATGCCGCCACCGACACGCCGTACCGGCCGGGCTCGAGGCCTTCCAACCGAAACTCACCGCGGGCGCTGGCGGCCGAACCGACGTAGTAGGCATAGAAAGGTTGGTTCACTTTTGCGGGGCCGTACGATAAGCGCAGGTTGGGAATCGGCTGGCCATTCTCAGCATCGACGACGCGGCCGCTGGCGACAAAAGTGTTCGCGGCGCGGCCGACCCGGATGTCGATATTGTTGGCCTCGGTACCGTCTTGCAATTCTACGACTGAAGCTTTGGCTGCGTCGGTAGTGTTGCCGTAGAAAGTTACCGGATAGTAGGTGCGGTTTCTTGACGACATGAAACCACCTTCAGTTGTGCCAACGCTGAGGCGATAACGTCCCGCCGACAGACCGTAGATCCGGTAGATGCCACGATCGTCCGTCTGGCTCATCTGATAATTTACCGGAATGTTGTTGCCCTGGTTGGTTACGTTGCCGGCTTGATCGACTGTCTGCAAGTTTATTCGTTCTTCGATCACCGGCTTGCCGTCCGCATCCGTAACGCGACCCGTAATCACGGCACCCTGGACAAGTTTTATGTCGACGTCGTCAGCTTCTTCGCCCGGCGCCAGCAGCAGGCTTTTACCCATGCGGCTCATCGGACCCGATGATCCGGTTTGCTCAGGCGCTAACGCGGGAGCGATAGCCGTAATCTGATATTGACCCGCCGGCAACCCCGTTAAGCGGTAGCGCCCGTTGGCATCGGACTTCGCGCGCGCGGCGGGCTGCTGAAAAGGTCTATCCAACTGTTGAGCCGCAACCAAAATGTCGGGAGCGCCTTTTTCGTTCACGGTGATTCTGCCCGAAATTGTAGCGGTTGGTTTCGCGCCCGCGGGCGCAGTTTGCGCCTGGGCCGAGAGCGGCACGAGCAACAGCAATGCAGCAAGTGCGCTTGTAAACGGAAGCGAGAGTCGTTGGAGCGGCATGGGGTGCTGCCTCCTTTGCGAGGGCTAAAGCCGTTTCAGGGCGTCATCATCCCACCGTATCAGGTGAACGGCAAGAAAAATCCGAGGCCGAAAGTGTTGCTAGGATTGACGAGTGTTTGCTTGTAGAATCGGCTGCGCTCTTCGGCAATATCGAGTTAGAACCGATGCCTCTTCTAAAGATCACAGACGCCAGCGGTCGCCAATCGGAGCACAGTCTGGCGCCGAAACTCACTTGTAACATCGGGCGCGCTCCCGACAATCAAATCGTCCTGGACGATCCGCGCGCGTCGCGTCACCACGCGCACATCCAGCCGGCCGACGATGGTTCGTTCGTGATCATCGACGGCGTTTACGTCAACGGCCAGATAAATCGGAGCGCGAACAAGATCTTCATCAACGGCGAACAGAAGTTCGAACACGTCCTGAAGAACGGTGATCGCGTCACGATAGGCGCCAGCACGATCAAGTTCGAACAGCCAAAGGAAGAGCGCACCGCCGATCTGAGTTACGACGACAAGCCGCTCGGCCATACACAGGTGTTGATGTCGGCCAAGGATGTTTTGAGCACTGTGCTCAAGCAACAAGCCGACACGGGGAAGCTGCCTGGCGCCGGCCGCGACAAAGTTCTCGAGCAATTACAACGAAAGGCAAACATCCTTGCCGAGCTTTACGAGATGAGCAAAGCGCTCGGCTCGGGGTTCGACCTCGATCGGATTTTCAAGATGGCCACGGACATCATCTTCCGATCGACGCCGGCGGATCGCGTGGTCGCGCTGCTTGCGGACGGGGTGGTCACCGAACAAAACGCCGACGAGGCGAAACTGTTTCCCATTGCCACCCGCGCGCGTGACGAAAAACTTGAAGCGTACGCCAAGAAGATGACCATCGGACGGACGATCACGCGGAAGGTGATGAAAGACCGCGTGGCGCTGCTGTCGCAGGACGCCGCCGCCGAAGAACAATTCGCGGGGGTGGATTCGATTGTTTCGCAAGGCGTGCGTTCGACAATTTGCGCGCCGCTGTTTACTGAGTCGGGCGTTCATGGCGCTTTGTATGCCGATCGTTTGGATCCGTTTTCCGCATTCAAGCCCGACGACCTTGAGTTGATCAGCGCCGTCGCCGCGCAAACGGCGATCGCGGTTGAGAACGTGCGCGCGCACGAGCGGCTGGCAAAAGAAGAAGTTGCGCGGGCGAACTACAGCCGGTTTTTGCCCGAGTACGTCGTCAAGCAAATGCTGGAAAATCCCGAGTCATTCAAACTCGGCGGCGTCACGCAAACCATTACCATCCTGTTCGCCGACATTCGCGGCTTCACGCGAATCTCTGAACATGCGGCGCCGGAAAAGATTGTTGATTTGCTTAACCGCTACTTCTCAGCGATGACGGACATCATCTTTGCGCATGGCGGAACGCTGGATAAGTATCTCGGTGACGGACTAATGGCGCTGTTCGGCGCCCCCACCACGACTCCTAAAGACGCGGCGAATGCTTTGGCGGCGGCGGTCGCCATGCAGCGACGGATGATCAGCATCAACACCGAACTTCGCGAGGAAGGCTTCCAGGAAATTGGGATCGGTATCGGATTGCACACCGGCGACGTGACGGTTGGCTACATCGGCTCTGATCGTCGGTCGGAATACACCGCGATTGGTGATGCAGTAAACACCGCTTCACGGCTCGAATCGAATGCCAAAGGCGGCCAGATCCTGGTCAGTGAAGCGACTGCCAAAGCCGCGAAGTCGCGATACGAACTCACCCCGCGTGACGCGATCAACGTCAAGAACCGCGAACAACCCGTTCCGCTGTTCGATGTGCAGTGGCAAAAGGCGACGGGCACTTAGCCGGCCAAGTGCTAAGGGCTCAGAGCCAAGCAAAGGGAAAGACTAGTGTGGAACTAGCGGGAACCCCTAAAGACAATCAGCATCTAATCCAGTGTACGCAGCACCTAACTAGTAACACTTAGCACCTGGCTCTTACCTCTTTGCCGCCTTATGGCCTTCCGCGATTTCTTCAAACGACAAATCCTGATCGCGCGCGTCTTCGGCATTCCTGTGCGAATCGACTATCGCTGGTTCGCTGTGTTCGCAGTGAGCGTGGCGTTGATTGCGGTGAACGTGCGCAGTCGCTGGATGCAACTTGGCGTCGTGCTCCTTCCGCCGACCGGCGAGTTCATGGCGTGGGTCCTCGGGGTGGTTACGACGCTGGCATTGTTCGTCTCTGTTTTCGGACATGAGTTGTCGCACGCGTTGATGGCCCGAATCGAAGGCATCGCGATCGAAGAAATCGTCCTGCATCCCTTTGGAGGACTCGCGCGTATGCGAACTCAACCTGAAAGTCCGCGCGCCGAATTCAGGATTGCAGTGGCCGGCCCGGCGGCGAGCTTTCTGTTTTCGATGATTGCGTTTGGAGCGTTGTGGATCTCGACGCGGCTGGAATTCTATTTCGCGATCTATCTTTTCTTTTTTGTCGCTTCCGGAAATCTTCTGCTTGCCATCTTCAATTTGTTTCCGGGTTATCCGCTGGACGGCGGTCGCGTGCTGCGCGCAATCGTTTGGAAGCGCACTGGTAACATGCGCGAGGCGACGCGGATCGCCGGCTTCTGCGGACAGTTGATTGCGCTGATCCTGATCGCGTTTGGAATTTACATGGTGGTCGCGCCCACGTTTCGCGCGTATTTTATGGGCCTTTGGGCCGTCATGGTGGGCGTGTTCCTGCTGGGCGCCGCAACCAGTGTCGTGAAGGGCGCGCGCGAACCGTCGACTGTGCGCGATGCCATGGCAGTTCCGGTTGCCATCGAGCCGGACTCAACCGTGCAGAGTTTTATCGACGAGCTTCTGCCGTTGCATCGTCAAGCGACATTTCCCGTGGCGCGTGATCGGAAACTGCTCGGCATCCTCTTGCTCGACGATCTCAAGAATGTGCCGCGTGAACAGTGGCGTACGCGACGCGCGCACGAAGTGATGCGCCCAGTCAACTCGTCGATGTTTGTGCCGTCCTCGGCGACCATGGCTTCGGCGCGCGAGTTAATGCAGCGCAACGGCGTCGGTGCGGTTGCTGTAATTGATGAACGGTACGATCTCATCGGCTTTCTGCGCCACAAGCTGACCAAGGGACAAAAGCCGCAACGCTCTTCGTAAGCCCGCACGGGCCTTGTACACCTCTTTATGAAAAAACTTTTTGGGACTGACGGGATTCGCGGTGAGGCCGGAAAGTTCCCCCTTGATGCTGCAACCGTTCAGGTGATTGGTCGCTCGCTGGCCAGACGTTTGGCTGAACGAAGTGACAGGGCGGCCAGGATCGTCGTGGGGCGCGACACGCGCGAATCGGGCGGATGGATTGAAGAGGCGTTGATCTCTGGGGCGAGAGAGACGGGTGCCGAGGTTGAGTCCGCCGGCGTAATTACCACACCCGGCGTCGCATTTCTGACGCGGACATTGCCCGCCGACGCGGGAGTTGTGATCAGCGCTTCTCACAATCCTTATCATGACAATGGCATCAAGATCTTCGAGCCGTCCGGGCGCAAGCTGGATGACGCAATGGAGCGGGCGATCGAGTCGGACATTGCTGGTCAAGACAAAGCTGAGCCCGCAATAGCCGCCGGTCCTGACCCCGCCAGGACTTCCGAGTCCGCAGAGTTACGAGGCAGATACGTTGACTACTTGGTTGATGAAATCGGCCGGCAGCTTTCGTTGGCGAAGCTGAAAATCGTGGTTGACTGCGCGAATGGCGCCGCTTCCGAAATCGCTCCCGAGGTCTTTCGTCGACTGGGCGCGAATATGATTGCGATCAACAACACGCCGGACGGACGAAACATAAACTTGAATGCCGGATCGCTTCACATCGAAAGCTTGCAGGAGCGTGTCGTTGCGGAGGGTTCCGATCTTGGCGTCGCGTTCGATGGCGACGCCGATCGCGCTCTGTTTGTTGATGCGACCGGAAAGTTTGTCGATGGCGACGCAACGCTTTGGGTGCTGGCGAACTATTTGAAAGCCCGCGGCGAGCTGTCGGGCGACAAAGTTGTCGCCACCGTGATGAGCAACATCGGACTGGAGATCGCGCTTCGTTCACAGGGCATCAATCTTGAGCGCACCGACGTGGGCGACAAGTATGTTCTGGAGGAACTCTTGCGCAGCGGTGGGGCGCTGGGTGGTGAACAGTCGGGTCACATCATTTTTCCGAAAGTGAGCCTCGCGGGCGATGGGATTATCACGACGCTCATGCTGTTAAGCGCGATCGTTGAAAAGCAGGAATCGCTCGGGGAACTCACCCAGGGAATTCAGCGCTATCCGCAGGTTCTGGTGAATGTAGGCGTCCGGGAAAAGCGCCCGTTTGAGGAACTGCCTTCAGTGCAGCGCCTGGCAGGCGAAATCCAACAATCATTGGGTGATCGGGGCCGTTTATTGCTTCGCTATTCGGGGACTGAGCCGCTGGCGCGCGTGATGATCGAAGGTCCAACCGAATCCGAAGTTAATCAGCAGGCTCAACGCCTGGCCGCCGCTATTGAGAAAGAGATCGGCGCCCCGAGCGATTCGTGACCGGACTGCTCACAGCGCCACATGCTTCGATCGAGGAAAATTTACAGACAGGGCTGTGAAAGAGTTGCACAGTTGGACGCAAAGGCGTCGATGGGCCAACAAAAACTAATGTATTTTCAAGTGTTTTCTCTGTCCAAAAAACTCTATTGCGCGGCACAATCGTTGCGGTGTATATTGCGGGGCAAGAGAGACGGTTGGTGGATCCTCCGTCTCAAGTGGTTGCTGGGGTGAGGACAGTAACCACGAAAATGGATGGGCGCTGCGACCCCCACGTTGCAGCGCCCATTCTATTTATGACGAAGCGCAAGACAGCTTGCGCTTTCTTTTTTTGCCCTCAAACCACTTTAGATTTAAGACAACAATCAGCCGGCTATTTGACTCACAAAGACTATTCAGCGTAGATAGGTGCGGGTTCATGGCTGGAGCATCCTTTATTCGCCTCTCCCCGAAAGCATCGCTCGTCATCTTTGTAGTTTTACTGGTGACGCTTAGCGCGGGCGCCTGTCGCAAACGAGCCAACTCGGGCAACGCGAACTCCAATTCACCGACAAACTCAGCGAATCCTGAGGAGACCAACCGGCAGGCGCAGGCTTTAGTCGATCAGGCGCGCGAGCTTTACAAGAACGACGAAGACGAGCGCGCGTTGGAAATTCTCAAGCAGGCAATCCAAATCGATCCGAATCATGCCGAGGCGCATCTTCGTTTGGGCATGTCCCTGGCGGCTCTGGGGAAGAAAGACGAGGCCGAAGAGCAGTACAAGAAGGCCGTCGATCTTTTCAAAAAGAGGACTCAGAACGATTCAAAAAACAGTGCCGACTACTTCTACTTGGGCGAGGCTTACAACTTTCTGCATCGCGATGAAGATGCCGTGCGCGCCTATCGCCAGGCGACGCAGGTAAAGTCGGATGATGAGGAGAGCTGGTACCAACTTGGCAGCTCGCTGAATAAGCTGGCGCGTTACACCGAAGCGATTGGCGCGTTCGAGAAAGCGTTGGAACTTCAGCCGGAAGACTATCGCGCGACCGAGGGGCTGGAAGAAGCGAAGGAAGGCGCGCAACGTATTCGCCAGGGCCGGAAGCATAACGAGGAGATGCTCCGGAAGCAGCAGAATGCCAACGCGAACGCCAATTCAAATTCAAGCTCCAAGCCAAGTCCTTAGACTCGCTTGGGATGATCCCCCTCGCTGCCGCTCGGGGTCCTGACACGAGACCCTCTTTGCGAACTTGAGCCGTACCGAGTAGGATCGCTGCGGCATTTAAAGAATCACCCACCCGCTACCGCAGGTGGTACTGACGTAACGAGCCCATGGCCACTTACACACCACCGCCTTATTTTCCGCAGAGTTCGCTTTCGCCGCCAAGCAAGAACCGTTATCTAAAGTTCAAGCTGATGGTGGGGGCGCTGGTGGTCCTGTTGCTGGCTATCATCGGCGGCGCGATCACCGGAATCGTCTATCTCATCAAGGCGCTGGCTTGAGCTGCGCTGGCGCGCTTGACATCAAAAGTGCGCACCCTTATAGTTTCCCGTTTCGGACTCAGTTTCCGATTTCCTCTAGTGCAACGCTGTAACTGGTTCTGTCGGTGCGGAGGCGTTGCCCGGCTCGATGCGTGGCATCGGCCGTTAAATATTGTGGCGTAAAGCTCGCATCCTTCACGATGCGAACGCGGCAAACGGCCCCGCCTGGTGCCGCGACGCTACAGAAAAGCTTCGGCTAATTTTGGGCTTTGGGAAGCCAAATCCGCGCCCGCCTAAAAGCGAAAACAGAACGTCCCTTTAACTAATTTGGAGCAGGCCAGTTTGTCTGCGCTGACTGCCGGACACGTTCCGGAAAGAGGCAGGCCGCGGCCCTTTTTGCGCTTTACACGCCCGCTACCGAGTTTGAGAAACAGGTAAAGATGCCGACGATAAATCAACTAGTTCGTAAAGGACGCCAGGCAGTCAAATACAAGACGGCCAGCCCGGCGCTCCAGAGTTCTCCGCAGAAACGCGGTGTATGCACACGCGTCTATACCCAGACGCCGAAGAAACCGAACTCCGCGCTGCGCAAAGTCGCGCGCGTTCGTCTGACCAACGGCATCGAGGTCACGACCTATATTCCGGGCGTCGGCCACAATTTGCAGGAGCACTCGATCGTTTTGATTCGTGGCGGGCGCGTCAAGGATTTGCCGGGGGTTCGCTATCACGTGATTCGCGGCACGCTGGATTCCGTCGGCGTCAGCGATCGCAAGAAGAGCCGTTCGAAATACGGCGCCAAACGTCCAAAGGGAGGCGCGAAGTAACCGATGCCGAGACGCAGAGTTGCAGAGCGAAGAGCTGTTCTTCCCGATCCGGTCTACAACAGTCCGCTGGTGACGAAGTTCATCAACGGCATCATGTGGGGCGGCAAGCGTTCGCTGGCCGAGCGTACTTTTTATGATGCCCTGCGGCAGGTCGGCGATAAGGCCGGCGATGAGCCTTTGAAAGTTTTCAAGCGCGCCATCGAAAACGTCAGACCCACGGTTGAAGTGAAATCGCGACGCGTCGGTGGATCCACCTATCAGGTGCCGGTTGAAGTCCACCAGGAGAGGCGTGGCGCGCTGGCAATTCGCTGGATCGTCGCCTATGCACGCAGTCGCGGCGAAAAGACAATGACCGATCGGTTGGCGGCTGAGTTACTTGATGCGGCGAACAATCGCGGCAACGCAGTGAAGAAAAAGGAAGATACGCATCGCATGGCCGATGCGAATAAAGCATTTGCTCACTACAAGTGGTAAGGGTACGCACGCCTCCGGCGTGCCACCACAGCACGCTGGAAGCGTGCGTACCAATAGAAGATGGCTAAGCACGACGATTTAAATCTGTTCCGGAATATCGGCATCATGGCGCACATCGATGCCGGTAAGACCACCACCACGGAACGTGTCCTTTATTACACGGGCGTCTCGCACAAAATTGGCGAGGTGCACGAGGGCACGGCGACCATGGACTGGATGGAGCAGGAGCAGGAGCGAGGCATCACGATCACCAGCGCTGCGACGACCTGTTTCTGGGAACGGAACGGTGTCGATCATCGCATCAACATCATCGACACGCCGGGCCACGTAGATTTCACGATGGAAGTTGAGCGCAGTCTGCGCGTGCTTGACGGCGCGGTCGCGGTATTCGATGGCGTCGCCGGTGTCGAGCCGCAGTCCGAAACTGTTTGGCGTCAGGCAGACAAATACGGCGTCCCGCGCATTTGTTTTATTAACAAGCTCGATCGCGCCGGCGCGTCGTTCCAGCGCTCATTCGATTCGATTATTGCCCGCCTGGGCGCAAATCCCGTCGCTCTCCAAATTCCCATCGGACATGAAGATCAGTTCAAAGGCGTCATCGATATCATCACGATGAAGGGGCTGGTCTGGAACGATGAATCAAAAGGCGCAAAGTACGAAGAGATTGAAATTCCGGCCGAGCTGAAAGAAGAAGCCGCCGCCGCGCGTGAAAAATTGATTGAAGCGGTCGCGATGGTTGATGACGACTTGATGCACAAGTACGTCGAAGCCCAGCCGATCACTGAAGCCGAGATTCGCAAAGCGCTGCGCAAAGGAACGCTCGAGCTGCGTTTGGTCCCGGTGGTGACGGGTTCAGCTTTCAAGAACAAAGGCGTGCAGACGCTGCTCGACGCCGTCGTCGACTATATGCCGTCGCCGCTCGATATTCCGCCGGTTGAAGGCGTCAATCCGAAGAACGCTCAGAAAGAAACGCGTCCGCCGGATGCGACGGCGCCGTTTAGCGGTCTGGTGTTCAAGATCATGGCTGACAAGCACCTCGGCCAGCTTTCGTTCGTGCGCATTTACAGCGGCACGATCAAGTCAGGTTCGTACGCGTACAACTCAGCGAAGGACACGAAAGAGCGGGTCGGCCGGTTGATGCGCATGCACGCAAACAAGCGTGAAGATATTGAATCGGCGAGCGCCGGCGAAATCATCGCCATCGGCGGCATGAAGCAGGTCACCACGGGCGATACGGTTTGTGACGAAAACAAGCCGATCATTCTTGAGGCGATCGAGTTCCCCGCGCCGGTTATTCGCGTCGCCGTGGAGCCGAAGACGCGTGCCGATCAGGACAAGCTGGGTGTGGCGCTTGGCCGGCTGGCTCAGGAAGATCCTTCATTTAACGTTTCAACCGACCAGGAAACCGGTCAGACAATTATCGCCGGAATGGGCGAGTTGCATCTCGAAATCATTGTCGATCGCATGAAGCGCGAGTTCGGCGTCGAAGCCAATGTGGGCAAACCGCAGGTCGCCTATCGCGAGACCATCACCCAGCCCGCCGCGGGTAAAGAAATCTTCAAGAAGCAGACCGGTGGTCGCGGGCAGTATGCGCATGTCGAGCTCGAGATTGAGCCGGCGCCCGGCGAAGGTTTTGTTTTCGAGAGCGAGATCAAGGGTGGCGCAATTCCGCGCGAGTTCATCAAGCCGACCGAGCAGGGTGTTCACGACGCCATGGAACGTGGCTATCTCGCCGGCTATGACCTGGTCGACATCAAGGTGCGCCTGGTTGACGGTGGCTTTCACGAGGTTGACTCGGACGAGCGCGCTTTCATTATTGCCGGTTCGCTGGCTTTCCAGGACGCGGTCAGGAAGGCCAAGCCGGTTCTGCTGGAACCAATCATGCGGATCGAAGTGGTAACGCCCGACGATTATGTGGGCGCCGTGAACGGCGATCTGATGAAGCGTCGGGGCCAGTTCGCCGGCACTGAGATAAGGCCAGGCGGCGCACAGGTGATCACCGCGTACGTGCCGCTGTCGGAAATGTTTGGTTATACGACCGACCTGCGTTCGGCAACGCAGGGTCGCGCAACTTCGACGATGCATTTCGAGCGTTATGATCAGGCGCCCAAGAACGTCGCTGAAGAAGTGATCGCGAAGGTTCAGGGCGTGGCAACTAAATAGGGGACAGATAGAACAACCATGAGCAAAGAGAAATTTGATCGCAGTAAGCCGCACGTGAACATCGGGACGATTGGGCACGTGGACCATGGCAAGACGACTTTGACGGCGGCCATTACGAAAGTTTTGGCGAAGAACAATCCGAAAGTGCAGTTTGTGGCTTTCGATCAGATTGATAAGGCGCCGGAAGAGAAAGCCAGAGGCATCACGATCGCGACCGCGCACGTCGAGTACGAGACGCCTAATCGCCACTACGCGCACGTGGACTGTCCGGGTCACGCCGACTATGTGAAGAACATGATCACCGGCGCGGCGCAGATGGACGGCGCGATTCTGGTGGTGGCCGCGACCGATGGTCCGATGCCGCAGACCCGAGAGCACATCCTGCTC